>NZ_VCMY01000034.1:0-68594 GCF_005924235.1 Mycobacterium sp. DBP42
CCTCCGGCGCAGGCGCCTCCGCACGATGCCCACCCGATGCCGCCGCACCAGCCACCGCCTACCCAGGGCCATCCGGAACGCCGGCCCGATCCGTGGGAGCAGCATCCCCCGGGCTGGCAGCTTCCGTCTCAGCGACCACCGGGATCCGGTGGCCCGCCGCCGCAGCCCTACGGCCCGCCGCCCGGCCAACCCTGGCCTGCCGAAGGCGGGTTCGCGCCGGATCCAAATATCTCGCCGGGTGTACCGCCACTGCCCACCGGTTCCTATGCCGACCGCATCCGGGTCAATGAGCTGCTGCCGCCGAAGCGTCAGCCACCGGGCAGTGGTTGGCGACTGTTCGTGTACCGCGCCACGTTCGGCCTGATCAACCCCGGCCCTTCGCCCGAGGACCTTCGTCAGGCCGAGTTGGAGAGCACGATCAAGGGTGTCCTGCGCGGCCACTACAAGGTCGGGGTGATGGGCAAGGGCGGCGTCGGCAAGACCACGGTCTCGGCCAGCGTCGGCTCGATCTTCGCCCAGCTGCGTCAGGACGATCGCGTGGTGGCCATCGACGCCGATACGTCCTTCGGCAAGCTCGGCAGCCGCGTCGATCCGCACGCACAGAGCTCGTACTGGGAACTGGCCAACGACAAGCACCTGGACTCGTTCGCCGATGTGCGCAGTCGCGTCGGCAACAACGCTGCCGGCCTGTTCGTCCTGGCCGGCGAGGGCACCCCGGCCCGTCGCCGGGTGCTCGACGCGGCCATCTACCGCGAGGCCACCACGCGGCTCGACAAACACTTCTCGATCTCGGTGGTGGACTGCAGTTCCACCATGGACTCGCCCGTCACCCAGGAGGTGCTGCGCGATCTCGACGGCTTGATCGTGGTCTCCTCACCGTGGGTCGACGGCGCCGCCACCGCCGGTCAGACGCTGGACTGGTTGGCCGCGCACGAGATGACGGGCCTGTTGCAGCGGACGGTCGTGGTGCTCAACGATTCCGACGGCCACGCCGACAAACGCATGCGCTCCGTCTTGGCCGGACAGTTCTCGGGTCAGGGTCAGCGCGTCATCGAGGTGCCCTACGACGGGCATCTGCGGCCCGGCGGGGTCGTGGATCCGCGGGAGATGTCGACCGCGACCCGGCGCAAGTTCCTGGAGATCGCCGCGGCGCTGGCCGAGCATTTCCCGGCCCAGGACGAGCGCCGGGACAACTAGCGGGGCAACCGATCAGCGCATCGCGCCGATCAGGGCCTCCAAGGCGTGCACGGCCGGGGCGTCTACCGGGTATTCGGCCTCGGCGCGGGCCACGGTGTCCTCGGAAACTCCTGCCGCCGTTGCGGTTTCACTGAGCGTCAGGTTGGCCTGGCGACGCGCGGCATACAGGCGCTGTCCGAGGGTGGCTCCGGGCGCGGTGGCGGCGCGGGTGGTCAGTTCATCGATTTGGCGCCGGACCGCGCTGAGCGCCTTGATCAGGGCGGGCGTCACCATGCTCAGCCGCGCGGCGCGGGCGGCCACCGCCTCGAGCTGTCGCAGGTCGGCGAGCACGGACGTGACCCGCGGCGTGAACTCGGGTTCTCCGACTGCCGGCAGCGTGGCGATCGTCGACTCCAGCGTGTTCACCGCCGTCAGGACCGCCTGTGCGATCAGCGGTACCTCGTCATTGGCAGGCGGTGTGGTGGCCAAGGCCGGCTGCGCGGTGACGACGGTGGGAGGTTCAACGGCCGCCGGTGCAGGCGTCGCCGGATCCGGTGCCGGCCCGCCCTGGCGCAGCCGGGCGATGGTGCCAGGCGGCCAGCGCAACACCTCTTCGAGCTTGAGCCGGGTGCGCTCGCGGGGCCAGCTGCGGCCCTTCTCGAACGCGATGAGTGCCCCGGCGTTGATGATCCCGTCGGCGGCGAGACTGCGTTGGCTGATGTCGAGTTCGCGGCGTCTGGCCGCGGCTGCAGCACCAGCGCGAATGAGTCCGACATCGAACTCGCCCGTGGCGAGGTCGTACTCAGCGTCGGTCATACGGGGCTGTTTCCTCGCCAATGTGCTCAGCCTCAGCCATGTGCTGAAGCGGTTGCCGGAACGCCTCAATCCTAACCCCAGACCGCAGCACCGCTACGCATTGGGTTTTTCGCATTCGTAGCAAACAACCATGACGCTACGGCTTCCCTCGCGGTCAAACCGCACTCACGCTACGGGTACACCGAGGTACCCACCAGCGTTCTGACGTGCGGTTTTAGATCCAAAGACCCTTTTCGCTGGTGATCGAGCATCGTTAACTTTGCAAATTTCCGTAGCGTTGCACCGCTGCGGTTTGGATCAAACTGTTGCAACGCTACGGTTCTTGCTATAGCGTTCCTCCCAACGCGGGACACACCGCAACAAAAGTCCTAACAGGAGCAGAGCATGAACGCACTGATGGCCAATGGCATCCCGCTCGGCGTGTGCACCAGTGACCCGGAGCGGTGGACCTCCACGCCCGACGATCAGGCGAAGGTCGTCTGCCGGGAATGCCCGCGGCGCTGGCTCTGTGCCCGCGAGGCCTGCGAGCTTCCCCGCGCCGAGGGACTTTGGGCCGGCATCATGGTTCCCGAGGCGGGCCGCGGCCGTACCTTCGCGCTCAAGCAGCTCCGCTCACTGGCCGAGCGCAACGGCTACCCGGTGCGCAAGCTGGGCCTGGTCTTTCCCGAAGCCGCCTGAGCCCAAGCCGGCGCAACACACCAGTATTTTTGTCTGGCCCTTGCGCTGCCGATTCGAGGGGACGGCAGGGCAAGGGCACATTTCCACTGGGGGAGGAATAGGGGCCCGGGGTATGTCGTTACACCCGCGGACGGTGTCGGGCATTGCCCCGGGCCCCACACCAGAATCGTCGCTTCGAGCGACCACTCGCCGCGAGGCGCAGTGACGGCACCGTCCCCCAACTTCTCCTTCGACTACCGCTCGAGCGTGGCGACCACCGCATCGAGCAGAGCGTCCACATCGTCCTCGTTGTAGCCGCGCTGAAGAAGCGGCGGCTTGGGGAACGCGATGTTTCGGACATCGTCGGCATCGAGGTGGCCACGTCCGTCGAGCCTCCGGGCCACCAGTGCGAGAAAATCATCCACCGACTTCTTGTCATAACCGCGCTTGCCCATCGGCGGCTTCGAAAATTCGGTGTTGCGAACGTCTTCGGCTGTCAATCCCCCGGTCATGCGGGTCATGTTAACCGCCTATCGCGTCCAGCTCGCCTGAACGCGGTTACCGTGAGATTCATGAGCAACACCGACACGGCGCCTGCCGAAGTCACGTGCGCCAACTCGGAGTTCACCGGGGTTCTGCACCCGCGGGAGGTACCGCTGGGCGGGCCCCGGGCGATGCTGGTCAGGCGCACCCTGCCGCAGCGGGACCGGTCCATGATCGGTGCGTGGTGTTTCGCCGACCACTACGGACCCCACGACGTCCGGGCCGCCGGCCGGGGCATGGACGTGGCGCCCCACCCCCACACCGGATTACAAACAGTGAGTTGGCTTTTCGAAGGCCTGATCGAACACCGCGACAGCGCCGGAGTGCATGCCATGGTTCGCCCGGGCGAACTCAACCTGATGACCGCGGGTGCCGGGATATGCCACTCGGAGGTCTCGACGCCCGAGACGACACTGCTGCACGGCGTGCAGCTGTGGGTGGCCCTGCCGGACTCCGCTCGCGACACCGGGCGCGACTTCGCCCACTACGCGCCGCCCCCACAAACCGTCGACGACGCCACCATCCGCGTTTTTCTCGGTGAGCTGGCGGACTCGGCCTCCCCGGTACACACCTTCACGCCACTGTTGGGCGCGCAGCTCGACCTGGATCCGGGTGCGGTGCTGACGCTGGATGTCGACCCGGCCTTCGAGCACGGCGTCCTGTTGGACCAGGGCGAGATCGAGGTGTGCGGCACCACGCTGGCCGTCGCCGATCTGGGCTATCAGGCGCCCGGGCGCGCGCAGCTGCAGTTGACCAACCGCGGCGACGGCCCGGCCCGGGCGATCCTGTTGGGCGGGCCGCCGTTCACCGAAGAGCTGGTGATGTGGTGGAACTTCGTCGGCCGCAGCCACGACGACATCGTGACCTACCGCGAACTGTGGCAGGCCGGCGACGCACGCTTCGGAGACGTGCACGGCTACCAAGGCCACATCGCGCGGCTACCCGCACCGCCGCTACCCAACGGGCGGCTCAAACCGCGTCCGCGGCCGTCGGGTTAGGCGTTCAGATACTGGGCCGTGTTGCCGCCGACCGGCATCTCCGGCAGCCCGAGCTTGCGGTGGTCCCAGCTGCGCTGCCGGTTGGGCACCACCCGCACGGCGATACGGTTGTTCATCATCTGGTCGACGAACGGGCGCATCTCCTCGGTGTAGGGACCGGTGTAGCGCTCCCACACACTGATCCCCACGCGCAGCAGGGTTTCCGGATCGTCGACGATCTCGGCGGTGCCGTCGATCGACACCCCCCGCAGGGTGTTGTAGGTGTCGCCGTCCTCGATCATCACCGTGATCGTCGGGTCGCGACGCAGGTTGACCGCCTTCTGCGACTTGGCCTTGGTCTCGAACCAGATCTCACCATCGAGCACCGCGTACCACATGGCGACCAGGTGAGGTCGGCCGTTGGGCAACACCGTGGCCATCGTGGCGGTGCGGCTGCGTTCGATGAATTCGGCGATCTCGTCATCGCTCATGACGATCTTCGTGCGCTCGTTCTTGCCCACCTGTCACCTCTCTGCTCACCTCAGCCCACCATAGCCACGGGCCTAGAGCACACCGAACTGCGAGGTCACCCAACGCACCGGATCCACACACCGGAACGGGGCAATACCCCTGGCGTGCAGACGGTTTCCGGTGGGTGCATGGCCGAGTGCCGACACCGCGAAATACCGGCTGGCCAACCGCGGACCCGAGGACGGATTTTCGACGCCGGCCACGATCGAGCCGCCGTGCAGCCGGACCAAAAGGCTGCGCACCTCTTGGTCGAGCAGTTGACCGTCGACGTCGTCGTAGCGCTTGCCGTCGGAGGTGTCGCGCAGGAACGCCGCTCCCCCGTTCGACATGACCAGGGCCCATTCCGAACCCTGCACGTCACGCAGCGCCCGCAGCACATCGAATTTGGACAAGATCACCGCGAGCTTGGGTTGGCCCGGGTTGACCGCCATCAGCAGATTGGCCAACACCGATCGCGGCTCACCGCCGCTGAACGGCTGGGGCGGTAGTAGGTCCTGCAGCTGATCGCGAATGGCTTTGACCCGCAGCGGGTCGAACATGAAGAACACCGCGTCGGCGTGGGCGAAGAACTGGAAGGGCGGGGCCCGCAGATCACCGTTCTCCAGGTCCTCGCCCGCCACATCCCGCAGCACCAGGAAGCGACGCACACCGTGCCAGACACCGATCGAGAACACCAGTGGCTCACGCTGATTCGGGGCCTGGGTGTGCACCGTCGGAGTGGGCGGCAGCAGGCCCCGCTGTACGTACAGCGGTCCCTCGTAGTTGGTGACGTAGTTTTGCGCGGTGGCCCGGGTGACCGGTTCCATCAACACACCGAAGCGCTCGCACAACAGCTCGAGCTGCTTGACCAGCACCGCGATATAGAGGCTCTTGCCGGTCGCCCGTGCGCCGGCGAGTGCGATGCAGATGGCATGCCCCTCCCGAAAGCCGTCGGGAAGCGTGAAGTGGCAGGTCGGGCAGATCTCCACCGCGTGCCCCTGCAACGCGCGGCTGGCCTCCGACACCGGCGGCGGCGGGCCGTTGTAGCCCGGCGCGCGGGTCCAGGTGTAGAGCGGACCGCAGTCGGCGGGCGCACCGACATATGCAGAGGCGACGTCGTCGCGATAGCGCGTGCCACCGGCCTGGGCCGGCAGCGTCCACAGGTGATTGTTCGGGCTCAGCAGAGTGAAGCACCGCGGGCATTTGCTCATGTCAGCCCCGGCTCCCCCTCAGTCGCTCCGCCAGCGACGGGTGCTCGCCCCGGCGCGTCAGCAGTCTGTTCACCATTTTGCGGTATCCGCGCATCGTCCCCTCAGAGGCATCACCCGACAACTGCGCCATCAACCCCACCACGGATTCCGCGTCGGTGCCGCCCATGGTGGCCGCCACCTGGGCGGCCAGCGTTCCGGCGAGCTCATCGACGGGGTCGAGCACATAGGCGCCGGACTCGGCCGCGGCGCTTCTCAGCAGGCTGATCGCCACCACCGTCACCGGCGCCAGCCGGCCGCCGTCGACCAGCGGCAGCACCCGGGCCACCGCCTGTGCGCCGCAACCGTTTTCGGTGACCAGATCGTTGCAGGCCTGCGGATACGGCTGACCGGTGAGCACACCCAGCAGCGCGAACGCCAGCAGCCGCACCGAGAAATCCGGGTGCACGGACGCCGGTTCCAATCCGGCCAGCACGTGATCCCACAGCGGCACATAGGAGCTCTGATGCGTGTGCAGATAGCCCTTGTGCAGCCATTCCTGCGGCTCGACGTGGCGTACCGCGGCGCACGCCACCGCCACGTTGTCACCGTTGTCCTCGATCACCTTGCCGGCCAGCCGGCGCAACGCGACCGAATCCGCCGCCCCCACCAGGGTTCGCAGTGCGGCCATCCTGGGCAGCGGCTCTGCTCCGATGGCCAGCAGCAGATCCGACGGGCTCCAGACCGAGGCCGCAGCCGCGGCAGCGAAGTGCTCGGGCTCGGTGATCCGCAGCCACCACAGCTGCGCACCGAGATCGCCGGCCAGTTGCGGCCCGTGCCGCCGCGACCGCAGCCCACGCAGCGCGGCGCGGATCCACACCGGATCCCACGGCTGCGCTTCGGCGAGCTCTGCGGGCTCGGGCACAGCGGCCGCCTCGGCCAGCCAGTCCAGCACGTCGTCAGCGATGGCGTTGCCCCCGGTGTCACCGTCGCGCAGCAACCACACCGCCAGCGACAGCCGGTCCGCGGCACCGATCCGCGCACGCACCCCCGGATCCGCCAGAGCCGGCAGCACGCCCTCGGTCAACGCCGTCACCAACCGGTCGTCGGCGACTCCGGCCCGCAACAACAGGTCGACAACCCGCAGCAATCGATCGGGCCCGTGCGTCCTGCTATCCTCTATGGCCGGCCCGATCGCCTTCCGCAATGCCGAAGGTGTTGGTTTCCCGTGAAACATTCTCGGCCCCAACGGAATTGGGCCGTCTTGGGTCAACCACGCGTCATCGGCAATCGCCCTGGCGAAGTAGGTGGCATCGGCGAAGGCCGCACCCGCTCCGTCCGGCAACTCGTGCACGGCCCGCCACGCGTCGCCCGTCGTAGCGCCCACCATGGCCGAGAGCACGTCGGCGATGGTGTGCGCGGCCTCGGACCCGACCAGCGCACCCGGCGGCGAATGCGCGCCGATCACCTCATGGGCCTCCGCCTGCGCGTCGGCGAACTCCGGGTGCCGGGCCACCGCCATCGCCATCGGCCACGCCGGATGCAACCCGTCATCACGCACCTGGGTGGAGAACGTGTCGATGTCGTCGAGCACGCGGCGGGCCGACGCCGCATCGAGCAGCACCACCTGCGCCATCACCGACCACCGCGTCACCTCGATGCGGTGCCCACCGGCGGTACGGTGCGGATCACCGCCGAGCTCACCCAGCGACACCGTCTCGGACTCGCTGATCACCACCATGCCCGGCTCGATAGCGGCCACATCCCCCACCGGCACCGCGCTCAGCACCTGCCCGTTGTGCGGCGCGACCTGCTCGGCGCGATCGAACGTGGAAAAGCTCAAGCCCGCAGCGGTGCCCGGGGACATCAGGAAACTCACCAGGCCGATCCACTGCGCTGCCGCGTCCGGGGACTGCACGCCCAGCACCACCGGAGGCCCGCCGGCCAGCGCCGCGGCCACCGCATCCAACAACGCGAACAGCGTCGCCAACCGCCACGTGGCGGTATCCAACGCGAACGCCACCACGCTGTCCTTCGTCACCGCGCCGCCCACCTCCGGCAGCACCCCGGGAAGCACGGCCCGGGCCACCGCGGCGGCACCGTAAGGCTGCAGCCAGTGCGCAGACCGCCACCGTTGGATGGCCCGGCAACGCGGGTGGGTATCAGGCGCCCGATCCAACAGCACGTGGGCGAATACGTTGCCCGGCCGGCCCATACTGTCCGACCCGGCAGGGAAGGTGTGCCAGTAGCCGGCGCCTTCGGCCAGATGGCGGTAGGCCAGCCGGCGAGGGCCCTGCTCAAGCTGCTCAGGGGTGGGGAAATCCGGTATCTGCCCCACCGGACGGAACACCGTGCGAACCCCGGCGATCAAGGCCTGCGTCTCCTCCGGCGTCAGATCGCCGCTGGTTTCCTTGACCTGCCAACCACCGACATTCCCGACGGCATCGAACGACGTGTAGGCGAGCTGGCCGTAGCGCGAGGTCATAAGACTGTCGCGGTGAGCTGCAGGGTCTGCACCGGCGGATCCAGCAGCGCAACGGTCCGCAGCTGTACGGGATCCGGGATGTCGAGGAACAGCCGAATCCAGCCCTGCAGGCCACTGACATTGGCGGCCCACAGCTCGCCACTGCCCGATGCGGTCAGCGCCGTCCAGCGCAACTGCTTGGACGGCTGGTCGGCCAACTGTCCCTGCGAATCCAGCGGCGCCACATCCACCGGCTGGCCGTCGTGCACACTCAACGGCATCCGCTGAGGATTGTTGACCAACACGAACGAGGGCGAGCCCGGAAGGTCGTGTTCGGAACGCACCGCGACGGTGGCGGTGGTGGGGAAACCATTGGGGTCGCGGCCAATTCGCACCGCGTACTGCAGCCGCAGCATGCCGGGATACTCGATGCTGGCCACCGGACCGGTCACTCGCCGGCCGCCGGAGAACGCCACCGGCGCCAGGTGCAACGAGCAGCCACCCACCGGGAGCGCACCGGTCAGGTGCATACCGCCGTACTTCTCGTAATCCTCGAGCGAGATCTCGAAAGACCGGCCGGTCAGGCCGGCGCGGGGGTCGTGGCCCTTGGCCGCCAGGGTCACCACCACACCGGCGGCGCCGTCGGGCCACTCGAAGGTCAGCACCTGCTTGTTGCAGTACTCGACGAGCTCGATGTCACGGATCGTGCCGGTGCGCACCGCCGACACCGTCCGGCCCAGCACCGCGTGTCCGGCCAGGATCGTCACCGGTGTGAGGTAGGCCCGGCTCCAGCCCTGGGGCCAGGCCACCCCGGCCATCAGGGAGCGGTGGGAGCCGTCGGTTTGCGGCTGATCCGTCACCGGCCCGCGCAGCCGCAGGTCCGGGGTGAGCCCAACCTGATCGAGTGCTTTCTCCGGAAGCTCGGTGGCCGCCCCACCGGCGCTCGGACCGGTCTGGCTGAGGTAGACCGCCACCTCAGCTCCCGGGGCAGCCCACGACACGTCGAACGTTTCGCCGTCGAATCCGGTATCGACCGTGATGTCGGTGACCGCCGACAGCACCGCCGACACCTCGACGTCGGCGTCGACGGGCTCGGAGAGCTTCACGCCTGTGTCGAGGTCGACGGCGCAGCGCACCCGATAGCGGTATCGGGCCCCCCGCGTCACTGCGGAATCGACGAAACCTGTCCGGTGCTCGCCATCGGCCAGGATGCGGTACTGCGCCTCGTCGATCCCGGATACATCGGCCGCGTCGTCCATCGGGATGCGGTACACGTGAACCGAACTCGACGTCGGAGGCGCCGTCCACTTTCCGATGACCAGGCCGTTGTCCTCGCGAACGGCTACGTCGCTGACCGGTGGAACCATGACCGCACTGGCGTACAGCACCGGCCGGGTGCTCAGGGCGTCGGACCGAGACGTCCCGGTGATGACCCACACCTGGTAGTAGCGCACCGGGCCGGTCAACGGCCGGTCGTCACTGGCAGCCGACAACGGTGTGGCCGCGACCAGATCAGCGTTTTCCGGGGATTTGGGCTCCCGGTCGTCGCCGCTGACCACCCGGTACAGCACCACTCCCCCGTTGGCCTGGTAGTCGGGCCAGCTGAGATCGACGACGCCGGGGCGGGCCGGATCGTGGCGGAATGCGATGGCGCGCACCTCACCGGCCGCGGGTTCCCGAGGCTCGGGCGCATTGACCGGGGCCCCGGATTCGAGCTCGGCGAGCAGCCTGGCCATTTCGTCGGCATGCTCGGCGACCGATCCGGGCAGCATCTCCCGGATCTGCTCGACATCGGTGCGCCCGGACCGGAGCACAAGCCGCAGATGGGCCTCTTTGAAACTGCGCGCCGCCACCGCGCCGGAGTCGACCAGTTGCTGACGCCAGGCCAGCAGTGGTGCCAGCCTGGGATCCGCGTCGTCGGCATCGTCGACGGGATACAGATCGGGCATCAGAACACCAAATCCCCGCCGGACGTGATCGCTGCGCGTCACGTGCTCCGGCAGCTCGAACAGCGCGAACTCCTGAGGTGCACAGGCCGACACTGGCCTGCACACCCAGAAACGCTACCGCAGCAGCGGCCTGGTCACCGCCACATGGTGGGCCACGCCGACGCGAGGGGTCGTGCACCACCACATATGGTCGGCACATCCGCAGCGTTCGCGATCTCCAGGAGGGACATGTCCCCTACCCGCTCCACCAGCAACGACGTGTGGGAAGTGATGTCGACAGCACGGACCATCCGGCGGTTCACCAGCGAACCGGTGGACGACGCGACGCTGACCCGCTGCCTGCAGGCCGCGGCGTGGGCGCCATCAGGAGCCAACGCACAAGCCTGGCGCTTCGTGGTGCTGCGCTCGGCCGAGCAACGCGCGGTGGTGGCCAAGGCAGCCGCCCAGGCGCTCGCCGTCATCGAACCCGTCTACGGCATGACCCGGCCCGCCGCCGACGACACCAGTCGGCGGGCCAGAAACAACCGCGCCACCTACGAATTGCACGACCGGGCAGGCGAGTTCACCTCGGTACTGTTCACTCAGCAGCGCTTCCCCACCGCCTCGGAACTGCTGCTCGGCGGGTCGATCTTCCCGGCCATGCAGAACTTCCTGCTGGCCGCCCGGGCCCAGGGGCTGGGCGCCTGCCTGACCAGCTGGGCGTCCTACGCCGGTGAACCGTTACTGCGGGAGGCCGTCGGGGTGCCCGAGGACTGGATGCTGGCCGGCCATGTCGTGGTGGGCTGGCCGCGTGGTTCCCACGGACCGGTGCGCCGCCGCCCGGTCACCGAGCTGGTCTGCATGGACCATTGGGATGGTCCGGCGCTTTAGGCTGAATTCATGGGTCCAGCATCTGCCCTGATGCCCGCGGCGTTCATCGGCCACGGCAGCCCGATGAATGCGCTCGCATCCAACCGCTTCACCACGGCCTGGCGCGGTTTCGGGCAGGCAGTGCCCCGGCCCCGCGCGATCCTGGTGATCAGCGCGCACTGGTACATCAACGCCACTGCGGTGACCGCGATGCCGCGCCCCCGCACCATTCACGACTTCTACGGATT
The DNA here is from genome assembly GCF_005924235.1 of Mycobacterium sp. DBP42. Taxonomy (NCBI): domain Bacteria; kingdom Bacillati; phylum Actinomycetota; class Actinomycetes; order Mycobacteriales; family Mycobacteriaceae; genus Mycobacterium; species Mycobacterium sp. DBP42. The sequence continues at coordinate 11,377 of NZ_VCMY01000034.1, forward strand.
CCCACCCGAGCTGTTCGCCGTTCAGTACCCCGCGCCGGGCCTGCCGGAGTTGGCCGAGGAGGTCAGCGACGTGGTGCATCCCACCTGGGTGGGTGCCGACGTGGACAGCTGGGGTATCGATCACGGCACCTGGTCGGTGTTGCGACACGCCTTTCCCGACGCGTCCATACCTGTTGTGCAACTGGCGATCAACGCCAACGAACCGGCCGAATACCACCTGCAGCTCGGTGCGAAGCTGGCTCCGCTGCGCGAGCGCGACGTCCTGGTCCTCGGCAGCGGCAACATCGTGCACAACCTCGGCGGCATGGATGCGAGCCGGCCTGACGACGGCTTCGCCTGGGCCAGACGCTTCGACGACGCGGCCCGCGAGCAGCTCTTGCACTCCCCCGCCGATGTCCTCGCCCTGGAAAGCCATCCCGACTACGCGGCTGCGGTCCCCACCCCGGACCACTTCATCCCGATGCTGTACTTCGCCGGGCTCGCCGGTGCCGCAGCGGGTTCGGTCGAGACTCTGGTCACCGGCTACACCTACGGGTCGTTGTCGATGACGTCCTACCTGCTGCGTTGAGTTGATTGCCGCCGGGAGGCCGGACCCGGCGCGATAGGGTGACGGGCGTCATGCGCGGAATCCTTCTCGCCGGCGGGTCCGGCACCCGGCTGCATCCGATCACCACGGGTGTCAGCAAGCAGTTGCTGCCCGTGTACGACAAGCCACTCGTCTACTACCCGTTGTCCACGCTGATCATGGCGGGCATCCGCGACATCCTGGTGATCACCACGCCTACCGACGCACCGGCGTTCCACCGCCTGTTGGGTGACGGCTCGGCATTCGGTGTGAACCTGAGCTACGCCGCGCAGCCGCAGCCCGAGGGGCTGGCCCAGGCGTTCATGATCGGCGCCGAGCACATCGGCACCGATTCGGTGGCACTTGTGTTGGGCGACAACGTTTTCTACGGACCGAGCTTGGGTACCAGCCTGCGCCGGTTCCAGAATGTCAGCGGCGGAGCGATTTTCGCGTACTGGGTGGCCAATCCGACGGCCTACGGCGTGGTCGAGTTCGGCACCGACGGAACCGCCCTGTCCCTCGAGGAAAAACCGGTTGTACCCAAATCCCAGTATGCCGTGCCGGGGCTGTACTTCTACGACAACGACGTCATCGAGATAGCGCGCTCACTGCGGAAATCTGCCCGCGGTGAGTACGAGATCACCGAGATCAACCAGACCTATCTCAACCAGGGCCGGCTCTCGGTCGAGGTGCTGGCCCGCGGGACGGCGTGGCTGGACACCGGCACCTTCGACTCCCTGCTCGACGCCAGTGACTTCGTCCGGACCATCGAACGCCGCCAGGGCCTGAAAATCGGTGTCCCCGAAGAGATCGCGTGGCGGGCCGGTTACATCGACGACGATCAACTGGTCGCACGCGCCAAGGAACTGCCCAAATCTGGGTACGGGGATTATCTGCTGAAGCTGTTGGAGCGCAAGTAGGCATTACCCGGTACAAGGGGGATCCGGTTGTTTGAAACATACTTCGCCAATGACGGCGCCGCCGACGCAGCAGAATTCAACCGGACCCGCGAATTGATCGACCAGATGCTCGATGCGCTGGCCGGGATAGAGAATCCGGCTCCCCGCTCGCTCATCGCAGGTCTCGACGCGAGAGCAACATTGCCGATGCTCCCCTCCGCGATCCTGCGAAGTTACTTGAACCATTCCTTGTTCAACCTCAAGCACGTCACCGAAACCGTGACCCCGGGTCGGACGGTCTCGGTGCCAGTCGTCATGTCCGCATTACGCGTATCGCTTTTGGCCAGCTCTCGCCTGTCCTACGTCGTGGCAGCTCCGGACGCAGCGGTCGGTAGCGAGAGAATGGACACCATCCTGGCGCTGGAAGCCAGGTCCGTGAAGCAGTACATACGCAAGTTTCAGGCTCAATCAGAGCTGCCGGGCATGCATCCGGCACCGGGCACGAGCGTCACCGCGTTCGCCTCGATGCCCTTCCCCCGTGTCGAAATGACAGAGGGGCGTCTGCTGGGCAACTTGAAAGCAGAGACGCTGGCCGAGATAGTCGCCCAGACCGGGCACCCGGTCGGGGTGATCGACGTACTGACCGATCACCTGTTCCAGACGACGAGCGGTGCCGCCCACGGTTATATGTGGGTCGATCTGGAGGGCGTCGTCGCGCACTTCGTCCCCCAACTAGGTTGGACAGCCACGATCGCCAATATCGTGTTGACCAAGTTCATGAAGGCGCTGAGTTGACAGTCACACCGTGGCGAAGAAGCGCCCCAGAGCCTCGGCCACGCGTCCCGGCGCCGTGTCGGTCGCGAAATGGGACTGGTCGGGCCAGGTGACACGCTGCGCGTGCGGGAGCGCCTCGGCCAGGCGGTCCATACCTTCTGGAAGTGGTGCCCAGCTCAAGCCGCCTTGCATCAACAGCACCGGCAGCTCGATGGCAGCCCACCGGTCGATGTCTTGTCCGTCATGGGCCATCGCTTCCAGATCGGCCCCCGCAGATGTCGTCACGGTGCGGCCGAACTCTTCACTCGGCATCTCCATCGGCGTCGCCGAGATGACCTCGTCGGGAACGCGTGCGACCTCACGCGCGAAAATCTCGAGGGCATCTATATAGCGGCTGTCCGCACAGAACCGCCGGAACCGTTCGAGGACCGGCAGCAGATGGGCGCCCGACAACAGCAGAGGCGGCTCGAACAGCGCCAGTGACGCGATCCGGTCGGCATCGGCCAACGCGGCATAAAGGGCCACCGTCGCGCCGTAGGACCCGCCGACGACGTGTGCCTTCTCCCCCGCGACGTCACACCCGGAATTCAGCACGCACCGCAGATCGTCGGCCTCGGTGGCGAAACTGTTGGGTGACCTGCCTGCCGCACTCGGCCGGTGGTTGCGCCGGGCGTAGCGCACGATCCGGAAGCCCGAAAGATGCTCACTGACCGCGGCCCACGTGTCCAGGCCACCGTTGGATCCGTGAACGAAGACGACCGGTGGCCCGTCGCCGGTCACGTCCCAAACCAGTTCGGTGCCGTCCGACGCTCTCAGTTGTGAAGCCACGACGTCAGTATCTATCTGGCCCGCCAAACAAGAAGGCCGCGAACTCGGTTGAGTCCGCGGCCTTCGTCGCAGTTCGTAGAACCGCTTCTGTGTGTGGATCTCAAGCGCACTTCAGGGCATCGTGCGTCTAGTCGATTCCACCGTGCTTTTGCCTTGTTTCCACCGACTTTTCTGTGGTGCATGGGCGGGGCTCGGGTGGTTTGAAAGGTGGTCGGCTTTCCGCTCAGGGCTCACTGCGATGATTCTCGCAGCAATGCGACATCCTCCATTTCGTAGGGGTCACAGGCGATGGTGCGGCTCATTGGCAAATATGTGGCGGCTCACTCCACCGACTTTGGTGCACGAGAACAGTCGCCGGTGGACCGGGCTCGGTTCGGCCCGGTCCATCTCTGGTGAGGAGGCTAGGTTCTTGGCGGTGTTCGCGCGGGTTCGTGGCCGAGGTCGTCGGCGAGCTGGCGCATGCGGATGTCGATGGATTCCGCTCGCAGCTTGAGTGGGTCAAAGTTCATCTGGCTGTGACGGTTGGAGGCGACCGCGGCCATGGCCAGAATCAGCTTGATCATGGGGTCACGCCGTGGTCCGTAGTTCAACTGATTGAGACCGGTGACGTGTGCTGATTTGAGGTGGCTGAACCTCTGTTCGGTGAGTGCACGAGCGGCTTCGAAATAGAGGGAGTGTTCCCAACTGCCGGGTACTAGGTCCCATTGCGCCCGCTTGAACTGTTCGGGGGTCAGGGTAATCATCACGCTTGCGTTGGCGCAGCATGCTCGCTCGTGGGCTTGCCACGTTGGTTCTGCGAGGGGGACCCCGACGGGATTGTGGCGCATCGATTCGGGTTTGAGTGGGCACTTGACGGTTCCCATGGCTGCCGGGCAGACAAATTTCATCTTCACCACTTGCTTGCGGATGCGTCCTAGCCGTGGGCGGCCGTAGCCGTCTGGTGCGTAGAAGGGGCGAGAGTTGTAACCCATCAGGTAAGGGAGGATGCGCCGAAGTCGCTTATCGTGGGCACGGAACTTGTCGTTGTCCAGGAGATGTTCCATCTTGGGGGTGCGGTGACCGCGGATCTTGGAGAGCACGGCGGGGCAGTAGAAGGCTCCGGCCCATTGCAGTACACCGGGGTCGGTGTCGGTCGTGGGTGACCAGGCCGGGGTCGTGGACGGACACTCGATGCCCCATTTGTCCGGGAATCGGCCGACGGGGCTGTATCGATGTTTGAGCAGGATGTCGGCGCATCCGTCTTTTGAGTTGTAGGCCATGTCGAAGGTCATGAACGGCCAGCGGGCCCGGGGCCCGGGGGGCCGTCCGGTTAGGCCGTTGGCCTCGGCTTGTTCGAGCGCCTCGGCCATTCCCTGCGGGCTGCCCGAGGTCGCGTAGTGAATCGCTATGCCGACAAAGACTGGGGCTACGGCGTGCATCGCTGAGGGTTTGCCGATGCGGGTTAGCGCGGTCATTTCCATGCTCATGGCGGCGTAGGTAATTTGTCGGGTGGTGCTTTCACCGTTGCGGCCCACTGATTTCTTGTCGCGAACGTGGAAGTTCGCTCCCAGCACTGCCCCGCGCAGTTTGTCGGCGGCACTGCCGATTGTGCCGTCCTGTTTGGCTACCGAGTAGAGCGTGCCATCGACGACAAGGTCGCCGCGACAATGCTCGGGGTTCGCGTCTTCGACCGATGCGGCGACCAGACGATTGATGGCAAGGTGAAGCAGGCGTGCGGCCTGCCGGGCGTGTTCACGTTGTTCTTCGGTGCGCTTGTCCAGGCGGGTGCGGTACTCGGCGTTGGTCATGCGGCGCGCAGGCAGGTCTGCCCACGAGTCGAATGCTGTTAATCTGCGCGCCCACCAGCTGGTAAAGCGCTTGTACTCGGTTCGGTGCTCTTGCCAGTTCGTAGTGGAGTTGTGGCCAGCCATCCCGACCGCTGCAAGCTGGGCGGGGCGGAATTCGGCAATCGTCTGCACAATGCCGGTCAGGGTGGGAGGCCGTGTCATCAGTACTCTGACCAGCAGGGCAACCAGAACTGCGGTGGTGGAATAGGCGACGCCGGTGGTTGGCCGGCCGCCTTCGCCGGCGCGGAGCTGGTATTGGTCATCGATGAGTTCAGCGACGCCCGATTCCCACACAACTTGGTGTGCGTACCGGAAGAGGTCAGCCGCGATGGTGCAGTCAGGCTTGCGGTCGATGATCATCGAAGGCTCTCCTGCTGGATGGTGATGATGTGTCGAACCTTGTAGTGGGGTAGCTCATTTCGAAGGTCAGCGAGTACCCGGACATCTCGGACGTCTGCAAGCTGCAGTAGCAGTGCGGTGGGTATACACCGTTCGGCCATGTCGAGGATCCAGCGGTTGCGCAGCGGTTGACACCGCACCGGGGGATACCCTTTCGATGTCAGCTTCTCGCTGATGCGGTTGACGATATTGCGTTCGGCGAACTCGGAGTTCGGCGCCAACACCAGTCCGTCTCCGACCCGTGCGGCGAGCTCGAGGAGCCGGCAGTTGATCCCTTGGTCGAGCACTGGCACTTGTCGTACACCGCCGGCAACGTTGGGTAGCGTGACCACGCAGATCGCGCGTCCATGGGCACGTATGGTGCTAATCGACGTTCCGCGAAGCACTTTGAAATCTGCCGGGCGGGCTCCGACACCGTAGCTGAGATCGGCGAGCGCCAGCGCTCGCATCCCCAGTGGACTTGGCAGTTCCCACAGAATCCTGTAGAGCGCACGGATTTCTTGGTAGCTAGCGGCTTTCTGTTTGGTGCGCGGTGCGGGCAGCACGCGTGCGGGAGGGTACTCGGTGGGATGGAGTAGTCGCCCGGCGTTGTAGAGGATGTTTCGAATTTCCCGGTGACCGCGCGGGCGAAAGTCAGCTGTGAAGGCGAGTCGCTCATCGACCGGACCACGTTTGAGTGCCTTGTTTGCGTCGACAACACCATCGACCGCGGCCCATGCGAGGTGCCTGGCGATCTCAGCGCAGGTTCTCATATCAGTAGATAGACGTGTGAACTCGGTCATGCACCGTACTTGGGCGGCTTGGGCCACCGCCTCCCGCGCGACTTCAGGATCGGGATGCCGGATCGTGATCTCAGTCAATGTCGCCGTGCGCTGCGACTGCTCGGGACCTGGGTCAGGCAGCGGGGTCTGTGCAGCGCGGAGCATGAACGCCGATGCCGCCTCCAACGCGGGCTCAGGATGCTCCTGAGGGCCGATCACCTTTGTCGTGCCGGCTCGTTTGCTTCCTGTGAATCGGGCCATCATCGACCACCGCCGCTCACACGGCGTGGGCCGTTGACATCCGTGCATGAGCACGCTGAAATGGACATGGTCCTCCTTTGGAGGGTTCGAAGAGCCGCGAGACTCTTTGGTGAGCTGAAAGCCGGGGTGCTACCCGGCTTTCGGCGTTTAGAGGTACATGCTGCCGATATCTGTATTCGGCTGTGCTCATTGATGTCTGCTGGTTCTACCTCCTTTCGGTGTGCCGGTGACCACTGGCGGTGTCGGTCGCATGCCTGTCGGCCTCGTTGGTGACGACACCGGCGATATGGGTGAGTGCGTGGTTCAGGAGCCGGTTGCCCGCCGCCGATAGCGACAGGCCACTCGATTTGGCATAGGCGTAGACGGCTTCAGCGATGTCCGGTGTGAGACCGAACTCCACCCGCACACGGTCCCGATGTCCCATCGTGGGCCTGGGCGGCATCGCTGTCTCCGTTTCTTTCCGGGACATCCCGGCATCCGCCAGAACGCGCCGTCGGATGTGACGCTAGCCCCGCTAGTAGGGTGATCGACGGTTGTCGGTAGCGCGTCGGGCGCCAATGCCCCATTTGTTACCGCTCGTGGTGACAACGACCACCCCGCACACCGCACGAGGCGGACCAGCCGTGGCTCAGCGACCGAGCGCAATCTGCCTGTACGACAGCGCTTTGCGGTGCCCGTGCACGCGGGTGACATGCACGTCCGCGTCCGGCACGCTCGGTCTGGATCTGCAAATTGCACCACGGGACGACAATCGGCAATTGGTCAGACCCTGCTCGGCGTGTCGCCTCGGGCGAGGCTACTTCACGGCACCGACAGGCTAGTCGGCCCGCCGCCGACGCGCAGTCGATCGGTCTGCGAGAAGCGCCCGTTGCCCGACCGCAATGGCCCGTGTGGCACCACGCTGATGTCGAGCGCATGAAAATCTCCTCGCAAATGCGCCAGCCGATTTCATCGGTCTGGGGGTGCACCTTCACCGTATGAGGGGATGCCCACACATCAATGCACTACTAGTAGGGCTGACTATTTGCCTGCGCACCTCCGTACTGATGTCGTGCCCACTCGACCTACGCAAACCGATCCCCGCCGGGCCACTCAGTGGGCGCAGTACCGCGTTGCCGTCGGCCTTCGAATCCGAGAATTGCGCAAAGCGCGAGGCCTGACCCAAGAATCCCTTGCACTGGAGTCCGGAGTCACACGCAACGTTCTGCTGGATGTGGAGCATGGAGCATGGCCGAAGAGGGCTTCTCTATGAACGCTTATTCGACATCGCCCATGCCCTAGACGTTCCAGCCAGGGAACTTCTAGATATTCCCGATGTTGAGTGATCAGATAATGTCACAGAACCGTGACGCCGCCCGTCAGTGTATGCGGAATAGAAAAATCAACCAATTAGGACGTATCGAGGCATGCCGGGGTTTTCGATCAGCATGAAATAATATCGCCCGCGAGGACAGTTTGAACGCTTCTCTGACATCACACGCAATAATCCTGGGTCATCCTTCTGGAGCCGCGCTTCACCCCTCCTGGGAAATCTCCGTAAGGGAAGATGCCCTGTTTGCCAGCGCGTCATTACTGGCTATATGTCACGGCAATTCTCGCGGTGTCCTACGGCAACGCATTCGTTGCACATATTTGCATTGCTCACACGAACCTACGCGATCGTTACGTTCCGGGTCCTGCGCGGCATGGGGCATCGACCTGCAGCAATGCGTCGCTACGGGGAGCCGTGATGCCCAGCTGGTGAGGCAATTGCGATCGCGCATGCCGGGTTGATGATCGCCACTCCTTGCGCACTAAGGATCAGTTCGTGTGTAGTGTGCACTACTAGTAGGGGCACAGGTGGTGTTTGCCGATGGGAGGACAGGAGCGCGTGAGCAGCGACTTTGAACCCGGAGACAACGCGGGAGTCCGTCAGGTTTTGCATCCGGCAGTCACATATTTCCGGGAGAGACTGGCCGAATTGACGAACAGCCACCGGTACCGGCCAGCAGGTACCGGAAGCAAGCTGCGCAAGGTGACCCCTCTGGCGGTTCAGAAGAGTCTTCAGCACGTAGCGCCCGACTTCGCGCCATCCCAAACTCAGATCTATCGCTATTACAACGGTGAGGCCATACCGGATATCGCCGTAATTTTTGAACTCGCTGACCTTTTCGGAGTGTCTCCGCGGTTCTTTTTGCCTAGCACCACTGAGAGGTCATAACGCCGCGGGAGAATCTCCGGGTTAGCGCTGAAGGGGGCGCATCGCCGTGCCGCGTTACCGTATGCCTTGATACCGGCGCGTCCCGATGGAGCCGCTACGACTGCATGCGGATCGCTTCGGATCCAGCCGGTTGTCTGTCAGCCACGCCGGATACCCTCCAACCCGCTACAGCAAGATCCCCGGCAGAAACACCCGTGCAAGCCCGACGCAGCACCGTCCAACCCGCCCACTGTGGCGTGGGAACCTTGTCCACCCGCGACAAGCGCCGGATGGGGTGGCCGATGCGATTTCTGTGACTGCCCCGGCGTTCGGCGGTGTGCGATCTGTCGCATCGCACCAAACGGCAACGGTTCATGTGTGGGCATCCCCTACGAGGCGCGGCCGGGCGAAAGACTCTACTGATCACGGCAGTACACGAAAGCAAGGTTGGTGAACGTGACGGCTCATTGGCTACTACCGGTCGATACATCCAGCTTGCACAGCCTCGACCAGCATCACGCTCATGGCGTGGCGCCGAGGTGTGGGTATCCCACGTACCTGCCGCTAGAGGCCAACGTGGGAGACCAAGTGCTGTTTTGGCGCTCAGCCTTCGGCAGCGGCATCGTCGCTCAGGGTGTCATCGTCGATCACGTTCCGATCGAGACGCACACGAGCGCTCTTCGCCATGTGCTCGATCACGACGATTCTCCCCCTGAGTACAGCCACATATGCGCTGCCATCGCACACCACACTTTCAACCTAAGCAACCCTCTTTCGGCCGGTTACCTGCGGGCCGGCGGCCTCAACACAGTGGTCACCCAATCGAAGAAGCTTCCTCGCCACACCAGCGGCCGGCTTAACGCGTTGCAGCTCAGCTTGACCGCCGAGGAATCGGATCGTCTGAGGAATTTGGCCACATCCGCCCCATCCGCCGATAAGTGGCCCACAGCGTGGGATCTCGTTCCAGGAGATGAAATCGGGCGCCGCAAGCAGGTACATGATGTGTTCGGCGGCAGCCGACAGCGCGTGGCCGTGAGCGGTCAGACGCCAAACATCTTGGTATTCAATCCTTCCCAAGCCGAATCGAAACTCAACGGCCTGGGTTGGCGCGGCGAACACCTTCTGATTGCAGGCAACGCCGAGTCCGGTCGCCGCCTGACCCATCACAATCTCGCCATGCTCGGCCACGTAAACCGCGGCATGGCGTTACGGGTGTTCAATGTCGAAGGCGACCGGTGCCGCTACCTCGGGGAATTCACTGTTGCGCCACACGATCCCGTCGACCACTGGGAAAACACCGGCCAACGCGCGCGGTGGACACCAAATCGCATCTCCAAGATGACTGGCCCACCTCCGGACACAAAAATGGTCCCGGTCATTCGCCTGCGTCCGCTCGACCGCGGACGAGCACTGTCGGCTGACCAACCGGCCACGTCGACGCGACGCGTACACCTCTCGCTGCGTCACACGGTTACCGATACCAATCAAGCCGCCACCAAGGCCGAGAACATGGCCGGCGGATCTCACGACAATGCCGTAATGCTCCGCACATTGCGCACTCTTGCCGAGCAAGACCCGTCCGCGATTGCCCAGCTTGGCATACTCGACGACGCGCGAATCGTGTCTGCGCTCATCGCGCATGCACAGCGTCGATCAGATCTGGACAAGCTGCGTTCCATTGTTGAAACTCCCGCCAATCCAGAACACAAGATTCAGGAGCAGCTGCAAGGCATGCCGTGGGTCTTTGGAGGCGAGTTCATACACGAGACGGCCCGCAGAACCCTCACCGCCACAGACCAACTCGACATGTCGCTCATCCGCTTTGACGGATCCCTGCATGGTGTGGAACTGAAGCGAGCGCACATCGAGGAGTTGGTCACCGGTAAGCCCAAGCGCCTTGTTGTCGGCGGGCAGGTGAATCGAGCTGTCGGGCAGGCAATGAATTACCTGCGAGTCCTGGATGAGAACCGTGACCACATCCTGAATGAACTCGATTTGGATTGTCGACGGGCCTCGATCACCGTGGTGATCGGGCACACGTCATTCGTGTCCGCGAATTACGATCGGCGCGACATACTTGAGGCCATCCGCACCTACAACAGTCATCTCACGCGGATCACCGTGGTCACCTACGACGCTCTCATCGAGAGCGCCGAACGAGCCCTGTTAACGGTGTCCCCACCAACGGACCATCGCGAGAACCGGCATTCTGCGCTACCTCCCAGGTGAGACCGAACCATCCTGTATCCGGCATCAAACCCGGACGTGGAACGCCGTTGTGGGTGCTTTTTGGTGGGTTTTACGTACGATTTATGGTGCACACCGTGCACGCGTGCCGCCTCAGCGGCCAGGAGAAGACGGGGAGGAAGTAATCGTGGCTGTGGCGAATGGATCAGCAATGCACGCTCAGGCGATGCGTGTGCCTGCCGCTGACCTGGTGCGCGAGCTGGTAGAGCACCTGGGGCCGACAGTGGTGGCAGCCCTGGCGGGGGTTCGTGATCGCAAGCAACCGTACAAATGGGCAGCCGGCGGTTCGCAGCCGCGACACGAGTCGCTGGCGCGTCTGCAGGTCGCCTACCGGGTGTGGTCAACGATCGCAGACGCCGAGGGGCCGAATGTGGCACGGGCCTGGTTCATTGGGGCCAACCCGCGTTTCGAGGAGCGTCCCCCGTATTTGGCGATCCGCGAGGGCCTGTTCGGTGAGGTCGTGGCGGCGGCCGAGGAGTTCATCGACCACCGTTAGAAATCCGGTTTTCCGCCATGCCTGTGGCGCTACCGTCAAGTCCTATTAGGGCAGCTCGGGACACGGGTTTATGCGGCGCCGAACCTGAGCCCCGGTCCGCTCGACGTGGGAACTATCCGCTGTATCGGGTCGAGGCAGGCACAACGGATCAACGCCGAACAGCCTTTGCGTTCGATTGTGCGTATGAGCATCTAGCGGATTCGGTCGTGCTCGCCGAGTCTCTCCCGCCCGCCAAGCGCGCCATACCAAAGATCGTCGACGGCGGCGAGACCCAGGTGCGTCGAGCACGGTTTCGTTTGGCGTCCGGAACAAGAACCTGAAATGGGGTTGGCACCTTCGCAGTACGTCTTTCAAAGTGTGGTGACTTGCACATACCACCGTGGTGACGATCCCTGCCAAGGAGCTTGATCAGCGCGCCAAGTCAGCGGCCAGGTAAGGCGCGGTGGCGCTGGTCGGGCACTGCGCGATCTCGGCAGGGGTGCCCGCGGCGACGATCCGGCCGCCGGCCGTGCCGGCACCAGGGCCCATGTCGATGACGTAGTCAGCCTGTGCAACCACGCGCATATCCAGTTCGGCCGCAACCACGGTGTTGCCCGCATCGACGAGCCGGTGCAGGTGTGCGAGCAGCCGGTCGGTGTCGGCGGGGTGCAGTCCTGCGGTGGGCTCGTCGAGCAGATAGAGAGTGTCGCCACGGTGCGCACGCTGCAGTTCACCGGCGAGCTTGACGCGCTGCGCCTCGCCGCCAGACAGTTCGGTGGCCGGATGTCCGAGGCGTAGATAGCCGAGCCCGACATCGCACAGTGCCTCGATAGCGCGAAGTATCTCCGCCTCGCCGTCGAAGAACCCTCGGGCCGACGAAACGCTGAGTTCGAGCACCTCGGCGATGTTGTGTTCGTGCCAACGGATTTCGAGAGTCTCTGCGTTGTACCGTGTTCCATGGCAGTCGGGGCACGGGCTGTAAACACTTGGGAGGAAGAGCAGTTCGACCATCACCCACCCCTCGCCTTCGCAGGTCGGGCAGCGTACGCCGGCGACGTTGAAGGAGAACCGCCCGGGCTTGTAGCCCCGAGCCTGTGCCTGCGGAGTCTCGGCGAACCTTCGGCGGATGTGGTCGAACACCCCGGTGTAGGTGGCGACATTGGATCGCGGCGTACGTCCGATCGGTTTCTGGTCGATGCACACGACTCTGCGGATGCCGTGGGTGTGGCCGACCACCTGGCCCGAGGCGGGAGGCGCGGCCTCGGCGAGCAGGTCATCGTCACCCGCGTCGTCGAAGCGGACAGGGCGGCCCAGGTGGTCGCCGACGATTTCGGCGAGCGCGTGCGCGACAAGGCTTGACTTGCCCGATCCGGACACTCCCGTAACTGCGGTGAGACACCGGAGAGGAACCGACACACACAGGTCGTGCAGATTGTTGCGCCGTACGTCTGCGAGCTCCAGCCAGTCGACACGATCCCGTGGCGTGCGTGGAGCGGTCTGTGCGCCCTTACCGAACAAGTAACGGCGCGTGACGGATTCAGTCACTTCTGCCAGACCCTCCGGCGGCCCGCTATAGAGGATCTCACCGCCATCCACGCCTGCACCCGGCCCGATATCGACCAGCCAGTCCGCGGCGGCGATGATGTCGAGTGAGTGCTCGACCACGAAGATACTGTTGCCGCCGTCCTTGAGTCCCTGCAAGATGTCGCGCAACGCGTCGCGGTCGCGAGGGTGCAGACCGGCCGATGGTTCATCCAGCACGTACACGACTCCGAACAACTGAGACGACAACTGCGTTGCCAGTCGGACGCGCTGCAGCTCACCTCCCGAGAGCGTTGGCGTGCTGCGCGCGAGAGACAGATATCCCAGCCCCAGACTGATCAGCGGTTGCAGTCGCTCCTGTAGGTCGGCCACCAAACGCTGGGCGGCGGCACGTTTCTCGGCCGACATGTTGAGTGTCTGCCGAACATCTGGCGCTCCGGCATGCGCGGACCCGCCAGCTTCCACCCGGGCCTTGACCGCCGACCGTCGTGTTTTCTTGTCGAGTACCTCGCCCGACACGTCGGGCGCCCAGTCCGGGCTGAGCACGGTGCTGCAAAGCGCCTCGAGGTGGTCCAACGTGACCCGTGACAGCGCGGCGATGTCGAGACCTTCGAATGTCACCGAGAGAGCTTCAGGTTTCAATCGTTTTCCGTGGCATGGGCCGCTTCCGACGAACTGCGAGACGCGCTTCTTGACGCCGGCGCTCTTGGTGGTGGCGAAGGTATCCAGAACGTAGCGACGAGCACCGATGAAGGTGCCCTGGTAGCTTGTCTGGCAAGTACATCGTCGAAGAGTTCGTCAAAGGCATCGGCCTGAAGGACGGCTATGAGAAGTTCGACGCCGCCGTCCACGAGCGCACCGGGTTCCATCTGGCCGAGCAGTCACCGCTTCAGCACGTCACAGCCATCACGGTGCCTACCCTGGTCGCACAGGTCCACGACGACACGATGACCCGGCCGCAAGACGTTCAAGACATTTTCGACGCCATCCCGGTGGAGGAGAAGCGACTGTACTGGATCGAAGGTACCGACCGGCGATTCGACGGCTACAACTTCTTCGGTGTCCATCCCGAACTACCGATTGAGTGGTTCGACAAGCACGTCGGCTGACACCGCTGGACCGTCGCCCAGGTTGTGAACCTCGTCAACCCGGCCGGCGTCGGCGCGAACGGTGGCGTCGTGGCTGCGGTCAACAGGCTAAAGGCCGAGCGCGTTGCGGGAAGCCTGCGCGGATCGCCAACGGTAAGGCCGATTGCCAAAAGGCCGACGGGCTTTTGCCTTAACCCCAGAAGGACGGGCGGGAATTGAGCCCTCACTGCTGAAGTGGTGGTGAGCGCCGGACTGGCCACCAGAGCTAACCTGGCCAGACCCCCTGGTGGCCAGAGCGATCCGCTCCGGCACGCCGGCTTGCGTCTTCTGTGCACAATCACCGGCAACTCTGCTGAGCTCAGCACGCCTTGGCGCCCCAACACGGTCCGTACCGGCATTGAAGGGTGGGCACCTTGCGGCCGGTGTGGGAGTCGTCGAGCGACAACGCCGCGCGGTAGTCGACATGGTTGGCGGCGCTGGACTCCGTGACGTGAAGCCCCCCCGTGATGTCGGCCCCTGTCCTGAAGCCGGCACCTGCCGGGCCAAGATTTGCTCGGCAATTCTGGACGCCCACAGCGCCCTCACCCCTACACTTCAGAGACACGGGGCTCGCCTCCAACCGCTTTGGGGGCGAGCACCCGTATCACCACCGGGTCGGTTCAACCCACATCGAACAGAATCCGCGCGGCGCGGTGTCAGACAGTCCTGCATATCACGCGCCGGGCGGCCCGCTCGCCGCGCTCGGCTGCTCTCGGTGTGGTCGCCAACGTCAGACGAAATGTGCCCAGCTGCAACTCATCTCCGCTGCGAGGTGGCATCCACGTCGGTCAACTGCGGCCGTTCACCGCCACTCATCTCAGACATCACGATGCTCCCTGCTGGCCAGCCACAACAAGCCGGCGGGTTTGGCACCGCATGTGTACCAGCCATTTCCCTCGTATTCAGACGCCCCGTTGTTGCCGAGAAGTTAATCAGTTCCGCGCTGGGCACGAGAAGATGGTCAACGTCAGGTGGCGCGCAAACCTCCGGGTTCAGCCGGCTCAGGAAGCGTCGCCTCGTCGTTCTCTGGTGCGCCGCGACCGGGGTTCGAGGGTGCCCAGATGTCGGGCCGGTTCGCAAACCGTGAACAGCACGCTTGCGAGATCTGCGCAAGCGGCCGACGCGGCAAAGCCGATGTGCACGAGGGATTCTCGGTGCCACTCGTTACCGAATCGGAAGGCATTGACTCCCACGACGCCTGCGTCGGTGTCCTCGCCGCGTCGGTGCCCGCAACTTGCTGGGCTTGCTGTCGTCTGCGTCGACCTATGAGGCCGCGCCAATAGATGGATTAGCTGGTTGGTACCGGAGGTCCACTATCAGCGTTTGCCATCGATGACGGAGCCGGTATTCGTTTCGTGCCAGCGCCGAAAGCGACACTGCGGGGGGACATTTGGTCGAGCGACGTGGCACCGTGGTGACCAAGAGTGTCGTGAAGCCGACAACGTACAGTCGACATGGTGGCGCAAAGTCGGTGCGCAGTGTGGGTGATACCCATGGTGGTTGTGTCGCTCCTAGTCTCGGGGTGTTCGACTGGGCTCCCGATAACGACTAGCACTGAGGCGTCGCCCCTGCGGGTGCGGCCACCGGCGGTTTCGGGTACAGATGGCACCGTGTTTTGACTCTGGACTGGCGGATTCGTTCGATGTGCTGCCGAGCGGCAGGTGTGCTGGCCGGCCTGACAACCGTGGGATGAGTGGTGGTGCGCGGATACAGCTTCGGGGCGACACTTCTGGAGGGTCTGTTTGGTCGGTTGCTTCGGCCCAGCTTGCGCATCGCTCGCCGCCGATGCGCGACGATACACCGTTGTACGCCGACGACGGGCTCTACTACTGCGTGGTCAAGGCGGTGTTTGTTCCGACGGACCGGGTCCAAAGAGCAGCTATTCCATCAAGTTTGTCGGTGATTGGCGAAGCTCCATTACGGTGGGGCGCGCACCGTTTGGCCAGGCAGACCGGCCTGGGTACGGCTCGGCGAGCGTCATTATCAGGACATGCGGGAGTCCGCCCGATCCACCAGAAAAAGTTTGCCCCGAGCGGGGCGACCGTTAACTGTGATCTCCGCCCCGTCGGACCACAAGGGCGCGAAAATTGTAGTCATCTTGACTGCCCGCTTCCCATTCAAATTGAACAGCCTCGCCAGCCTGCAACTCACGGAATCCAGTTTGGTTGACTATGTGCGTAAAATGGACGAAGCATCCGCCGGGAGTATCTGGTGAGTTGATGACGCCCCAGCCCTCGCTCTTGTGCCATTCACTGACAGTCCCTGTTGAAATGGCCATGCTCGCAATTTCAGCCTTTCAATAGTTGAATTTGCATCTTCGAGCGGCCATTGAAGCCGGATCGGATACTTCTGTGCAACAACAGACCAACCAGTCGTGCTCGTTATCTGTAGGTCGGTCCGGGGTGTACTCCACTGTTGCCGCCGGTGTGTGGAGCACCCCGAGTTGCATACATCAGCATGGGCCAGGCACCCGCCCTCACCGCCAACCGCACAACGTCAACATCCCACCCAAGGGGTGTCGACCTACGACGCGCCCCACCCCGCTTGACTCGACCTACAACCCGGGCAAGGGCTGCAGCCCTTGCCAATCCGACTGACAGGTGGTCTTTCCTATCCCAGGCCCGATAAGCACGATGAGAGTCGCTGACTCCAGATAGTGGCAGGTGCCTAGTTCGCCGATCGTGGCGCGGTCAATACCGTTGGCGGCGTCGACATCGATATCAGTCAGTTCGGCGGGGGTGGGCCTGCTGGCGAAGCCAGCAGCCCCGGCCAGGCGGCGCGGTGCTGGCATCGACCTCGACGGCCAGCAGTCGGTCCAGGGCCGCTGTCAGTGATCCTCTGAGGCCCTGCATGTGCAACCGCGCGACAGACTGCATTGCTTAATACACACCTACGAGGACGTGAGTTCCCGATGCCGGTCGACGTTAGGGCGCTCCAAACTGCAGGGTGATAACCACGTCGCGAGGTACGTGCTCGCCCCCGCCTGGACGTTGAACAACGATGCGCTCCCGGTCTTTCGGCTCCACTGCGGCATCGGGCATCTTCTCAATGGCCCCTGTCCATCCAACGTCCAGCAGCTGCTTGGATGCGTCTTTCCAGTACAGGCCGACCAAGTTGGGTAGGACGATTTCATCCGGCGGCGCCGTATCTTCAGACGCGCAGGACGTCGCACCACACGTCGCCATTAACAGGCCCGCCACCGCTGCAACAGCGGCCCACCAGCCTGCGCGGCCTGGTTTGCCGCGAAGTTTCTCCAGCACTGCCCGCCTCCAGATCTTGCGGATCCCACGGCGCCCTGCCGGGGTCCACAGGTCCCCAGCGTGCATCAGCCCCGAACACCGCTTGACGGCCAGAGCATCGCACCTCAGCATTCCTGCGATCCGTCGGTGCATGTGTCACCCAGGACACGCGGCGGTGCGATAATCCTTGCGCGTTGAAGTGCCGACAGCGCCGCGAGGTGTCCACACATGCCGTGGACTCCCGCACCTGGCGGTGTCGAGGAGGAACACAAGTAGTGCCCCGGTATGCCGGTCCAGTACGGATCGGGTGTCAGCCGGGGCCGGGCGATGTACTGCCGGAGGTCCATCGCGCCGCCGTTGATGTCGCCGTCGACGATATTGGCGTTGTCGCGGTACAAATCCTGGGGCCCGCGCCGCGCCACGCAGGCAATCCGGTCGCGGAATCCGGGCGCGAATCGTTCGATCTGGTCCAACATGGACTCGGTAGGGTCTGCCGAATAGCCCTGCGGGACATGGGCATAGGCGTAGATGGGGTGTAGGTCGCGATGCGCGCGGGTGGGGTCGGCTACCGACTGCTGGCCCACGATCATGAACGGTCGGGAGGGCATCCTGCCGTGGTAGGTGTCGTGTTCAGCGGCGACGATTTCCTCGTAGCTTCCGCAGACGTGGACGGTGCCCGCCGAACGCGCAAAACTGTTGGTCCACGGGATGCCGCCGTGCACCGCGAGGTCAAGCTTGAAGGCGGCGGCCCCGTAGCGGTAGCGCGCGTAGGCGCGGCGGGTGCGGGCCGGTAGCCGGTCGCCGAGCAGGCGTAGCACCAGCGCGGGGCTGGTGTCGAACAACACCAGATCGAAATCGGCGATTTGTTCGCGGGAGCGGATGGGGGTCGCGGTCTCGATGCGCCCACCCAGGGATCGAAGCAGTCGTGCGAACGCCTCGGCGAGTTGCGCGGTGCCGCCCACGACGCACGGCCATCCGTATCTGTGAGCGATGGTGCCAAACATGAGCGCAACACCCGCCGATGGGGGACGGCTCAGTGGGGTCCAGCTGTGCGCGGCGTTGCCAGCGAACAGTGCGCGAGCCTCCGGTGTGCGGAACGCCTGCACGAGCAGCGTCGCGGGCAGCATCGCGGGCAGCCCGAATCGCGCGAGTTTCAGTGGGCGGCGCGGAACCGCGACCATCGGGCTGAGCAGGTCGGCGGCGAAGTGGTCGTAGTTGGCGACCAGCCAGTCGAACATGCGGCGGTAGGCGCCGGCGTCGGCGTCGAGGTACTGCGCGGTGGTGTCCAGCGAACGGAACACCGCCGCGGCGCGTCCGCCGTCGAGCGGATGCGCGAGTTCGACGTCCGGCCAGGCCCACTGCACACCGTGCTGTTCGAGGTTCAGCGTCTTGATGAACGGTGAGGCCACCGCCGTGGGGACAATGGCTGCACAGTGGTCGTGGATCAGACCGGGCAGCGTGAGTTCCCCGGAACGAAGCCCACCCCCGATCGAGTTCTGCGCTTCGGCAACCACCACGTCGACGCCGGCGCGCGCCAAAGTGATGGCGGCGGTCAGCCCGTTGGGGCCTGACCCCACGATCAGGGCGGTTGGCATGATGCTCCCTTCTCCACCATTGTGGCGGACTCCGAATCCTGCGTCGCCGGTTCGCCGCTGCGCCAGGGCTCAGTCGGTGTCGGCCGGGTCTGCGGGGCGAAACGTCACCGCTGCCCCGCGACGGGGCACCAAGACGATCGACCGACGCACGACGGTATCGGGTCGGTTCCGCACGGGGGTGAAGGTGCCCGCCCGGAGCAGTTCATGAAGCACTACCGTGAGCTCACGGTGCGCGAAATTAGCTCCCAGGCAGCGTTTCACGCCCCCGCCGAATGGGATCCACGCATACGGCGGCGGATCGCGATCCAGAAAGCGTTCAGGCTGAAACAGCTGTGGTGCGGGATAGATGGCCGGATCGTGGTTCACCCCATTGATGTGCACCATGACCCGGCACCCGGCCGCGATAGTGTAAGCGCCGATGTCGCAGTCACCGGCGGTGACCCGCGCGGTGAAGGGCAGCGGCGGGCGTAGGCGAAGCGTTTCGTTGATCACCGCCGATGTGTAGGCGTCCCCGCCGTGGTGGACTTCGTCGGTCACCCGGGCGAGGATGCGGGGGTGGTGGACCAGCAGGTCGATGATGTTCGCCAAGGTGATGGCGGTCGTCTCGTGCCCCGCCATCATCAGGGTGACCAGGTCGTCACGAATCTCTCTGTCGGACACCGCGGCTGCGCTGTTGCCGATGGCGCCCAAGAATGCTGCGAGCACATCGTTGCCGCCCGCAGCAGCCGGGCTACGGCGCCGGCGTGCAATCAGCGGATAGAGGGCCCCGTCGATAGCCTGATTGGCGGCGGTCAAGCGGCGCCAGCGGCGCAGGGCCCCCGCGCGGCGCAGAGCGTAACGCACGACGATCTGCTCCGAGACTGCCAACTCGAGGAGCTGCCCGAACAGTCTGCGCAGGACATTGTTGTCCATGGCTGCATCTGGGCCGGCCACGACCCTGACGATGATGTTCAGACTGAGATTACGGGCGAAGTCCAGCATCTTCATCGGTCGGCCCGGCGGCCACGCGCGCAGTGCCTCGCGGGCGGCGGCGGCCATCACCTCGGCGTAGCCGTCAAGCAGTGCTGCCCCGCTGAATGCCGGCGTGAGCAATTTCCGGCGCAGCAGGTGGTCGGGTTCCTCCTGCACGAACATCGATCCGGTACCGCAGATCGCCGCAGCGGGCCCCACCCCTTCGCCGCCGAGCATCGAATGCGGCGAGGTGGTGAACACCTGTTTGGCGTGCGCGGCGTCGGAGACGATCACCAAAGTGCCGTAGCCGAGGAGGGGCAGGGAGACGACCGGGCCGTACCGGGTGACCAGGGCGGAGACCATCCGCTCCCCGAGCAGGAAGTATGCGCAGGCCGCCAACGCTGCACATGGAAATTCCAACATCTTGGGGACGTGAATCCCGGGCGGGCGCTGGTCGCCGCGCTGCGACCCGCCAGCGGCTTGCAGCGCGTCGGCGGTTCCGGCGCGATGCTGTCCGATCAGGGCAGGACCGGTGTCAGATCTGTTCGCGCCGAAGGACTCTCGGTCGACGATGCGTCGCCAGAACCATGGTCGGCGCCGCGGTGGGGCAGCTGCCGGGCCGGCGTGGACCGACACCGGGCACCGGCGCTCGGGCGCGGAGTCCGACGTCACGGTGCCACCGTGCGGTTCATGCTCTGCCGGACTGCGCGGTACAGGGCGCCGACCGCACTGCCGGGCCGCCGGCCGCCCGGGATGGAGAAGCTCAGCGGCCACCAGAATCGGCGCCGCAAACTGGCCGCCAGGGCCGGCAGCAGCAGCGCGCGCACGACGAGAGTGTCGATGAGCAGGCCGATCCCGATCGTCGAGCCCACCTGGCCGATGCTCGACACCGAACTGCCGAGCATCGCGAACATGGTGACACCGAAAACAATGCCCGCGGTGGTGACGACTCCCCCGGTGCTGCCGAACGTGCGGATCGTGCCGGTTCCGAATCCCGCGGAGCTGATCTCCTGGCGCAACCGGGCGGCATACATGAGGTTGTAGTCCGCGCCGACGCCGACCAGCGACAGGAACGTGATCGACAGCATCGTCCAGTGAATCTCGACACCGAAGATGTGCTGCCAGATCAGGACACTGAGTCCCAGTGCCGCGCCGTAGGACAACACGACCGTTGCGACGACGACGGCACCCGCTGCGGGGCTGCGCAGCGTAAACGCAACGATCAAGAAGACCATGCCCAGCGTCGTGAGCACCATCAGGGACAAATCCCCCCACATCAGGTCGCGGAGGTCTTGAACCGCGGCCCCCGCTCCGCCCACTGAGACGGTGCTGCCGGCCAGTGTGCCCCCTTTGACGGCGCTGCTGACCGCCGCGCGCATCTTGTCGACCAACTGCATGCCCTCGTCGCCGAAGGCGTCGCCGCGGCCATAGACGATCAGCCTGGTGGAATGTCCATCCGGTGAGATCAGCAGATCCACCGCGCGCTGAAACCGAGCGTCGGAGAAGACCTCCGGCGGCATGTAGAACCCGGCGGCAGGGTCGTTGCCGAAGCTCTCGCTCATTTGCCCGAAGTAGTCCGCCAGTTGCGTGCTCTGGCTGGTCAGGTCCTTCAAGGACCCGTTGACGGTGCCGACGAGCGCTGGAATCTGCGCCAGCGAGCGCCTGAGCTGATCCAATGCTTGCCGGGAGGCGCCGGCGTTGCCGTCCACCGATGCGGTGCCCACTCGCAGTCGGTCCAAGCCGGCCGAGACGGCGCCGACAATGTCGGTCAGGCTGTCGACGGGGCGCAACGCCTGCGCGGCCATGGCGCAGACCGCATCCGACGGGCAGTCCGGACGGGTGTCGACAAAATTTCGCAGCGGCTCAAGGCCGGCCTTCACCGTGTCGAGTTGCGTTGTCGCAGTCCGGGTCGCGTCGTCGAAGGAGGACAAACCCGTCCCCGCTTCGCGCAGATTCTGCTCCAGCTTCGCCGCCGTCGCGGTCAGGGCCGCAGTCGCAGCGTTGGCGCTGTGCACCGTCGATGCGAGCTGATCGAACACGGCGCGCTGGTCGCTGATCTGCCCCGCACCGTCGGCCAACCGCTGGCCGATGACCGACGCCTGGTAGGTCAGCGTCGACTCCCGCAACGGCTCTCCAGCCGGGCGCGTGATCGACTGAACCGTCGAGGTCTCCGGTATCGCGAATAAGGCGCGGGTCACCTTCTCGATGGCGATGAGGTCGCCGGACGTGCGCAGGTCGTGATCGGCCTCGATGAGGACCAGGTTCGGGGCCAGCCGGTTCTGGCCGAACTTCTCGGCCACCACGTCATAGGCCCGGTTTGTCGGTGTGTCGGCCGGCTGCGCGTCGAACTCGCTGAAGCCCAACCGCATTGACGGCAGCGAACACATACACGCCACGAGCAATCCCACCGTCACCGCGATGATCGGCGCCGGTCGCCGCGCCACCAGTGCGCCCAGCCTGCGCCAGAACACCTCGCTCACCCGCCGACTGCGGGGTTCCATGAACCCCCACCTGGCGCCGACCCAGATCAGTGCCGGTGTCAACGTCAAGGCCGCCACCATCGCCGTCAGCACGCCGATCGCACATGGGATGCCGGCGCTGCGCAGGATGCCGATGCGGGCAAACGTGAGTGCCGATGTCGCGACGGCGATGGTCAGCGCGGACGCCACGATGACCGGGGCCACCTGGCGCACCGCCGTGCCCAGCGCGTGGTGGGCTGGCAGACCAGTTCGGCGTCCCTCGTGGTAGCGGCCGAGCAGAAAGATCGAGTAGTCCGTACCGGCGCCCAACACCATGGCCGACATCAGGGCTGCCGAAAAGGTCGATAGTTCGATGAGGTCGTGCTCCCCCAGAACCGCGGTTGTCGCCCGCGCGGTAGCCAGCGCCAGGCCGATGGTCGCCAGCGGAACCAGCACGGTGACCGGCGACCGGTACACCACCAGCAGCAGCAGGGCGATCACGAGAACCGTCACCACGGTCACGATGATCATGTCCCGATCGATCGCCGCGAGTTCATCGGTCACGGCACTGCCCGGGCCCGCGACGAACACGTTCAAGCCTGGCGGCGGGTCAGATGACGCCACCAACGCTCGTGCTGCGTCGACAGATTCGGTTGCCGTGCTCGTCCCCACGTTGCCGTTGAGCGCCAACAGCGCGAACACCGCACTGCGGTCCGCACTGAGATTCATCCCGGCGGTGAGCGGATCGGACCATAGGTCGGCGATGTCACCGACGTGGGCGTCGTCGGCTCGCAGCGCGGCGATGATCCGACCGTAATACGCCCGATCGACGTCCGACAGCGGGCCTTGCCTCTGCAGGATCAGGTAGTTGACGTTGTTGGTGCCGCCGCGCTGAAACTTTTCGGCGATCTTGTCCGCCATGACGCTCGACGGCGTGCCTGCCGGGATGAACGACTTGCCATGCGTCTTTATCACCTGTTCAAGGTGGGGAAGCGCCACGGTGCCCGCGCCAGCCACCAGCAGCCAGCAGAAGGCGACCGCGATCGCCAGCGCTGTGCGCGTCCCCGCGGTGCGCGGCTGCATCACAGACCCGCCTGTCGCCGCAGCTGCCGTGGTGTGATCATGGTGCCTGGTTGGTTCACTGCGGGTATCCAAATCTGTTCGTGTGCTGGCAGAAACGATGTGGTGGTCGGCGGTGACGGGCTGGGCCGTCGGGCCGCGCCATGCGCTAGCACAGCGATACGGTCAAGTGCTCCAGCGCATGGGTGGATCGTGAGGCCCGCCACTGAGGCGTAGTGTCTTTCAGCATCAGGCCCGGGTAGCGCTCGAACAGCGAGCACACCGCTTCGGTGACTTCCACCTTCGCCAACGCGGTCCCGAGGCAAAAGTGTGCTCCCGAACTGAAAGCCAGGTGTCCCTTGGCCTTACGCCCCAAATCGAGACGTTCAGGGTCGGTAAAACGGCTTGGATCCCAATTGGCCGAGCGCAGATCGCAGAGCACCGAGTCCCCGGCCCGGATCCGGTGGCCGCCCACCGTGTGATCCCGGTCGGCAACCCGGCGGATGAGCTTGACCGGCCCGCTGTGGCGCACCAGTTCCTCGACCGCGGACACCGGGTCGTTGAGGAGTTGAGGGATTTGATCCGGGTTCTGAAGCAACGCCAGGGTGGCGTTGGCGATGGCGTTGGACACCGATTCCAGCCCGGCGGCGAGCACGATGATGCACGTCGCCAGCACCTCCTGCGCGGTGATGCCGGGCTGGCGGACCAGTGCGCTGAGCGCATCGTCACCGGGATGGCGCCGGCGCGCCGCGATCAGCGGGGTCAGGAAGGTGCTGAGCTCGAAGGCCGCATCGATGCTCGCGGCCAGTTGCCGGTCGTCGGCGTCGACCTGCAGCATCCCGACGAGGGCGGGAATGTGTTCGTCGACCAGGCGCGCGCCGTCCACCCCGAGATCGAACATCTCACTGACCACCGCCAGCGGAACGATCCTCGCGAACTCTGCGATGAGGTCGAAATCCCCTCCGATGGTGCTCAATTCATCCAGTGCGGCATCGATGATCGCCGCGATCCGCGGCGCCAGCGTATCGATCGACAGCGCCGTGAAGGGCGGGCGAACCAGCTTCCGCAGCCGGGCATGGTCGGGAGGGTCCATGAACAGCAACACGGTCGACGGAACGTGGTGCACCTCCGGCGAGGCGTTGGCGTTGCGCCGGGGGTCGCTGCTCCAGCCGTCCGAGCGCAGAACCGCGGCGACGTCGTCATAGCGACGCAGCAACAGTTCACCGCCCGACGCCGATATCACACCGCTCCCTTGCGCCACAGGTGCTGTTCGCTGCGGCCCATCACCGTGATCGGCGCCTCGTGGTGGTCCCATTCCCGGCGGATCGCCTCCCACATCCCGCGGGCACGCAGACCGGCCAGGATCGAGTACATGCCCAGCTCGATCCGCATGATGGTCAGCGCGTCCGGCGGCAGGCGCAGCTGGCGCAGGACATGGCCATGCGGTCCGGTCATCGAGAACTTCTCCCGCACTGCCACATCCACCTCGTCGGGCGCGAACTGGTAGGGCTGCGGGGCAGTCAGCAACTGCAGTCCCGAACAGAACCATCGCAGTGCCGCGCTGTGGTCGATCTGGGCGGGATGGTCGACCGACCCGCTGCGATGCAGTCCCTGTAGCAGCGCGTGGCCGTCGCCGGCGACGGCCGCCGACATGACGTCCTGCATCGCCCCGACGAGGTCGGGGGTGAACGATTTCACGCACCCAAAGTCCAGGAACGTGACGCCACCGTCGTCGTGAAAGAGGTAGTTGCCTGGATGCGGGTCGGCATTGAACAGGCCGAATCTACGCACCGACCCGATCGAGAAGCGATAGATGGCTTCGCCCCACGCGTCGCGCAGCGGCTGCGCCGCCTGTTGCGCCGAGCGCCAGTCTCGCCCCCGCACGAAGTCCTGGGTCAGCACCCGCTGTGAGCACAGGTCTTCAACCACCGCGGGGATACGAATGAACGGATGGCCCTCATACGCATCGAGGAACGCCTGCTGATTGGCCCTCTCGATGCGGTAATCGAGTTCTTCGGTCACCCGCTGGGCCACCTCGTCGGTGAGCGCGCTGACGTCGGTATTGACCAGCCCGGGAACGGCACTGGAAGCGATGTCGAGGAACGTGGCTAGGAGGTCGGTGTTTTCCAGATCACTGCGGATCGCCTCGTCGACCCCGGGATACTGAACTTTGACGGCCACCTCGCGCCCGTCGGCCGTCACCGCGCGGTGGACCTGCCCGATCGACGCGGCGCCGACGGGGGTGGCGTCGAACTCTGTAAACAGTTCGTACAGCGGTGCACCCAACTCGAGTTCGATGATGCTGATCGCGGTCGCAGTGGGCATCGGCGGTGCATCGCTTTGCAATCTGGTCAGAGCGCGCTGGTAGGCGCCGTTGCCATCGCCGAGGGCACCGCCGAGCATCGTGTAGGACAGGATCTGCCCGACCTTCATCAACAAGCCTTTGGACTGGCCCAGGTAGTCTGCGTAGCGCTGCGCGGCCTTGTCGTGGACGTCGGTCTCCGACGCCACGCCCAGCTTCCTGCGCAGGGAGGACACCACCACTTCGCCCGCGGTGCGACTCGACATCGCCACCAGCGGTGCTGCGCGGACGATGCGTCCTCGCCGACCTACTCCGGCCTTCTTCATGTGGTGTACCCCCGATCGTGCGTGTGCGTGTGGTTGCGATGGCGCTCATGTTGTGCGGCAGTGGTATTCACGATGTCTCATGCCCTACGGTTTTTGGCCCCCGAGGTCCGGGCCCGAACCGGCGCGGTTGGTCGGCGTGGCGCCCTGTCGCCGGCGTCGGCGGCGAGGGCGGCCTGAACCGCCGGGTCTCGAGCGACCGCGGTGTCGAGGACTGGATTGATCAGCCCGCGCGACCACAGATAGGGCATCCACCGCTTGGGCAGCACCACCCGCGGTGTTCGCCGATGTACGGCATCTACCAGAGACTCTGCGGCGCAAGCGGCGCTGATCGGGTGGCGGAGCATCCGCGGGACGCGTTTCGCGAGAAGCTGACCGCGTCGGTCGTCATCGAGGCTGCGTGCCATCTCGGTGTCGACCATTCCCAGATACACCAGGGTGGTGGACGCCGCCGTGCCGCCGAGTTCCATCCGCAACGTACGTCCCAGTTGCTCAATGGCTGCCTTCGACGCCATATAAGCCGCCGATCCGGGGCCCGGCAGCGCCGCCGCCACCGAGGACACGACGGTGATGTGGCCCTGGGAGGCAAGCACATACGGCAGGGTGGTGGCGATCGTGTTGTAGACGCCGAGTACGTTGGTCTCGATGATGTCCTCGAAGTCACTGGCCGGCAGATCCCACAGCGCTGCCACGGCGGGCGCGATACCGGCGTTGGCCACCACGATGTCGATGGCCCCGTAGCGATGCCGGATCCGCTGCAGGCAGGCGCGCAACGCGCGCCGGTCCCGCACGTCGGCGACGAACTGCTGACCGTGGGGGCGGCCACTCCCGTAGTCCAGATCGATCGTCGCCACGGTGGCGCCGCGGCGTTCCAGTGCTGCTGCCGTCGCCGCCCCGATGCCTCGGGCTCCGCCCGTCACCACCGCGACAGTGCCCGCGATCCACGATCCGCGCGCTCGTCTAGTCTCGATCATCGGTGCAGCCGCCCAGGCGAGGTGGACGTCGACCGTCTCGGCGTCGCGCCGGTGCTGCTCGGCGACGCCTCGGAAGCGGGCGCGGCCGACACCGACCGAATCTCGACGTGCACGCCGTTGAGGTGCGCCATCCCGGCGAGCGGCTCGAGAGACCCCACGTCTGACGGTGTGAGGTCGTTGACATTGACCGCACTGCCCAGGGCGCCCCAGCCGTGGGGCAGGGACACGACCCCCGGCAGCAGCCGCGGGGTCGCTTCGATGACCGCGACGACAGAGCCTGTCGCCGAAGTGATCTGGACTTCCTCTCCGTCGGTGAACCCTTCGCGGCGCACGTCTGACTGGGCCATCATGGCGCGCGGCTTGCGTGCGCCCTTTAGGTGCAGCCAGCTGTTCAGCGTCCCGAACTCCCGGCGCCCGATGAGCAAATACCCGGTGCGCGGTGGCCGGTAGCGTTCGGAGGAGCCCAGAATCCGTTGCAGCTCACCGAGGATGGGCGGTGCGGACAGGGTGATCTCGGGCACCTTTCTGCTGGCGTCTTGTTGTCGGCGACTGACGCGACGCGTCGGGTCGGCGGCGGTGCCCGAGAATCCGAAGGGTCGGATCCGGTAGGTGCCGACGACGGTGATCAGCCGCAGCAGAATCTTCATGGCGATGGTGAGGTCCATGCGCAGGACGGCTCCGGCGGCTTTGCGGCATGCGGTGCGCCACAACGAGGTTGCTGGCATCCCTGTGAGCAGGTCGCCGAGAATCAGTCGCTCCTCACGGGCATCGCCGCGGGGCGCGAGGACCGCGCCGGTCCGCTGCACGGTTGGTTCCAGCATCAGCGGCAGGAATTGCACCTGGGTGTCCGATCGTTCCAGCCACGTGGTGGCGGGCAGCACGTAGTCGGCGTGCCGGTTGGTGTCATTGACGATCAGATCCAGCGACACCAGCAGGTCAAGACTGGCCAGTTTGGCGCCCAGCTTCGACCCGCCCGGGACGCTGAGCACCGGGTTGCCTCCGGAGACGAACAGCGCCCGCAGCCCCCGGTCGGCGCCCCGGTCGAGTTGGTGGTTGAGTCCGACCGCAGGAAGGAACCCCATGACCTCCGGGATGCCGCACAGGTGCCAGCGCCGGTAGCCGGAGAAGCCGGCCAACCGGGCGACGAGCTTGAGGACCCAGGGCGTGGGGTTGCACACGGTGGCGCCGGCGCGGTTCAAATTGCCTGTTAGGTAAAGGAATATATCGACAAGGGCCGCCAGGACCGTCCCGTCCCGGCCCGTGCATGCGCCGGTTCGGGTGTAGATGGCGGCCCGCGGGGAGGCCAACCGTAACGCCAGGGCGCGGATCTGGTCGGCGCCAATTCCGGTGTACTGCGCGGCGACCTCGGGGGTTGCCGGGGCTATCACCGCCGCGAGCGACGCCAAGCTCGCGGCGGTGTCCTTCGCGATGGGGTCGACCGCGCCGGCGGCGAGCACGGTGTTCACCATCGCCATCAGCAGCCAGATATCTGTTCCCGGGCGGATCGCGATGTGCTCGAATGCGCGCGCGGTTTCGGTTCCCCGTGGGTCGACCACGACGACGTGGCCGCCACGGGCAGTGATGTCACGCAGACGCTGCGCGATGCGCGGTGCTACGACCAGTGAGCCGTTGGAGACGAACGGGTTCGCCCCGAGGACGAGCAGGGTCTCGACCGTATCCAGGTCGGGCACCGGTATGACTGTCGGGTCGCCGTAGAGCAGCGCGGACGCGGCGAAACGATTGCCGCCGTCCTGCGACACCGCCGAGAACAGTTGCCTGCTGCCGAGGGCACGCATGAACAGCGTGGCAGCCACGGTGTGTGTCCCGCTGAACGCCGCGGGGTTGCCCAGGTACAGCCCGACACTGTGCGGGCCGTACTGTTCCACGATGCGGGCCAGTCGCGTGCTGATGTCCCGGTTGGCCTGCGCCCAGCTGACTTCGCTGAAAGTGCCGTCGGGCCCGCGGCGCAGGGGGCGTACGACCCGCGCCGGATTATTTTGCACCTCAACCATGTTCACGCCCTTGGCGCAGGCGTAGCCACGCGACGCGGGATGATCGCGGTCGGGCCGCAGGGCCACCAGCTGCCCGTGTTCGACATTGGCCACCAACCCGCAGAGCGCCTCACAGTTGCGGCAGTAGGTCCGAATCAGATCGTCCACGTCACCGCCCGCGTGCCGATTTCACCGTCGCCGGCACCGGGAGGAATCGGCGCACCCCCGACATGTAGGTGTCGTTGGCAGACCCGAACACGCGCCGGAGCCGGTGATCTTCCAGTAGCCCGTACGGAACGAGCATCGCCAGGTTGACCAGCCACAGGGTCAGGGCCAGGCCGCCGTGCAACGCCGCCGCGGCCGGCATAATCATGCCGCCCACGGCGATCGGATGGCGGATGTAGCGGTAGATACCGCCAACGGTGTGCGGCGGCGGGCAGGTGCGGTACTCCTCGGCGAAAGCGGCCGCCGGCAGCCCGATGGTGCGTATGGCTACGACGATGACCCCGGCACCGGCTGCGGCGATCACGGCGGCGAGCAGGAAGCTGCCGATGGAGAACACGCCGAAGGACGACCATTGTCCGGTGCGCAGAAATGCGACCGCTCCGGCGTGCGCCGGGGCGGTGTTGATGGTGGTGATGGCGGCGAACAGGAACAGGATGTGACCGCGAAGGGCCCGCCGATACGCCGTGTCAGGGTTGTGGTGCATATACCGCCGCCGGCTGCGGGGAAAAATCCAGCCCAGCCACAGCAGCCAGACGATCCAGAAACCTAGCTGGACGACAACCGCATCGATACCCCACCAGTTAACGAGTGCCAGCCGCAACCCGACCAGTCCCAGGATGGCGAGAAGTGGGGCAAAAAGGAAGCAGACGCGTGTCTGGAAACTGCACTCGCGGCCGGCCGCGGTCAAGACTCCCGCGATGCCGCGCAGGCGGTCCTCATTATGCCGATCCCGCGCGTCCAGTCCCAGCTCACCGGAGCCGAGTCCTCCCTCCGTTGACAAGGAACCCCTGACAGCACATGGCATTGCCACTTCAGCATCGGTACTTCGACTGCGTCGAATCACTGGCCCCCCTAGACAGTGTGAAGCACGCATTCAACCCCCGTTGTGTGTTGTGGCGCACATTAGATACCGCCGGACACATGTCCAGCAAGTCCGGAAGTACCCACTGTGATTTGGATCTCAGGTGCTCCTGGTCTCCCAGCTGCCCGACACCGGGCTCGCACCACGCTCAGCGGCAGAGCAAACGCTCGGCGACAATGGCGCAGGCGCTCCGCCCAAAAGTGGTGTTCCACCTGCGCCGTATCGCTCGACTGACGACGTCCTACCCACGACTTCGTTCAGAAGCCGCCATGGAGGCGCGCCTCGACGAGTTGGCCAACCTGGTGCGCCGGCGCCTGCATGTGTCAGGCGATTCCCAGATTCGAGAAGAGGAAGCCCCCGACCACCCATTCACGACCTTCGTCGAAGGTCAACACGGGCAGGAGTTCTCGGTCGGGTGATCGATATCACAGCCGCAACAGCGCTCTACATTCACGACGTACAACCTCCGTCCCCCAATGGCACCGCGCGGGTAGCAGTCCACGGGTAGGTAATCGGTGCGACGGAACCAAGCGCGGCGGCTGTTGTCGCGCGCGACCCGCACGAAACCTTCCCCGGCGCTAGGACGGAGCACACCGGAACTGTGCCCAGCCCGCCACCCACACAACGGCGCCATAGACGCCCAGCCACGGGGGAGCGGCTCGCAAGGGCAAATCGGCCTGACGTATGCCGCTGCCGCTGCTGCGGCCGCGGGCGCCGGATCGTCGTGCGGGACTGTCAGTCGGAAGCTGGATTAAGCGTCTCTGCAACAGGTTTCTCGTAGCGTTGCCGAAATCTCGATCGCAGGCCAGATCACTCTAGCCAATTCGGGGGACCGGTCTCATCTGGGGTTGGATTCTGTTGCGTATTGATGTTCCCGCATAAGTGACGCGACAGCGCTATTCCGTTGTGGGAACAGTTCCGATCGGGAGTGTTCCCGCTAAGGGGCTGGCTAGCGCAGTGCGAATGTTGCCGTAAACGGATGCAGGAAAGCGCTCCGACTTCGGATGGCGTAATAACTTGTCGGGCGCCCCTCGATTGCGCGTTGCCATTTGGGGAACGCGCAACTTGGCGCCGGCACCGTCTGGATGGCAAGAGATTTGATCGTTTGGTGCGCTGTGTCTCAGTCTATTGGATGATGTTGGTGCCAGTCGGTGGCGTGTTGATAGGCGTTGCCGGTGCGGACAAGGGTTGCTTCGTCGAGGTGCCGGGCGACGAGTTGGAACGTCAGTGGTAGACCATCGTGGGTGAATCCGCCCGGCAAGGTGATTGTGGGATTGCCCGACATGTTGAAGGGTTCGGTGAACCGCCACATCAAGGCGGTGCCTTGCGGGGTGGCCCACAGTTGGTTGATCCGTTCGATGGTGAGATTGTCGGGTGGTTGCGACGGTGTCAGCAACACGTCGATGTCGTTGAACAAGGTGGCGAGCCCGCCAGTGAACGCGCGCCGTGCCTGTTGGGCCTTCATCACATCTACGCCGGTGGTGGCGCGGCCGACGTCCAGCAGCGCTGCCAGGGGACCGTACTCACGGCGTCTGGATGGGTATGTCGCCTCGTGGGCGATCGCGGCTTCGGCCGCGCAGGAGGCTAAAGCTGGTAATCAACAGGTGTGGGCTCGGTACGTGGACTTCCTTGATGTTTGCACCGAGTGTTTCGAACACTCGTCGGGCCGCTTGGACCATGTCGATGGTTTGCGGGTCGGCTCCGGTGTTGTTGTAGGCCGGGTCGATTCCTATTCGTAGATTGTCCAGCCGCGCATCGAGATTGGCCAAGTAGTCCGGTACCGGTGCGCTCACACTGGTGGGATCGTTGGGGTCGTGGCCGGCGATCACCGATAGGATCGCGCCCGCGTCGGCGGCCGTGCGTGTGATAGGGCCTACGTGGTCGAGGCTTTCGGCCAATGGGAACACCCCGTAGCGGCTGACCCGGCCCCACGTGGGTTTGAGGCCGGTGACACCGTTGGCCGCCGCCGGATATCGGATCGATCCGGTGGTATCAGTGCCCAGGGAGCCAAAGCACAGACCCGCGGCGGTGGCCACCGCTGAACCGCTCGACGAGGATCCGGCCCAGTGCGCGCGGTGCCACGGGTTGACCGGGGGTGTCACGGTTGGGTGATAGTCGCCGGAGGCGCCTTCGGTTAACGCCAGTTTGCCCAGCAGGA
This sequence comes from Mycobacterium sp. DBP42, assembly GCF_005924235.1. Lineage (NCBI taxonomy): Bacteria > Bacillati > Actinomycetota > Actinomycetes > Mycobacteriales > Mycobacteriaceae > Mycobacterium > Mycobacterium sp. DBP42. The sequence goes on from NZ_VCMY01000034.1 coordinate 43,398, forward strand.
TAGCCCCGGCGTCGCGAAGGCGTTGCACCACGGTGGCGTCGTAGTCGGGGCGGTACTGCGCGTAGATCGACATTCCCGCGGTCGTCGGAATTCCCTTGGTGCGGCACACATCTTTGACGGCAATCGGGATTCCGTGCAGCGGGCCGCGGTAGTTCCCGCTGGTGATCTCACGTTCGGCCCGCTTGGCTTGTTCGATGGCAAGCGGGCCGGTCACCGTGGCATAGGCGTGCAGGCTCGGCTGCAAGTGGTTGACCCTCTCGAGCAGAGCGCGGGTCAGTTCCACTGGGGAAACTGACCAGACTTGAGCGCGGCCGCGGTGTCGAGAAGTGAAGAGTAGTGCGGTTTCGCTGCGCCAGTAGAAACCGCGGCGGGGGTGGTGGTGGTGTCGGCTGCCGGCGTTGCGCACGCGGCGCCGGCTGTGGCCGTGGCGGACACGACCAGCGCCGCGGTCAAAAACCTTCGACGCTCTATCCCTACATTTCGCGGCGAATCCCCCATACCGGCCAGTCAAACTCGACGCTTGGCGTGCGCCGGGGACCAACACGCATGAACATCGATTGACTCGTGGGTGGTGCAACCCGCGAACGGTTTGTCGATTACCGTCCGGGATCTCGGATTCGCCACCTGGATGGCAAGACCGTGGCCGCCGGCTCCGTGCCAACGCGAGAGACTGCACAGCTAAGGCCGCTGTCGTCCACTATCGAGAAGGGCAACTGTCTCGATTGTCTAGGAACGAGACAGTTCCGGGATGCCAACTTTGTTGTCGGGCGCCGACGTTAGGGTGAATTGGCATGCGGTCGGGACTCGGGCCTGGTCAGCGTGATCGCTTTCGAATTGATCGTCAGCATCCCCGTCCAGCTATTGGCGCCAAATATCGTCAGCCGCTTCGGACACCGCACGGTGATGGCGACGGGCTCACTCACGCTGGCTCCGGCACTGCCGCGGCTTCACATCTGGTGCTGTCGAACCTGCTGGGCCAAGTACGGGCCGACCGCGCTGTAACCGATCAACGAAATCTGCCCGACCAGCGCAGCCGCGCTGATCTACGCGTGGCGGCCAGATCCTGGAGGGCCGTGGTCGACGGGGTCGACGAATTCGGTACGGTAACGCGCCGGAGCTGGCCGGGGGCCGGGGCCGTGAATCGGGTTCCGGTGTGGCCCTACGGTTTATCAAGAAGAGGGGAAAGTGATGTCCGCTGCTGGACCAGTATTGGTGTGCGACGTATGTGAACGTCGTGTCGAGGGATCTGATGGATATGTGACAGTCGATGAGATCGCTGCCCGCGATCGCGGCCCCGAGATCGAGGCGTGGAAGGCGCGAGGTGGCAGCCGCAGTCCGCGTGAGCTGCTGGAGGCGCCAGCACCGATCGCCTGGCATATCTACCACCAGGAGTGCGATCCCGCCCCTGAGCACGAGGGTTACAGCCTCCTGGCGTCGCAATGCTCGACATGGCCCCAGCTTGTCGCCTGGACGGCTCACGTCCTCGAGAAGCCTTGGCTGCAGTACACGACTTGGGGGTCGCTGCTGCGAACGATTCTGACCAGCAGCGGTGAGAGCGCGGCCGTCGGCCGCTAGAATCGGCGGGGCCGCGCTTCAATCCGTTAAGCTGCGGTTGTTGCGTAAACAGGTCGTTCGGGCGACCATTTATGTATGCGGGATATGCCGACCTCCGTCGCCGCCGAGTATCTGCGAGTCTCGCAGCGGCAGGTCGAACGCCTGGCGCAGGCCGGCGAGTTGACCGTGACGCGCACCGTTGCCGGTGCGCTGCTGATCGACGCGGCATCGGTGCACCGGCTGGCCCAGGCGGACCGCCACGGTGGCCGGCCGGCGTCGGCGGCAACGGCGTGGGCAGCGCTCACGCTGCTGTCGGGCGAGCGGGTCGGCTGGCTGGACCGTTCGGCGCTGTCGCGGCTGCGGCACCGACTGCGCAGGGCCGACGCAAACAGCCTGTGCTGGCTGACGCGGCGCCGCGCCACAGTTCACCGGATGCAGGGCTGGGGCCAGGACGACGGTCTGCTGCACACCGGGGTGAGCGCGCTGCGCGACCCGGCCACGTCCGCGCTGTTCGACCTAACGCCGGTCGGGCGCGGCGCCGACGGTTACGTGCGCGCGCGCGACTTCGATGACCTGATCGTCGCGTTGGGACTTTTTGACAATGTCGAAGGCTCGGTGACGGTGCGCGTGGTCCCCGACGAGGTGGGCTACGCCGTCGATCACGTGCTGGTCGCGGCGGTCGCGGCGGACCTGGCCGAGTCGCTGGACGCGCGTGAGTCCGCGGCCGGCACGCGCGTCCTCAACAGCCTGCTGGATGACTTCCGGTCCAGCGACGGACACCTGAACCGGACGTGACCGTGCGGCACAATGGTGATCGGCCGGCCGGCGGAACGGTGTAACCAGCCGCGCGGCCCGCTCGGTCGATGCGCGGGCGGTTCGGCTGGCCAGGCACAATCGGCTTGGTGAACACCGAAGCTGACGCCATCCGACCGATCTGGGAGATTGCCGCGCCACCGGGCGGGTGGACGCCGCCCCGGCCGTGGGTCGTGGAGATCGTTCGGCTGATACCGCACACCCAGTGGACGCTGGTCGGCGGAATCATGGTGCAGCTGCACGCCGTTCACGCGGGGATGCAGATCACGCGCTCTACGCGTGACGTGGATATGGTCCTGCACATCGAGACCGGCGCCGTGTCGTACTCCGGGGTACGCGCGAAATTGGAGCAGCTCGCATACGTGCTGCGTGAGCCGAATGGGGGAAGGGCCGGAACACCGATTCGTCCGAGGGGACCACGACGACGAGCAGGTCGACGTGATGGTCGCCGACCACCTCCCGCCCAGCCTGGAACAGAAGGCATTGAGGCGCAAGGTGTTCGAGGTGCCCGGAGGTACTTCGGCGCTGCGCAAGACTGTGAACTGTCACGTGGTCGTCGGCTCCGAGGCCATTGTGCTCAGCATCCCGGACGCTGTGGGGGCAGTGGTGCTCAAGGGGGCCGCCTACCTCGAAGATGCGCGGGATCGCCGCCGGCATCTCGACGACGCCGTGGTGCTCGCCTGCACGGTCAGCAATCCGATGGCCGACCGCAAACGGATGATCGGCAGCGATTCCAAGCGCGTCCGGGCGCTATGGAGCGTCCTGCAGGACCGCGATCACCCGTCGCGGATCGCGGTAGGGGAACGGCCAGCGCTAAGCGGTCACAACGCCTTACGGATCCTCGCAGAGACGAAATGACCAGAATTGACCCGCGCTGAAGACCGCCGATACCCTCAACGTGCACGCCCGGTCGGATCGTCGCTACCTCGGTAGAACCCGCCGGGCCTTCTTCCTTTTAAGGGGCGCTGCGGAGTCTTTGGTTCATCGGGACATCCCGTTTCGGTGAGCGTCCACCGTATTTGGGTCAATCCGCGCGTGCCTGCGTGGTGGTGCCGTGGCGGCGGCCCGAGGACTTTCGTCGACTCCCGCCCGTGTCCCCGATGTCGTCCTGCCTTGCGGGGGTGTACGGCATAAGAGTTGAGCCCCGGTCCGAATCCGGAACCGGGGCTCAACTGAGATTCTCCGCTGTCTCCGGGTGAGGGCGAACCAACATGTGCCCAGAGCAAGTGCTCGTCATTGTAAACGCCGACAGCGTCGAAGGGCAGCGATGCTGTCGCGCGGATGTCCGCGACGTCGGTGTGCTGACACGGAATCACCTTCGACCGCCTCCTGTGCGCGGGGACGGTGTCGGCCACGCCGTGTTTCGGTAGCGCTGTAGAGGCTGTTGGGGGTTGACGCGAACACTGCTGAAGGCTGGCTTCATCGAGACAGCGGCGTGTACCCCAGCATCTCGGCGCACGGTGTGCACAGGGTTTTGATCCGGTGTCGCGCTACATGCACCGTTGCTAGTCGGCTGCAGCGTTCGCATGTGGTTGCCGAGACATGTTCGGCCTCATCGGTGATGGCGTCGAACGCCTCCAGCAGTTCGGGGGCGGGGTCATCGCCGCTGGGTGCGCAGTAATACCGCAGGGCGCCGAATTTCTCCTTGATCTGATGCACGACGTAGTCCGCGTCGAGCGTAGCGAGGCGAGCATCGGTGGCGATGACCAGTGGATACCAGCCGAGGTCAACACCGAGCGAGCGAGTCCACCCATCCGGGATCCGGCGCAGGATCGTCTCGATCGCTGCGGCGTGCGGGTCAGCGTTGGGCGGGATCTGCACGCTTAGCGCTCCGTGTCGGTGAATCCGTCGCTGCCAACGGATCTTTGCATGATGGCGACTGCCGGCCGGCCCCGCACAAAGCCGCCCGACAGCCGTGTGGTCCTGCGCGGCCTCTGCGTGAGGCAACCGTCGCACGGCACGGCGTCGGCCGTTTCGCATTCGCCCGCCTTCTCGGCCAACATTGAGACCACATGACGTTATTGAGCGCGGTGCGCCGCAACGTGGTTCACCGCGTCCCTGCCCGCTGGCGTAAGAGCAAAGAACTTTTTGCGGCCTTGGTCCCCCGAGGTGATGTGCGCCCATCCCTTCTCCAGCAATGCGCTGAAGGCGCGCGACAGCTCGTCACGGCGAACACCTGACCCGTCGCTCAAGGTTGACGACAACAGATCAGACGGCGACACCACCTGCGACCGCGCCAAGGCATTCGAGACCAGCTGCGCTACTTGCTCTTTGCGCGTGTCGCAGCGACTGGCGGCGCGTTGGGCGTCGATCGAATCAATGCGCCGATCCAGCACTTCCGACAGTGCCCACATCGCGCCGGCGAGGAACACCTGGCTGTCGACGCTCTCCAGGTACTTCGTTGGCGTGCTCTGAACGTGTTCGCTGCCGCGCAGACGATCCCGCAGGGCCCCGACCGCGCGTTGAGTGGTGCGCACGTCGTGTTCATCGCCGCTGATGGCGATTCGTCCGATGTCGCTGACCAGGCCGACGGCGGGCCCCAGATCCGGCTTTTCAGCCGACAGCGCCCGCTCACCCAGACCGGTGAGCAGATCTGCGAGTCGGTCGGTCGCGAACTGCGCCATACCACACAGTCTACAACAGTTGTCAACTGTTGTGGGCGATGTTTGCAGCGTACTCGCACTTGGCAGCGTCCGGTCGGGTTTCGTCAGGTGGTTGGGCGGTCTGTCGGCCAGGTGTTCGGCGACACCGGATGTCGCGATAGGTGGGTGCCACGACATCACGGTTGTCACTCACCTTCGGGTCGCATCTGGCATCACTGCCGCCGGCTTACCGTTGATCGCGGCCGCCGCACGTAGGCGTGCTGTCCGGGAACCCAGCGGAAGCGGATTTGCAGGTGCCACGACGCCGGGCCAGTAGTGGGTGCCAGTGTGTGGTAACACGCCGTGCCGTATCCAAAGGGTTGGGTGCAGATGCAGTGAACATTGTCGATGCGCAGGGGTACCCCTAGGTGTTCGTCGAGGAGCAACGCGAGGAACTCATCGTGTCGTCGTGCAAGCTGCGGCGAGCACGACGAGATGTCGTCAGTGGTGAGTTCCAAGATCCAGGTATCGGCATTCTCCCAGCCATCGACGATGTACGGCGTTCCCATCTGGTGAAAGATTGCCAGTCTTCTCAGCAGCGCTGATCCCAGCGAGGCCAAGTCAGTCAGCAGCCACATCTCGTAGTCCTCATAGGCCCCGACCGGTTTCTTAGGATCCCACCGCGGAATCGCGCCTGCGCCTTCGGCCTCGTCGCGCCGCAGCTGCAGCACCTCGCGCCAGCTGCAGGCAGCACGGACCGTCAGTGTCGCCGCGGTACCCGCAAGCCCAACAATCAAGTCACCCCTTGAGCTTGCGAGGACCCGCAGTCCTGGCACTCCGCTTTGGGTCTCACCGTCAGGGCCGCCACATGGCAACAGCTCCTCGCACCACCGCAGCGCTACCGATGTTGCAACGCTTCGACGTTCGTCGAGGTGGATGATCGGCGTTCGGTGCTCCGGTATCCGGATACGAACGGCGCCGAGTGGACGTGCGTCGGCTCCCATCCATGCGCGTTGCAGTCGATGCATGACCCACGCTTCGAGTAATGCCTGATCGCCCACAGCCGAGGGAATGCGAGCATGCGGATAAGGCGGCTGCCCGGTGGACCGGTTCAGCAACTCGCGCCGTGATTCGCCGGTCAGCAGACGGCGCTTTTGCAAAAACTCATCAAAGTACGACACAGCGATCCCTTCAGGCACCTGCCACCGAAAGCGCCGCTGGGTTGCCGGCCAAGAATCAACGATCAAGCATCGTGACGAATGGTTCAGGCCTGACCTGATTGATCCCCTCATGGCGCCGCGAAAGCGGTGGCCCCGGCACCGGGGATAGGCCTCCAATCCGGCCGTCGCGAACGATCATGGCGCGAGGCCGTCACATTCGCAAGCCACCCCGGGGTGCGGGCCACCGTGCGATTCGACAGCACCGGATCGCCCGGTCGCAGTCTGGTTCCAGTTGGTCTGACGCAGACTCCGAAGCAGACCAACGAGCCATGATTCGACGAGTCCTACGTGAGAAGGCGGCGCTTTGGTAACCGTCACTGAGTGCAACCGCAACAAGGTTGCGGCGGTGGACGCCCAGGGCGCCCTACACCGGTGAGAGCACTCCGTTGGCCCATGTGCTCGTCGGGGCGCCCACGCCCACGGATGGTTCGCGGTCCTTTGCCTCGGCGGCATCTACATGGCTGCCCGACTCGTGAAGACGCCGCCGAAGCGTTTGCCTGAGCGCTGAAGGCCTAAATCGCTAGCGGCACAGCGAAACCAGGAGCCGACCGGTGTGTTCTCGGCACGGCAGATAGAGATCCGGCCCGCTCCCAGTTACCTGGTGCGGGCCGAACGATTGCTACCAGCATAGAACCGGTCCGGTTCACATCCGCCGTCCAGCCCCAGAGCTCTATGCATCAGGCCCGGCAACGCAGGCGCAGGCCCCTACGGCGTTGAACAATTCCTGATGACACGCCCAGAACTGTTTGGGGTGATCCAGTCGGCGTGATTGTTCAGCAGCGAGGTAGCAGTCGCGAACGTGCCGGCATCAAGCGTGGCGGCAATCGCCACGCCAACAGACCCTCCCTTCGATATCGACGACGCCGACCAGGCGGGCGAGATGGTTACCGTCAGGATGCAGCCCCCAACCGCCCATTGCGCGGTGTTTCCGTCCGCGGCCCGTCCCCACTGCTGATGTGCCGTGATGTTGCGCATCAGCCCCAGCACCGACTCGACGCCACCCGTGCACGGCAGAGGCCAGGCGATGCTCGGTCGATCGCGATGAGCTGGTCGAGCCATCGAGTAGGCAACCGATTCCGTGCTCGTTAGCGAGGCTGGGTGTCGGTGGTCCAGTTTGCGCCGTCCCACCAGCGCCAGTACCGCGGGTCTGCGGGGTCGACGTACCAGCCCGCTGCCGCAAGATCCGGAGCGGGCTCGATATCGGCGGTGAACGCGGTCAACGGCCGATTCGGTGCACCGTCGGCACGAATGGGGTCGCGTCGGTCAACCGCACGGTACAGATCCGCAGCTGCAGTCGCGGCGAACCTGGTCGCCCGCCCGATGTCGGGTGTCGTCACCAGATGGAACACCGGCATGGGTTCACCCGTGACGGGATGAGTACCGACCCTGCTCGGGTCGTACTCGACGATGTACTGCCCATCGAAATCGGTCGGCGTACCGTCGGCCAGACCGACGATCCGAATGACGCAGGCCTCCCTGTGACCAGAACTCATGTGTCCCACCGTGCCTCACTGGTACGACAAAGACCGGGATGGCGCGCGACGGTTCCTGTTTCATCGACCGGAACATGCCTCTGTATAGCCAATGCGGCTGCGCCGGTCGGCCCGGAGGCCAGATGGAGGATGTAGTCCTTGGCAATGTCAGCGTCCAGCCGCCGATAACCGGTCCCGCTGGCACCAAGAACCGCATCGAGCGCCCGCGACTTGCCTGCGCCCGGGGCGCCAGCCGTTATGACGGCCACACCGCCGTGGCCAGGGTCCCGGCCGGGGCCAGGTAATCGGTCACGATCCGCTTGCGCACCTGCGCACGCCGCGGATCATTCTCAAACACCCTCTGCGTGGCGCGAGGACTGTCCGGCGCCAGCAGTCCACCCGCGGCGGTGAGACGCACAAGCTTCGCAGCCACCGCATCACGCAGAGAATCAGTCGAGGCGCTCACCCGGGAGCGACTGTGTCCTCGCGGGCACGACGGGCCCGGAACAGCTGCTCATACTCCTCGTAGGTCAGTTTGTCTTGCTGGTAGCCGAATTCGATGTCGTCCCAGGTGCCCCGTACGTAGGCGTCGGTGGGAACGCCGGCGATCTCGGGGACGTATCCCTCGGTGTAGTCGAGCTCGCTGAGCATTTTCAGCATCGTGTCGGTGTCGATCTCGCCGGCGTCGCGCTCATCGACGATATCGAGAACCGACAACGGTGCCACGCGCAGAGCACCATGGTTTTCGCGTTTCACCGCGGCAAGCGTGCGGCTGACGTGCGGCTGCGATACACCAAGCAACTCGGCGATCGCCGTTTGCGGGCGGCCAGCCAGTGCGGCTGCCACGATCACGCTCCGCTCGCGCTGTGCCGCCAGCCGGCGCTGTGCGCCGACTTTACGCAGGACAGCGTCAGTGATTGGTGTCTGCTGTCTCGAACCAGAACGTCCCATGAACTGTCACCGCCTCGTTATGCAATCAGTATAATTGCATGTCATGAGCGTATCCACCCCGTTTTCCGGGGTGGATACGCCCTTGGAGCTCGTGCTGACGATCGTGTCGCGGCAGAGGAACGCAGGCCTGCCGGGGCTGCCCGTTACGTAGCTCGTCGGCCGGCGAACAGCGACGTGACCATCCAGAACACGGTGAATGCGGTGTCCCAGTCTGTGGTTGCGGCCGCCACCCCGAAAAACGAAGTGGCGACCGCGAGCACCAACCAAGGATTCGGTGCCTCAGCGGGGATATGTGCGGGGTGTCGGTCCTCTACCCTCATATCTGTCCTCTACCTTTCACTCTGTACCAGCGGATATGGAAAAAGCGGACATTCAGCCGCCTCCGGGGCAACCCTGGCAGGGGTTGCTCTGGAGCGGTTCCCATCATCACGGCGATCTCTCGTGGTGTCTCAAACCACGGGTCGTGCCGCGGTCCTTTCTCCGCCACGGCCCTTGCGCACGGACTAATTCTGGATCCTCGGCCCGATGTGCACCGCGCCACGCCGGAGCCAATTTCGCAACCCGCTGTCGCGCACGGTACTGAGCGATGCGCTGAAAATTCCGGGGCCCGCGTCGTATTCGCTTCAAACCTTTTTTCCACCGCCCCATACTTGGGCCGACCGAGCTCCCCCCTCACACCCCAAAATTCTTCCGGGCACGACGAAACCGCCACCGCAGGCGGCGGGCAACGAATCGCGATTGCGGTTCCAGGGAACTGGTGAGCGTCAGCGGCGCCGGCGGCGTTCCTCTGCCAAGTCGACTACCCCGACTGCGGCCGCGCGGTGCTCCTCGACCGCCGCGGCGATGCGGTCAGCGTGCCCGGCGATCACCTCATCGGTGATGTATCGCTGGGCAGCGTGGCGGTCGATACCCATCAACTCAGCCATATGGTCGAGGTGGTCAGAGATGTCCTGGCGGGCGCTGTCTTCGGTCAGCTCAAGGCCGTGGCGGTCCCGCAAAATGTCGACCAGCAGGGTTGCCCGCCCGTTCAGCCAAGGGGAGCGGCGTGCCTTCGTCACAGCGCCGACCGTACCTTGGCCAGCCTTCCATCGACCGCTGGTCCGGCGCCTTCCTCACGGCCGGTGGCGCGTGGCTACGGCTCCGGGGCCGGTTCCACCCGTCGACACGTCGAAAGTGAACGGCCACAACACCTGTGTGCCGTCCTCGCCGCCCACGGGTCGGCCGGTCTCTAGTTCGAGGTTGTCGACCCACTGGCCCTCGCCCACCATGCTCTGCGCCTCGGCGTCGGCCGCCACCTTCACGATCTCGATGGGCGTGCCCTCGGTCACCACGACCTCGCCGCGCTGCTGCTCGTTCACGAGCGTCCATGCTGCCCGGCGCGGCGGGTGCTTGGGGGCGGCAATCAGTTCGCTGGTGCGAACGGGGAGTCTTAGCCTTTCGGCGGGTGCGGATCGTGACCGTAGGAATTCTTCTCAGCAATGGTGCCGTCGACGTTGCGAATCGTGTGCTCGACCTTGCGGGCCTTGGCCATGTCACGGCCGATCGCCTGCTGTTGGGCCTTCGTTCCGCCGGCATGCGCGGCCCGACTGCTACCTTCCACTTTCGACTTCCAGACGCCGCCCTCGTTGTAGGTGCTGATATCGCCCTTCGCCATCGCCGTCTCCTCACCAAGATCCGATCAGTGCTGAAGCTCAGATACCCCAGCAGCGGCGTTTACATTCATCAGACGGTCACCGGCATGGGAAAAGCTGCGCTCCACAGGTGCAGGGGAACGCAGCTTTTCACCCCGAGCCTAACCTGGCCATACCTGGGGAGGAACGCACATCTTCGGGCCGCCGGCTCCGGCCAGAAACGAGGCAGCCCCCGGCTGTGCCGTAGCGAAGCCGAGGGCCATCCTCATCCAGAATGCACTGAGGGGCGCGGGCCGCACACCGCAGTCCGGGCCCGTCATCGTCTAGATCCTCATGGTGTGGCCGCAGTTGCCGCAGTTGATCAGGCCGTGCCTGGTGACAACCACGTTCACGAACGTGAAACGGCAGTAGGGACAGGTGATCGTTGGCACCGATACTGATCTGGCCATTGTCGTTCTCCTTCAAGCGTGGAATCGGTTCTGCGTCAGCCGCGTTCGGTGACCGTGGTGTTGGGATGCCGACCGGCGGTGGAAGCCTTCACGAACCGGCCGGTGACGGCACTGCGGTGATGAGATCCACTGCTGCGGTTGGCCCCGCGCTCGGTGACGGTGGTCCGGGGGTTACGCGCCGCGGTCGATGCTTTGACGTAGCGGCCGGTAGCGGCACTGCGGTGATGTCCCTTAGCCATTGCGGTTGTTCCTTTCGGGTTTTCCGGATCCGTGTTGAACCGGATACCGGTGTATAAGTGCGCTCACCGCCCCGACCCCTGAATCCGTCGTGATCTTGTTCGCGCCCCGATGCGCGGCGGGCGAGCATCTCGCCTTCGGCAGCGGTCACCGATCGACGAGCCGCGCGCGCCGGCCGGGCGCCCAACGAGCTGGCCTCGATCAACTTGGTGATGTTCTTGATGGTGGTCAGGATGTCCTCCTTCGATTGCGGCGGATACGGGAACACTGGTAGCCGATGAGGTTTTCGACGCTCTTGGCATCGGACAAGCTCAGTTCGTCGGCGATCTCGCGATGGCTGAACCCCATCTCCTTCAAAAACACCGCACGGCGGGCCCGTTCGGTGCTGAGCTGGGCCAGGGCTTCGGCGACCGAATCGCGGGCCACGATGGTCTCCTCGATGCCCCGGATGATGTCGAAGGCCTCTTCGGGCAGTTCGGCCATCGGTGTGCAAGCCTGTTCGATCCGGTCGAGCTCGTCGCGCAGTGCAGTGCGGTAGATGTTGGCGAACTGGTAGAGGCATTGGCCGATGAAAAATGTGCTCAGCGACGCCCCGCCCGAGGATTGCCACCGGTGTGGTTTGAGCACTTTGTCTCGGAAGTACCCCAGCGCGGCGACCACGGTGTCATTGGCCAGGTTGTGCGCGATTTCTCGGTCGGGCCAGCCCTCGATGCGTCCCAGTCCGTACCCGGTGAGCGCTTTGACCTTGCCGTAGATGGTGCCCCGGTGGATCCAGGCACGCAGCACACCCACGCCGTAGCGGGCGAGCTCGCGACTAAACCGATCCCACGGCCGGCCCGCGAAGTCGTGCAGCTGCAGCGCCAGCAGGAGTTCCTCATCGGCTTCCAGACGACGCAGGCGTTCGCGTTCATCACCGAGTTCGAGCGCATCGTCATCGAGCCAACCGTTGACCAGGCCCTGGTCAACGCCCTCGCGGTTGTCTGGTTGTAAGCACGCGGAATCAACGGGCGGGCCGAGTCGGCGGTCCGGTCGATCCATGGGCTACATCTCCAGGAGGCGAGAAAGAGACACCCGATCCATACGGCTGTCGCTTCCTCTTAAGTCCACGCCTGGTCGCTACCCCTGAAAATTCCCGAAACCTTTTCCAGGTGTCGTTGAGCAGGTGAAACAGCACCGTTTCCATTGTGCTCCGTGTCTCTGACACCGCGCAGGTGCAAGCGCCCTGCGAAGGTGCCGACGACCCGCTCTCTCGGCCTCTTTGGGCCATACGCCGGAATCCGGTGTATGGTGGTCAGCGCAGACCCCCCCACTCCTGTGGATAAGGGGGTCTAGCTGTTTCTAGCGGCAATTTCGCGCGGCAGTCGGCGGCGGTCCCGCTCTGCCAGGTATTTCTCGTACCACCCGTGGGCGAACTCGTTGCGGGCGTGCCGGTCCACTGACGCATAGGCGCTCCACGCCACCAGGTCAGCCATCTGCACGAGCTGAGAGGACTTCGAATCGAGATGGATAGCGTCCTCGATGATGCGCCGTTCATCCAGCTTGAGGTTGCGGTGAGTGGTTCGGTAGGTGCTGTCGCTGCCGTCGCCGTCCATCACCACCACCCCGAGTGAATCGGTGGTGGCCAGCTCGTTCTCAAACTGCACGATCAGATCGCGGTAGAGCTCGGTCTTCGTCTTGGCGAGCTGTGCGGGATCGCCCTTGCGGTAGACCGCGCCGACAGAGAGTCCTTCCGCGGAGCGCATCGTGTCCAGGCACGTCACCGCGACTTCGCGGCCGAAGTCTTTCCAGTACTCGGAACCGTTGTGGACATGGCGGTCCGGGACGCTCTTGGAGATCCGGCCGCGGCCGTTCACATACTCGGTGGTGTGCAGCTCCTGGTGGACGGCCACCCGGTACTCACGCCACAGCATTTTTCGGGAATCAAGCCAGTTACGCAGCACCGATCCCCAGTGATCGGGACGGAACTCGATCCAGCCGTAGACCACGACCCCCGACTGAGGATGCCCAGAGTCGTCGATGTCGATCATGCGATCGAGGTGCCTTGCCACCTGTCGATCATCGCTCACTACCAGCTGCGACCCGCGCGCACCCGAGAAATCCGGGGTGGGCCAGCTAGTAGTTGAGCGAGACGAGCACGACGACCAATGACGCCTGCGGTCCTACTAGGACTCCAAACTGTCAGCGCTGTGCCCGCTACGAATCTTGGCTATCAACGAGTCGAGGTCCGTCACCCTTGATCGCACTTTGGGGCAAGTGACGGATATGAGGTTCCCCCAAAATGGGCTCAAAATGCGCTGCGCAAGACTGGGAGGTAGAAGCCCGGGGCTAAGGCTCGGTCACCTCGAAGAGATGCACCGGGCCGGCTTTCGCTCCGATATGTGTTCATACCGCCCGTCCCCGGAAAGGGGCGGGTTTTCACTTTCTGGGCCAAGCGGGCACGTCAGCGGAAGAGAGTTCGCCCGCCGGAGACGTGGAACATCAGCAGACCGCCCGGGGGCGCTGGTACGGATTCAGCGAGCGATCGCAGCTCGGCGCCTCGGCCTTGCAGGTCCCCGGCGAGGGCCAGCGCGTGGGTTAGGGATCGACCGAGGCGATCAGTCCGTCGTAGGCCAGGGCGAATGCGCCGGCTGGGTCGGCCTGCAGGGCGGCGTGTGCGCCGCAGAGTCGTTGTGCGGCTTGCTGTAGCAGGTATGTGCCGTTGGCGGCGTCGCCGCTGATGCGTTCGAGATGGCGCTGGCTGATGAGGTTGGCGATGACCGCTCGCCCAGGTTTCCATGCTCCGGCCATTACAGGGTCTGCTGTTCGTAGACGGTGAGGTAGGGACGGGTCTTGATTTCTTTGATCAGTGCCCAGTCGGGGTCGGCCCACTGCTGCGGAGTGCAGCGTTCGGGGTTGACTTCGATGCCGAGGCGGCGGTGCGCGCGGTCGGCGGCGTCGAAGATGGCCATCTTGGTGGTGTCGCCGATGACCAGGACGTCGATGTCGGCCGGTGGTGGGCCGGGTTGGCCGGCGTATCGCGCTGCCCATGAGCCGAAGATCAAGACGCGCTCGGCGCCGGGGCTTGTGCTGAATTCTTCGGCGATGACGACGCGGGGTCCGAAGGCGATCAGTGCCAGTTGGGTGAGCGGTGCGATGGCTGGGTGTTCTGGGTTGGCTGAGATGAGGCGGTTTCGCCCCTGTCTGCGGTCGCGGAGGATGCCGGCCTCGACGAGTCGCTGAACTTCGGATTGCGCAGTCTGTTTAGGGATGGCCAGTTCGGTGGCGAGTTCGGTGAGGGTGAATTCGCGGACGGGGTCGGTCAGCAGCAGTGACAGCAGCAGGCCCTGGTGATGCGATCGGAAGATCGGCATGAGGGCCGGCGCTTCAGTACGCATAACCAGACCATATGTCCCGATTAGGGAGACTGTACTGATAAACGGGACATATGTACGGATTATGGTCCGGTTAATCTCGCTTTTGCCGTGCGACGGACATCATCTCGCGCTGGACCGGCGCAGCAGCGCCGTCATCTCGACGTCGTCTCGGGTGGTCCCCACCTGCCCACTGCGCTCGTGCCCGGGGGCGTGTCTGACCGGGCCCAGACCCACCTTTGTGCCGACAGGCCCCGACCGGGAGCAGCCCTACGCGCCGCTTATGCCAACCCCTACAGATCGCTCACCTGGTGCCAAGTCCGACTCGGATTCTCGACGGCTGCCGTGGAGGACGCCCCGCCGATCGCGCTGTGCCAACGGCGGATCCGCCTTCGAGCCATGCCTACTGTGAATAGCGTGATGATCGAGGCTTCGAGTTTGCCGACGGTCATGCCGACGCTGCCGGTCGCTACCTGCGTGAAGCCGAAAGCTATTGCCAGAAACAGGGTTGAGTCCACTGCGGCAGATATCAGGTTGCTGCCCAAGACTGCTGTGGTGTATTCGCGTCTTCGTAGTCGGTTGTAGACAGCCAAGTCAGCGGTTTCTGCGGCGAGGAACGTGGTGATTGAGGCGACCGCCAGTGCGGGGGATGCCACCACCGCGGTCAGTGGGGCGCTGAGTCCGATTACGCCCAACGTCCGGCCGGTTCCCAGCCGCTCGTGGATGAGGTCTCGCAGGGTGAGCTGGGCGCCGGCGAGGAGCACTCCGGATGGGGCGGCTAATCCGAATCCAATAGGTATCGTCCGCGGTACGCCATGTCGGTGGTCTGCGCCGAGGTGCAGGATTGCCCAGTTGGCGCCGACGATGCAGCCGATGAACGCGAGCACCCACGCGGCAGTGACGATGTGGGGCCGCCACGTACGCGATGCCGTATGGCTGGACGAACTCATTGCAGGCGGCCGGCCGCGTGCAGCGCTTCGATGTGTTTGAGGCATCCCGGGCAGTGGGCGCACGGTAGGTTCGCGCGATGGCATGAGTGTGTCCATCCGAGTACAGCATCGGAAATCCCTGATTCAGCAATTAGTTCGGGTGCGCTCAGGTGAGCGGCGGGGGCGTGCAGACGCATGCCGCCTTCCTGCAGCGCCAGGAGCGCATCCATGTGTGTGCGGAATTCGGCGCCGCCGTCGGCGTGACGGGCGCTGTCGGAGGCGACTGTGCCGATAAGCACCGCGTCGAACCCGCGTCGTACCCCCCAGGCGGCGGCGATGGTGATCAGGAGCTGGTTGCGGTAGGGCCACCACTCCGGTGACACCTCCGGAAGGCTTGTCTCATCGGCACCCTCGGCCATCAGGCCCGCACCGATCGCGGCAGCCGGTACCACCACCTGCTCAAACGGCAAGCCGAGCTCGAGTGCGATCTGTCGGGCGGCGCGTGCTTCGGCCACGGCAGGCCGCTGCCCGTAGTTGACGTGCAGACACTGCTCGGGTCGTATCCAGGCAGTCAGGGCAGCGCTGTCGATCCCGCCCGACAGCAATACCACCCGCTTCACGAGCTGCCACAGGCGTCGATCGCCGACCAGATACTGCTGTACAGGGCTGCGGACAGGTCGTTGACCACCACGGCGCCGGTGC
This sequence comes from Mycobacterium sp. DBP42, assembly GCF_005924235.1. Classification (NCBI taxonomy): domain Bacteria; kingdom Bacillati; phylum Actinomycetota; class Actinomycetes; order Mycobacteriales; family Mycobacteriaceae; genus Mycobacterium; species Mycobacterium sp. DBP42. The sequence continues at coordinate 59,288 of NZ_VCMY01000034.1, forward strand.
CGCGGGCCATTGTCCAGGTGTGTTCGTCGGGGTGCTCTGCGAATCCGACGACGGGGATGCCGGCACGAGTGGCCCACCCCACCTCGAACAGTGTGCCGGCGTCAGCGCCGTCGAGGACCGCGAACACGCTGTGGCAGCCGCGCAGACCTTCCAGGTCCTTCTCGGCGACTTCATCGCCGCCGCAACCAATTTCGTCTAGCGGTGAGAATACGTCGGCGGCAAGGTGGATCAAAGCGCTGCGGACGGTGCGGATGAGTTGGCGTTGCGCCAAGTTGAAAAATGGCCCGGCCAGATATACCCGTGGCCGGACCTGCTGCGGATAGGGCAGCGGTGATCCGATTTCCTGCAGTAGTTGGGGTGGCACCTGTGCGGAATCGGTCAGCGAGTGTGCCGCGGCCACTCGGGCACCGTTGTGGGCGGCAGTGATCGGGTCGGCGCCGGCGGCCCAGGCGTGGGCGTAGCCGGCGGAGAACGCGTCTCCGGAACCGAGCGGATGCACGGTGGCGGTGGGGATTGCCCCGAATGTGGTGAGCGTGCTCTGGTGGGCCACGATGCCGCCGAGGGCGCCGCGCTTGATAACGGCGGCTTCCACGTCCTGCGATAGCGCGAGCGCGGCTTGTTCGATGTCGAGAAGTCCGGTCGACGCGCGCGCCTCATGTTCGTTGAGTACCAGGCTGATTCGCTGCGCCTGCGCAGAATTGAGCAGGTCTGTCACTTTCGAGTGCTGCGGGTCGAGGACCAGGGTGCTGGTGCGCACCGTCCAAGCGGACTCGACCATGCCGAACGCCAGAACGCAGTCGGCGTCCACCCGCAGGGCCTGAGCAGAGGCCTCTCCGCGTAGGGTCGTGCGTGAAATCGGCGTGTCGTAGGTGAACACGATGGGTCCCGTTCGGGTGCGCGCCTCAACGTCGACGTTCAATCCGGCACAGACAGCATTGAATTCCGCGATGTCGTCGTCGTTGATCAGGGTGTGCAAGCGGACGGTATCGCCCAGGCTGCGCAACAGCCCGGCCGCGCGAAGTCCGGACCCCAGCAGCCGATCGATCGCCGGTTCCGCGCAGTATTCGCGGTAGGTGCCACCCACGACGCTGATCTGCATCGCCGATCACGCCTGCAAGAGCGTGATATCAGCCCGGGTGCCGTCGGGGCTGACCGCATCCACCCGGGCCATGCGGACATGACCGCGGCGAATCAACCGCGACACCGCGACAGGCTCGGCTGGAATCCGGCCCACGCTGCGGCCGTCAAGGGCCGTAGCCACGGCGTGGCCGTCGACCACTCCGAGTTCGATCTCGTCGCCTTCTGCTGGTGCGATCAGATCCGGGGCAATGCCCACCAAGACGGCAGCGAAAGGCAGTGGCAGCCGATAATCTTGGCGCAGCTGGACACGGACCCGCACCACCGGGCGCAACGTGATGATCACCGCCTCGTAGGAGAAGTCCGCGTTGATACAGCGGGCCATGTCATCCCACCGGTCGGTGATCGCGCCCAAGACGGCCCCCGTCGCGCGCACATACACTTTCAGCTGTGGTGGGTTTCCCTCCATGAGGATTTCACACAATGTGTCCACGGCCACCTGCGCGACGACCTGTGGGTCTGGTGATGTCACGGTTGTCTCGAAAGTGAATGTGCTGCAGGAAGGTCCGTCATCGTTTCGTCCACTGACTCCGCCCAACGAGTTGCGGTAGTCAGACCCTCCGCCGCCGGCCATGGCATTTCCCCCTCATGTCAATGCAGGCTCGAAGATCCAATGTAACGGCACCGCCGGGGGCCGGTCGGCGAATTGATGCAGCTAGTCCAGGTCGGTGAGGTTATCCACCCCGAACAGCAACCGAGCAGCACGCCCCAGCGAGGCCAGCGACGACCAGATGCACGCGTCCAGGTCGGCGGTGCCCACCCCACCCAGATACGCCCACGCGACGAAAGCTTCCTCGAACAGTTGGTAGTCGCGGGGTAGTTTCCATGCCGGGTCGAATACGCCCGCAGCCACTCCCGCGCGCCGGATATGGATATCGATGACGGCGATGGCGTCGCTGCGGGTGAGATTTCGCACCACCCACGAGGCCGTCTTGGGACCCACCCCCGGAATCCCGGTCAGCCAATCACGAAGATCGCGTGGTTGATCCGGCGGCGGGGGTGTCCCGGCGTCCAGATGGGCGATCGCTGCCGCCAATCTGTTGGCTTTGAGTCGCGGAAACCGGTACCGGGCCGGCCGGGCGCGCCCAGCCACCACCATCGGCTCGGCCAGCACCGTGTGAATCGTCTTCTCGCTGAAAAGCTCGCCCGTGAGCAAGCCTGCATCCTGGCAGCGTGAGAACGCGGCGAACGCCATCTGCTCGGTGATCCCGTATCCGCCCAACACGCACAACGCGACCTCCTCAAGAAGGGTCGAGCCGATCCGGTAGGTCACCGGCCGGGGACGCTGGCGGGTCTGCTCGACCCAAAACGCCGGGGTGCCCAAATAACTCGGGTCAAACCAGCGCGCGGTGCGCTGCCACGTCGACCCGTACAGCACCGCCTGGCCACCAACCGGCTCTGCCACCCGCGGCACCTGATCCCAACACAACCCGATCGTTGCCGTGTCCACTGCGGTCCGCGTCGCGACCACCGTCATCTGCGTTGCCCCTTCCTGGGCATTGCCCTGTCGGCCAATTGATTCAGAGGCATGTCCAGTTCCCGAGCCAGCCGAGCAACCAGAAAGAACCCGGGCGAAGGAGTGCCGCCCTGCTCCAACTTGCGCAACGTATCCAGCGGGACTCCCGCCGCGCTGGCCACATCGGCTGCCGTCCTCGCACCACGTCGCCGACGCAATTCGGCGCCAAGCCGCTTCCCAAGCTGGCGATCGTTGTCCGACAACGCAGGCCGCGGCATACAGATAATAATACCAGTATAATTATCCGTATCGGTGGCTCATTTCCACGCATCCAAGTCCGGATGGAACCTGCCGTAAGACAGCCAAAAGCCTTGGGGGTGCGGCTGTTTAGTAGCCAACTGGGCCGCCACGACGTCGTTGTGAGCCACTGTCCCCTGGGCCCACATTCGGTGCTCCGCAGTTGTGTCACCTACAGCACCTTGCCGCTCACGCGGATCGATATGGGAGCGGGCTCGGCGGGCCCCGCTCACTTGGTTGGCGCCGGTGAACCGAAAAGCGTCTGACTCTCCGATAACGTGACCGCGCGGGGGAATCGACGAAGGGCGGGACGGCGTGGCAACGGATGGTGCCGAGTGTGATCCGGCCGCGGGCATCGTCAACCCGCGGCTGAGTGACGTCTTCGGCCTGGTCATCCGACAGGACGAGGTGGATTTCGTCGTCCCTCACCTACGCGAGGACCTTCCGCTTTATCTCGACCCCTTTTTGCTCTGGAAGTCTGAGGACCCGCAGTACCAGCAGCTGCACGCCGACCTGCTCAGCTTCGTCGAGGAGGTCCGCCGGCACGCCGTCGGCGGGCAGGCCAGCCGAGCGGCCATACTCCTGTCGGAGGTCAGCGAGCCGGTCGAACTCGGCCTCGGATACGCCGCCGGGACCAAACGAGGATCAGCCCTGGGCCCAAGCTCAATCGACGGCATCGTTCGTACATTTCAGCAAGTACCCCAGTTGCAGACCGCGGGCCTGGACCACCTGGAGATCCTTGCGCTGCTCGTGCCTGGCATTGCCGAGGACCGCATCAGCGACCTGACGGCCTCGGTCATAAAACAGTGGCTCGCCGAGTTCACCCACCGCCGCTGTCAACAATGGGGCATCCCGACAACACGCCACCGACTGGTCGGCTGGGACCCGGCTGCCCTTGACTGGCGGCCGTTCGAAGCTCACCTGCCGTATAACCCGTCCGACGCTTCGCCTGTACTACTCGCGCCGCTTAATCTGCTGCGCCGACTGCCGTGGATCAACTACGGCGACTATTACCGCACCACATACGCACCACTCGTGCTGCCGCCAGGGCGTTCGGGCCGGGCTGTCGCCAAGCAAGACGTGCTCGCCTACAACAGGGCACACTTCGATATCATCAGCGGCTATGTCGCCGAGCGGGAGGCTGCCGCCGACGTCTGCGCTCCTGACCCGTTGTTTACGCCGCTGCGCCTCGCGACCATAACCAAGAAGGCCAATGAGATTAAGGCGCTGCCGACCGGTCGGGTCAACGGCGCTGACAAGAAGTTTGAAAATCTGGCGTTCGACGTCCTGTCCTCCGCGCTATACCCAGAACTTGACATCGCCGGTCAGCAGGAGCGCACTATCAGCGGCGCCCACATCCGCGACGTCATATTCCACAACGATGGAAAAACACCGTTCCTAGCCGATCTGCGCGAACTGTACGGCGCACGCCAGCTCGTCTTCGAGCTCAAGAACGTCGCCGAACTCGACACCGAACACGTCAACCAGCTGTACCGCTACCTCGACGACGAAGATATGGGCCGCCTTGGCATCCTCCTCGCGCGCCACCCTCCTAAGAACAGCGTTAGGCGCAACATCATCGACCTCCACTCGTCCAAACGCCGAGCTGTGTTGTGCCTGGACGACTCCGACCTCGCACTCATGGTCGCTCTGCTCGACTCTGGGCGGCGGCCCATCGAGGCCCTTCGCAAGAAGTACGTTGAGTTCACCCGTCAGTTGCCTAAATAGTAGGAGGCCCATGCCACGCCACACCCACGCAGACGACGCTTCGTCACCGCGGCCGACAGAGGAGCAGGCCGCAACCTACGACCGGCTCGTTCCGATGCTGGAGGCCGCCCACCGCGAGATGACTGAGCTCTCCAAAAAGAAACAGGACGGCATTGTCAACACCCTCAAGATCAAGATGCTCAACCGGCTCCTCGGCGAACTCAGCAAGATCATCGAAAACGACCCTAGCCACGCCTTCGTCGACATGCTCGACGAGGAAACTCTCCCGCAGAACAGCGACGCTGTCCTCATCCTCAGCCAGTGGCAGGCCGCCCTCAAGCAGTTTAAGGACCGCCATTACGGCCACGACAAGTTGACGTACGAGCACCGGTGGTTCACCGTCGAGAACCCAAGCTAGCGCTACGGCTCCTAGGGCAACCCTGGTCAACGCCCATTCGCGAAGCTTGCGAAGCCAGCTGGCCAGTTCGGTCCGCGCGTTCATCGCCGGGAACGGGATCCGCTTCGGTACGTGGGACCACTCGGTGGACGGATCACGCAATTGGGCATGCATGTGGCCGTCGATACCGCCGCCCCGCGTGGCTATTGGCATTGCTGCCGACTGCATCTGACACCGAGGCCGAAACGTACTCGGGGCAGCATTTGACATCACCGCTGAACGAGTGCGGGACTGCCCCCGGCTGGTTGACGCCTGACTTGTCGGTTAAGGCCACGTCCCTCTGCGTCAACGGGATCTGCTTTGGGGACTAACACGGCCAACTCCCCAAACTCCGGCGGCTTCGGTCCCCATGACACCGAACCCACCAAACACAAAGGTCACGAACCATTTTTGGTTCGTGACCTTTGTAGTCGCAGTTCGTAGAACCGCTCTCTGTGGGCGAAGGGGGACTTGAACCCCCACGTCCCGAAGGACACTGGCACCTGAAGCCAGCGCGTCTGCCATTCCGCCACTCGCCCGAATGACCGAGGCAGCGTAACACTGTCAGCGCATCGTTCCCAAACCGGCCGATCAGCAGGCCGATCGAGGGGCCGTCAGGTTGTCAGAGAACCCTTAACCTCATCTAGATCAGGTCACTGACCAGCATCGATCGGATTCTCAGAGTTCTGTTGGTCCCGCTTTACCGCACCTGGCCGATACCATGCTTGTGAGCAGTGTGGCCAGAGCGACACGCGGGAGCACGGGCCCCGTGACGAGGCGACGAACGACAACGAGAAAAGGCGGGCGGTGACATGGGTCTGGTCGACCGCATCGAACGCAAACTCGAGTCGACCGTCGGCGATGCGTTCGCCCGGGTCTTCGGCGGCTCGATAGTGCCCCGGGAAGTAGAGACGGCGTTGTGCCGAGAAGCCGAGTCCCGAGCCCGTACGGTGGCCGGTGGACAAGTTTTGGCACCGAACGACTACGTAATTACGCTCAGTGGCACTGACTATCAGAAAGTAAGCGCCGATACTGACCTGACCTCGACCGCATTCGCCAAGCATCTGGGGGGATTCATTCGTGATCAGGGGTGGCAAACGTATGGTGATGTGGTCGTTAGATTCGAGCAATCACCGAACTTGCACACCGGACAGTTCCGCGCACACGGCGCGGTCAACCCCGATTCGACCGCTGGCGAATCCGCGCGAGCCCAAGGCGACCATGCGTTCACCGCAGAATCAGGAGAACCACCTATGACCGATAACCCGAATTACCGCGGCGGCCAGGGACAAGGGCGGCCCGGCGACGACTACTACGACGACCGCTACGGGCACCCGCAGGACGATCCCCGCGGCGGCGGCCAATACCCCCCGGATCAGCCCGGCTACCCGCCGCAGGATCAGGGCGGCTATCCCCCGGCACGCGGCGGCTACGGCGGCGGCGACCGAGGTGGGTACCCCGATCAGGGCGGCTATCCGGACCAGGGCGGATACCCCGATCAAGGTGGGTACCCGGACCAGGGTGGCTACCCCCCGCAGTCCTACGAACAGCAGCGCCCGCCCGCCGGGTACGGCGGCCAGCCGGGCGGCGGCTATGACCGTGGCTACGGTGGGCAGCCCGGCGGTGGCTACGGCCAGCCCGCGCCCGGAGCGCCCGGCGGTCAGCCCGGATACGGCGGTGACTACGACTACGGACGTCCGGACCCGCGCCAAGGCGGCGGCTACCCCGAACAAGGCGGCTACGGCGGCGGTCAACCGCCCTACGGACGCCAGGACTACGGTCAGCCGCAGGACTACGGCCGCGGCTACGCCGAGCCTGCGCAGGGCGGCTACCCCGAACAGGGTTACGGCGAGCCCGGCTACGGCGAACCCGCCGGCTATGGCGGGGGTGAGTACGGCGCGCCCCCGGGCGGTCCGGCCGGTTACGGCGGCCAGCCGGGCGGATACGGCGGTGGCGACTACGCCGCCGGCGGCGCTGCGGTCACCCTTCAGCTCGACGACGGCAGTGGCCGCACGTACCAGTTGCGTGAGGGCGCCAATGTCATCGGCCGCGGCCAGGATGCCCAGTTCCGGCTTCCTGACACCGGGGTGTCGCGGCGGCACCTCGAGATCCGGTGGGACGGACAGGTTGCGTTGCTGTCCGACCTCAACTCCACCAACGGCACCACGGTGAACAACGCGCCGGTGCAGGAGTGGCAGCTGGCCGACGGCGACGTCATCCGGCTCGGCCACTCCGAGATCATCGTGCGCGTGCACTGAGCCCTGCGAGACCGGACACACCTGAGTGGCAAGCGCGCGGCTTCGCCCTCACGGCGATCGGCGTCCAAGTATCGTGACGTTGCCGACGGTAGCTGAGCGATACCAGTGGGGCGGATACGGAGAGGACGTCAGATGCAGGGGTTAGTGCTGCAACTGACGCGCGTCGGATTCCTCCTGCTGCTGTGGCTGTTCATCTGGTCGGTGCTGCGCATCCTGCGAACCGACATCTACGCGCCGACGGGCGCCGTGATGGTCCGCCGGGGACTGGCGCTCCGCGGTTCCCTGCTTCCGAGCCGGGACGGGCGTCATATCGCGCGGCAATTGGTGGTCACCGAGGGCGCGCTGGCCGGGACCCGCATCACGTTGGGTGCCCAGCCGGTGCTGATCGGCCGTGCCGACGACTCCACCCTGGTGCTCACCGATGATTACGCTTCGACGCGCCACGCCCGTCTCTCGCCACGAGGTTCGGAGTGGTACGTCGAAGACCTAGGATCGACCAACGGCACATACCTTGACAGGGCGAAGGTGACAACAGCGGTAAGGGTTTCGATCGGAACACCGGTTCGAATCGGCAAGACGGTAATCGAGTTGCGTCCGTGAGGCCGCGCACGCGAGGAGCAGGTTCGATACCGCGCATGCGAGGAGCTCGAGACACACTATGACCCTCGTTCTCCGATACGCCGCGCGCAGTGATCGCGGGCTGGTTCGCGCCAACAATGAGGACTCGGTGTACGCCGGGGCGCGGCTGCTGGCGCTGGCCGACGGCATGGGTGGCCATGCGGCAGGCGAAGTGGCCTCGCAGTTGGTCATCGCGGCGCTGGCACATCTCGACGACGACGAGCCCGGCGGCGATCTGCTCAGCAAGCTCAACACCGCGGTCAGCCAGGGAAATGCCGCGATCGCAGCCCATGTAGAGGCCGACCCCGAGCTCGAAGGCATGGGCACGACGCTCACCGCGATCCTGTTCGCGGGCAACCGGCTGGGCCTGGTCCACATCGGCGATTCGCGCGGCTACCTGCTGCGCGACGGTGAACTGACCCAGATCACCAAGGACGACACCTTCGTCCAGACGCTGGTCGACGAAGGCCGCATCACCGCCGAGGAGGCCCACAGCCATCCGCAGCGCTCGCTGATCATGCGGGCACTGACCGGTCACGAGGTCGAGCCGACGCTGATCATGCGCGAGGCCAAGGCCGGCGATCGCTATCTGTTGTGCTCGGACGGGCTGTCCGATCCGGTCAGCCACGAGACCATCCACGAGGCCATGCAGATCGAGGATGTCGCCGAAAGCGCCGACCGGCTCATCGAATTGGCGCTGCGCGGCGGCGGACCGGACAACGTGACCGTGGTGGTCGCCGACGTCGTCGACTACGACTACGGACAGACGCAGCCGATCCTGGCCGGCGCCGTGTCCGGGAACGACGACCAGAGCGCGCCGCCGGACACGGCTGCCGGCCGGGCCTCGGCGTTCAACCCCCGCCGCAACGAACCGAAACGGGTGATCCCCCAGCCCGCCGAGCCGGATCGCCGGCCCCGCTCACGCCGCCGCATCCTCATCGCCGCGATACTGCTGGTGCTGGTGCTCGTCGGCGGGCTCGCCATCGGCCGGGAGATCATCCGCAACAACTATTACGTCGCCGAACATGAGGGCACCGTGTCCATCATGCGCGGGGTCCAGGGCACGTTTCTGGGCATCTCGCTGCAGGAGCCGTATCGGCTGGGCTGTCTCAACGCCCGCAACGAACTGTCGCTGATCAGCGTCGACCAGGACCGCAGCGCACTCGGCTGCCGGCTGATGGCGGTCGACGACATGCGTCCGTCGGCCCGCGCCTCGGTGCGGGCCGGCCTGCCCGGCGGTACCCAGGACGAGGCCATCCAGCAGATCAACGATCTGGCTCGCGGCTCGGTCCTTCCAGTCTGCGCACCGCGCACCGCGCCCACGACGACCAAGCCCACGCCGCCGCCCAGCCCGTCACCGTCATCCTCGCCGTCACCCGGGCCCACCCCGGCTCCGAC
>NZ_VCMY01000035.1:0-62051 GCF_005924235.1 Mycobacterium sp. DBP42
GGTTGCGGTCCAACGGGAACACACCATTGAGGAAGGTGTCCCACTGCTGAACGGTCAGCGTCCGGTCCTGACCATCAACCAGGCTCAGCTCATTGTCCAGCCCGGCATGGGAAGTGCCCGCGCCTATGAACAAGCCCGCGAAGATCCCGGCCAATGCGGTCACCAACGCGACCAGCACTCGACTCAATGCCAACATGTTCTCCCTAGCTGTGTCGGTGATCCATTCGTGCTTCACCAACCAGGGCCCCATCCAGACAGCCATCGCGATCCGTCGCCCGATTAGGGACGTCACACCTGGCTCTCATGCCTTGCTCATGATTGGCAGGAGGAAACGTAACCGGGCCGCATCTCAGCGGCAACGGCAACGGTTTTGGCCACCGCAACGGACAAACGTCAATACAAAGTTTGCTAAACCCACATCGGACTGCGTCACACCGTCACTGTCGGTTACCTGTGAACGCTGGCCCCGGCGGCGGCACCGAGGCGAGAGGGCGGCGCCGGCGGATAGCCGTTTCATGGGGTAGGAACTGGTGTTTTACCCGTTCTGCAGAAGTCGCTGCGGGCAACCGAGCCGAGCCGAAGGATTGCCGCGGCCGCCGTCTGCAGCCCGCGCCGACCCTTCCATCCGACCGAGTTTGCGCTTGCTGTGTAAACGTTCCGTTACGCAGCGCCGGACCCTCGGATTAACTGAACAGCCGCAGATCGAATCGAGCGACCCGCAGTCGATATTCCTTCTTGTGACTGACATCACATCTACGGCCGGTGAATTCTCGGCTGTCGGCCCCATGTCACAGGCACTTCACAGCCGGGTCGGACGTTATCGCGATATGAGCATTCCGCCATATGAGCCCCCAAAGTCCCCTCAGTCCCCCGGAATCGGCAACACCTTGCTGTGCCCGAAGTGCGCCGGGGTCATGAAGACTTACGAGCGCAACGGCGTCCACCTGGAGCAATGCGACACCTGCCGTGGCATCTTCCTGGATTTCGGCGAGCTCGAGGCGCTGACTCAGATGGAGAACCGGTTCGTCCAGGCGCCACCGCCTCCGCCGCCGACGCACCCGGGCTACCACCAGGGTTACTCGAACTACGGGCCGGGCTGGGGACACCGCGGCAACAAGCACTACCGCAAGCAGGGCTTCGGCCGGCTGTTCTTCTCCAGCTGAGGCATCCGCGCGCAGGCCGCCATCAGCAGCTCGTCGTCGGGATCAGTGGCGGCGGACTGAATGACGGCGGCCCGCGCGAACGGTTCCAGCACCGGCCACGGATCGCCCGCAGGCAATGCCGGACCGCCGGCGCCCCGGTAGGCGTCCAGAAACAGCGTCCAATCGGTGTCAGGAATGAGCCCGGCCGCCCAGAACCCGGCCGGACGCGCCAAATCCCAAGCCGGATCGCCCAATCCGAGATCGTCGACATCGATCAGTCGCCAGTGCCCGTCCTGCCGCCCCACCTGACCCAAGTGGAAGTCGCCGTGGACCAGGGTGCGAGGGCGGTCCGCTGACCCGGGCCGCCACGCTTCGTCGGGCAGGCCCGCCGCGGCCCGGATCACCACATCGTCGCGGTGCCGCCGGGCCAGGCAGACCGCTCGCCGTAGCCGCGCCGGCCAGCCGTGCGCCGGCAATCGCTGAGTGACCGGCTCGGTGTGCAGCGCTGCCAGCAGCCGACCGATATCGGTCCATGGCACACATTCCGGTTGCACCGCAACGGTTTCCACCAGGGGCCACCGCGTCAGCCAGCGTCCGTCCACTGCGTCGGCCACGCTCGACAGCGGGCTCAGGAGCACGCCGATCCGGCCGGCAGCGCGCAGCCTCATGCGCAGCGAACGCGGATCGGTGCCCGGCCGGTGCAGCTTGTGTACAACCGCGCCGCACACCGTGACGTCTGCACCGGACCGAGTCTGCACACCCCCAGTTTCCCGCGAGATCAGCGCCGCGGGGCCGGCATCCGCACGGTCACGTTGATCCGGTTCCATGCGTTGATGGTGACGGCCATCGCGATCACCTGGCCGAGTTCGCGTTCGGTGAACGCAACGGCAGCCCGCGCATACACGGCATCGGGCACGTGGCCGTTGCCGAGCTCGGTGATGGCCTCGGTCAGGGCCAGCGCCGCCTGCTCACGTTCGGTGAACAGATCGCCGGCCTCCTGCCACGCCGCGATCAGCGCCAGCCGCTGCTCCGTCTCACCCCGCTCGCGGGCGTCACGGGTGTGCATGTCCAGACAGAACGCGCAGTGGTTGATCTGCGACGCGCGGATCTTGACCAACTCACCGATGGTCGGGTCGATGTCCTTGGCCGCGGCGGCGGACAGCGTCATCATCGCGTCGTACAGCTCGGGCGACGTCTTGTAGATCTTGAGCCGGTCGACGGTCTTCGTGGGTTCGAGTGTCTGAGTCATGCGATCAACGCTAGACCGGAAAATACCGCCTAGATGGTTCAATTCACGCGTGACTTCGCGGGCCAATCTGGGTAGCCGAGACCTGCATCTAGAACTGCGCTCGATGATCGAACCCGGCAGCCGCACGGCCCGCGAACAGCTGATCACCGCACTTCGAGACGGCATTCGCGGCGGCAGCTTGAGCACCGGCACGCGGCTGCCCCCGTCCCGGGCGCTGGCCGCCGATCTGGGACTGGCCCGCAACACCGTCGCCGAGGCGTACGCCGAACTCGTCGCCGAAGGCTGGCTCGCGTCACGCCAGGGGGCCGGCACCTGGGTCACGCGCACTGCTTCCTCGCGGACCGCGCCCCGACCGCGTCGTATACCTGCCGTACCGCGGCACAACCTGATGCCCGGCTCCCCCGACGTATCGGAGTTCCCACGATCGGCCTGGCTGGCGTCGGCACGTCGGGCCGTGACGAACGCGCCGGTCGCAGCCCTGCGGATGGGTGATCCACGCGGCCCGCTTCCGCTGCGCGAGGCACTCGCCGAATATCTGGGCCGGGTGCGCGGGGTGCGCACCACGCCTGACTCCATCGTGATCTGCTCCGGCGTCCGCGACGGCGTCGACCTACTGGGGCGGGTGCTGGGCGCCCGGCGGCCGATCGCCGTGGAGGCGCACGGCCTCTACATCTTTCGTGACGCGCTCGCAGCACTGGGGGTATTGACCACACCCATCGGCCTGGACGAGCACGGCGCGGTGATCAGTGATCTGGAGATCCTCGACACCCCGGCAGTACTCCTGACCCCCGCGCATCAGAGCCCGTTCGGCATGGCCCTGCACCCGGCCCGGCGCACCGCGGTCATCGACTGGGCACAACGCACCGGCGGATACGTCGTAGACGACGACTATGACGGCGAGTTCCGCTATGACCGGCAACCCATCGGCGCCCTGCAGGCACTGAACCCCGAACGTGTCGTCTATCTGGGATCGGCCAGCAAGGCCATGGCCCAGGTGATGCGGGTGGGCTGGATGGTTCTGCCCGACGCACTGATCGATCCCGTCATCGCCGCCGCGGGCGGGGCTCAGTACCACGTCGATGCCCTCACCGCGCTGACCTTGGCCGACTTCATCCACAGCGGCGGCTACGACCGGCACATCCGGCGGATGCGCAACCGCTACCGCCGGCGACGCGACGCCCTCGTCGACGCCGTGAGCGGATTCGGCCTCGGCATCGGCGGGCTGGCGGCTGGGGTGAACATGCTGCTCACCCTGCCCGACGGGGCCGAACCCGAGGTGCTGCGCCGAGCCGGCGAGGCCGGAATCGCACTGTCCGGGCTGTCGATCATGCGGCATCCGCAGGCCGGTCCGGATACCGCGGACCCCGACGGGGTGATCATCGGATTCGGGGCGCCCGCCGAGCACGCCTTCGGCCCGGCGGTCGATGCGCTGTGCGCGGTGTTGTCGGCCACCGGGATGTAGCTCGTCAGCCGGGAAGTTCGCAGCCGCCCTCCAGGATTCCCAGATCGTGGAAGATCTGATAGCAGGCCGGGTCGTCGGGCAATTTCCAATGGAAGCCCTCCAACAGGAAAACAGCCACCAAATTGATGACGATCACCGCACCGCACAACCAGATCGCGAGCTTCCCGACGGTGCGGTACGACGCCGGAATAGCCGTTGCCGCAGTCGAATGCGAGAACGTGAACACGATGCCGATTACGGCCACCGACGCGGTGAACAACACCCACGACCAAACGTATAGGTGCATCCCCAGAAATGCTCCGGCATATCCGGGGTCACCCGGAAGAATGTGCAGCATCGTCTGGCGCCAGGCCGCAAATCCGCCACAAATACTGGCGACAATTGCCATGCCCCAGCCGACCATGTAGTCGCGCGCCTCGATCACCCCGTCCATGCCCTTGCGGACGATGTAAACGCCACCGAGGGCCGCCAACGTCATGAACATGCGCTGCAACATGCACAGCGGGCAGGGGTACTCCCAGGCCAGGAACTGGAAGGCGAGCCCACCGCCGATGACGCCCGTCCAGCCGACGATGAATATCAATGCCAGCCAATATTGAATCGTGCCGGCGAAGCCGCCGCCGTTCTCAGTCACCGGAACACTCGTGGTATCGGTCATCACGTCACCACGTCAATCCGAGGCCGAGGCCGCTGGTGATATGCACCTTCAAGAATAGGCAGCAAACAATGGTGATAATCCACCACGAGGCCACAATGGCCCGGCGCGACCGCTGTCTGTACATGAGGATCAATACACCCAGCATTCCGGCGAATATGAGAGTATCCACGGCCGCAAATGGTAGGGCGGTTTCCTATTTCACCAACACGTTTTCGTCATAACTGTGCCTGAAATTCAATGATCGTCCCCGGCGATTAGGTCCGCGGGGCCGGTGGGTAACCGCCAACCGAAAATCAACCCGGCAAGGCGCAGCGTCGTGGCGAGTACCGTGCCGACCACGAGGCCTATCCACTGCGGGCCGAAGTAGTCGATGACCGCATAGGCCGTCGCGCCCATCAACGCCGGGACGGCGTAGAGATCGTCCGGCCGCATCAACATCGGGATCTCCCGGACCAGTACGTCGCGGATGATGCCGCCGCCGATCGCCGTGGTCATGCCGATCAGCACGGCCGCGAACCAACTGGCCCCGTTGTCGACGGCGAACGCCGCGCCCGAGGTCGCGAAGAAGCCCATGCCGATCGCATCCAGCGGAAGCACGATGTGGTGGAACCGGATGAGGTGCTTGGCGGTGAGAGTGGCCACGGCCGTCGCCGCCAGGGCAACGGTGATGTTCGGCCAGTGCTGAATGGAAGTAGGCGGATGAACACCGAGGAACACGTCACGGATCACCCCGCCGCTCACACCGGTCAACACGCCCAGTGCCGCGATACCGAACAGATCGAAGCCCTTGCGGATCGCCACGATGACCCCCGAGGACGCGAACACCGCTATCCCGAGGTCGTTGAGCACCGTCTGCAACACGACTGAACGTTAGGCCCTCGCTAAGCTGCCTGGGTGGCCGAACCCGTCATGTCGCCGACCCTGGACCTCAAAACGCAGGCGTTCCGGTTCGTCGTGACCGGTGGGCTCTCGGCGATCGTGGACTTCGGGCTGTACGTACTGCTCTACAAGGCCTTCGGGTTGCAGGTCGACCTGGCCAAAACGATCGGCTTCATCGCCGGGACCACGACCGCCTACCTGATCAACCGGCGCTGGACCTTCCAGGCTCCGCCGAGCACGGCCCGGTTCATCGCGGTGTGGGCGCTCTACCTGGTCACTTTCGCAGTGCAGGTCGGGCTGAACCACCTGGTGCTCCACCTGGCCGATTACCAATCGTGGGCGGTGCCGGTGGCCTTCGTGATCGCCCAGGGCACGGCGACGGTGATCAACTTCATCGTGCAGCGCGCGGTGATCTTCAAACTGCACTGAGCTGCGCGCCGCAGACGCTGTCGCGAAAGGGACGCCAGGGTTGTTCTGCGCGGCGTCCGACGACCGTTGCGTCACTCTCGGCGCGCAGTCGGGCCGGTCCGTGGCTACTGCCGGGTACTCTCCTTAGCGATGTCGACTACCGAATTGCCGACCACTCCCAAGCGCCTGACGGGCTGGGGCCGGACCGCACCGACCGTGGCACAGGTGCTCTCGACCAGCGATCCCGAAGTCATCGTCAAGGCCGTCACGCAGGCCGCCGAGCACAAGGGCCGGGGCGTCATCGCCCGCGGCCTGGGTCGCTCCTACGGTGACAACGCCCAAAACGGCGGCGGACTCGTCATCGACATGTCGGCGCTGAACCAGATCCACTCGATCGATGCCGACACCAAGCTGGTCGACGTGGACGGCGGGGTGAACCTCGACCAGCTGATGCGGGCCGCGCTCCCCCACGGGTTGTGGGTCCCGGTGCTGCCGGGCACCCGGCAGGTGACCATCGGTGGTGCCATCGGTTGCGACATCCATGGCAAGAACCACCACAGCGCCGGAAGTTTCGGCAACCACGTGCGCTCGATGGACCTGCTGACCGCGGGCGGCGAGATCCGCAAACTCACCCCGGACGGTCCCGAATCCGAACTGTTCTGGGCCACGGTCGGCGGTAACGGCCTGACCGGCGTCATCCTGCGGGCCACCATCGAGATGACCCCGACGGAGACCGCGTACTTCATCGCCGACGGCGATGTCACCCACAGCCTCGACGAGACCATCGAATTCCACAGCGACGGTAGCGAATCCAACTACACCTATTCATCTGCGTGGTTCGACGCGATCAGCAAGCCACCGAAACTCGGCCGGGCCGCGATCTCGCGAGGTTCACTGGCAACGCTGGATCAGCTGCCGCCGAAACTCCGCAAGAACCCGCTGAAATTCGATGCGCCACAACTACTTACGTTGCCGGATGTGTTCCCCAACGGGCTGGCCAACAAGCTGACCTTCGGACCGATCGGCGAACTCTGGTACCGCAAGTCGGGCACCTACCGCAACAAGGTGCAGAACCTGACGCAGTTCTATCACCCCCTGGACATGTTCGGGGAGTGGAACCGCGCCTACGGCCCTGCGGGTTTCCTGCAGTACCAGTTCGTGGTGCCCACCGAGGCCGTCGAGGAGTTCAAGGCCATCATCGTCGACATCCAGCGCTCCGGGCACTACTCGTTCCTCAACGTATTCAAGCTGTTCGGCCCGGGCAACCAGGCGCCATTGAGCTTCCCGATCCCCGGCTGGAACGTGTGCGTGGACTTCCCGATCAAGGCCGGACTGAACGAGTTCGTCACCGAACTCGACCGCCGCGTACTGGAATTCGGTGGCAGGCTCTACACCGCCAAGGACTCCCGCACGACGGCCGAGACCTTCCACGCGATGTATCCACGCATCGACGAGTGGCTGTCGGTACGTCGCAAGGTCGATCCCGACGGCCTGTTCATCTCGGACATGGCGCGCCGGCTGGAGCTCGTCTAGCCCCTCTTCTGTTCCCCTCGCGTTCGCCGAGAATTTTATTCTTGACTAATTCCAGAAAAGGGGCCAGACTTCCGTTCGTGGCGACAACCGCGGACTTCCAGCAGATGCTGCGAAGCGCCGACCTGCGTGTGACGCGCCCCCGTGTGGCGGTGCTGCACGCAGTCAGCACACACCCGCACGCCGACACCGACACGATCATCCGTGCCGTGCGTGACGAACTGCCCGACGTTTCACACCAAGCTGTGTACGACTCGTTGCACGCGCTGACCGCAGCCTCTCTGGTGCGTCGCATCCAACCATCCGGTTCGGTCGCCCGGTACGAATCGCGCATCGGCGACAACCACCATCACGTCGTGTGCCGATCGTGTGGCGCAATCGCCGACGTGGACTGCGCGGCCGGGTCCGCCCCATGCCTGTCCGCGTCAGAAGACCACGGCTACGAGATCGATGAGGCCGAGGTCATCTATTGGGGCACCTGCCCCGAATGTTCCGTTTCTCCAAAGAGATAACCCCTTAACCCGCCAGCCCCGGAAAGGATTGTCATGGCAGACGCCGAAACCCATCCCCCGATCGGTGAAGCACAGACCGAACCCGCCGAAAGCGGTTGTCCCATGCGGATCAAGCCGCCCGTGGAGGGCGGCAGCAACCGCGATTGGTGGCCCAACGCGGTCAACCTGAAGATCCTGCAGAAGAACCCGCCTGCCATCGATCCGTCGGACGAGGGCTACGACTACCGCGAGGCCGTCAAGTCTCTCGATGTCGAGGCCTTCCAGCGCGATTTCGATGAGCTGCTGACGAATTCACAGGACTGGTGGCCGGCCGACTTCGGGCACTACGGTCCGCTGTTCGTCCGCATGTCCTGGCATGCCGCAGGCACCTACCGCGTCGAGGACGGCCGCGGAGGTGGCGGGCGCGGTATGCAGCGCTTCGCCCCGCTGAACAGCTGGCCCGACAACGTCAGCCTGGACAAGGCCCGCCGCCTGCTGTGGCCGCTGAAGAAGAAGTACGGCAAGCAGATCTCGTGGTCCGACCTGCTCGTCTACGCAGGCAACCGCGCGATGGAGCACATGGGCTTCAAGACCGCCGGCTTCGCGTTCGGCCGCCCGGACTACTGGGAGCCCGAGGAGGACATCTACTGGGGCGCCGAGCACGAGTGGCTGGGCTCGCAGGAGCGCTACGCCGGCGCCGACGGTGACCGGACCAAGCTGGAGAACCCGCTCGGCGCCAGCCACATGGGCCTGATCTACGTGAACCCCGAAGGGCCCGAAGGCAATCCGGATTATCTGGCGGCAGCCATCGACATCCGCGAGACGTTCGGCCGGATGGCGATGAACGACGTCGAGACCGCCGCCCTGATCGTCGGTGGCCACACCTTCGGCAAGACCCACGGCGCCACCGACATCGAGAACGGTGTCGAGCCCGAGGCCGCACCACTGGAGCAGATGGGTCTGGGCTGGGCCAACCCCGGCGTCGGCAACGACACCGTCAGCAGCGGTATCGAGGTGACCTGGACGCACACTCCGACCAAGTGGGACAACAGCTTCCTGGAGATCCTCTACGGCAACGAGTGGGAGCTGACCAAGAGCCCGCAGGGCGCCAACCAGTGGAAGCCGAAGGACAACGGTTGGGCCAACTCGGTGCCGATGGCGCAGGGCAACGGCAAGACCCACCCGTCGATGCTCACCACCGACCTGTCGATGCGGTTCGACCCGATCTACGGCGAGATCACCCGCCGCTGGCTGGATCACCCCGAGGAGCTGGCCGAGGAGTACGCCAAGGCCTGGTTCAAGCTGATCCACCGCGACATGGGTCCGGTGACGCGCTACCTCGGTCCGCTGGTGCCCAAGCAGACCTGGGTGTGGCAGGACATCATCCCGGCCGGTAAGCCGCTGTCCGACGCGGACGTCGCCACCCTCAAGGCGGCCATCGCCGGCTCCGGTCTGACCACCCAGCAGCTGATCGACACCGCGTGGAAGGCCGCGGCCTCGTACCGCTCCAGCGACATGCGTGGCGGCGCCAACGGCGGCCGGATCCGGCTGCAGCCGCAGCTGGGCTGGGAGGCCAACGAGCCCGACGAGCTGGCCCCGGTGATCGCCAAGCTCGAGGAGATCCAGGCCGCTTCCGACACTGGTGTGTCCTTCGCCGACCTGGTGGTCCTCGGTGGTGTCGTCGGTCTCGAAAAGGCCATCAAGGACGCCGGTTTCGACGTCGAGGTGCCGTTCACCTCCGGCCGGGGCGACGCCTCGCAGGAGCAGACCGACCCCGACTCGTTCGCCTACCTGGAGCCCAAGGGCGACGGTTTCCGCAACTTCGTGGCCAAGGGCGACAGCCTGCCGCCCGAGTACCGCCTGATCGACCGGGCCAACCTGCTCGGTCTGTCGGCTCCGGAGATGACCGTGCTGATCGGAGGTCTGCGGGTGCTGGGCGCCAACCACGGCGGCTCGGACCTCGGCGTGTTGACGGACAAGAAGGGTCAGCTGACCAACGACTACTTCGTCAACCTGACCGACATGGGCACCAAGTGGGCCCCGGCACCGGCCGACGACGGCACCTATGTCGGCACCGACCGCGCCAGCGGTTCGCCGAAGTGGACCGCCAGCCGGGTCGACCTGCTGTTCGGCTCGAACTCGCAGCTGCGGGCGCTGGCCGAGGTCTACGCCGAGGACGATTCCAAGGAGAAGTTCGTCAAGGACTTCGTCGCGGCCTGGACCAAGGTGATGAACGCCGACCGGTTCGACCTGGAGGTCTGATCGGTCGGCTGCTTCGACGGCCTGATCTGACGAGTAACGCAACACCCCGCGAGTTCCGGATCGCGGGGTGTTGTTGTCGCGCTAGGCTTTTGCGCGCATCGCCCGATAAGCCGCCCTGCCGAAGATTTCGGCCACCAGCTCGGGCTGGGCATCGTCCCCGTCGTCGAGCATCTTGCGGACGGCGGCTTCACAGATCGCCAGGAACACCTCGACCAGCATGGGCAGTGTGACGTCGACATCGGCGACCTGCCACCGTTGCAGCAACGGACGCATCGCGGTGGCGAGCTGCCCTCTGATGCGCTCACGGCCGGCGACGATGGCCGCGGTCAACACCGGATCGGGGTCGGCGGCGAAGATGATGCGCCAGGAGGCCGGGCGTTCACGGACCGTGCTTCCCAGCGCGCGAAAACCGTCGACGAACAACTGCTCGATGGAGCCGGTGCGCTGCGGCGGCAGCAGTTCGAGCAGGCTGGACAGCACCACGTCGGTTTCCCGATCCAGCAGTGCGGCAAGCACTTCCCCACGGCCCGGGTAGCAGGCGTACACCACCGGCCTGGTGACACCCAGACGTCTCGCGATGGTTCCCATCGTGACGTCGGCCAAGCCCTGGTGTGCTGCGATATCCAACGCGGTGTCCAGCACTTGCGGCCGGCGCCGGTCCGGGCCCAGGTGTTCGGCGCGGGCCCGGTTGGCTAGTGCGGCATCTTCCATGTCAACCGATGGTGCCAAGGATCGGCTGTGATTCCACGATCCCCTCGTCACTGGGTGCGCGGCCCTCGCCGAACACCCGGACCGCCTGCCGGTCACGAAGTGAGAAGTGCGCCTGGCTGGGCGCGTCGTAGCCGAAGCGGCGCTGCGCCTCACGGGGTGTGGTGGTGACCGGGTCCTTCGGCGGAACCGCCAGCAGCACCCGCGCGCCGATCGGCAAGGTCGCCGGGGACAGGAGTCGCAGCAGGATCAGCTGCAGCCGGGTGCTCGTCGCAATCAGCCGGAACCCGATCCGCAGCGGCAGCACCGCCAACGCGTCGAGCACCCGGGAAGTGCTGAGCCCGGCCATCTCTCGCATCCAGCGCGGCATCGTCGCCAGGGTGCCGCGGCGCAGGAACGCGGTGATGACCCTGGTGCCCGGCCGCAGCAGCAGCGGCATCTCGGGCAACATCACCTCGGCACCCAGCAGGTGGTGCATAGCCTGCCGGGCGATGTCCGAGCCGATCAATTGGGGCCGCATCTGCTCGAAGTACTCCCGGATGCCGTCGCGGGTCAGGGGAACATCGGAGCGATCGCAAGTCTGCAGTTCGGCCGCGATCGCGCATTCGCGCCAGTACTGCAGCTCCTCTTCGGGTGACAACGGGCCGGGACCGTACTTCTCGTAGGCCACCAGGATCGAATGCCACGCGGTCAGGTGGATCCACAGCTGCGAAGCGGGATCGTTGGCGTCGTAGGTCTTTCCGGTGACCGGATCGGTGCCGATCGCTTTGGAGTGGACCTTGACCAGGACGTCGGCGGCCTTGGTGGTGGAGCGGCTGTCGTCGAACGCCACCATCGCGAAGTACCGCAGCGTGCGGTCGTACCGGGTGCGCGGGCGTGAGTAGATCTCGTGGGTCTTGTCGACCGCCGCGACGAGCGCGGGGTCGAGTTCTTCGATGACGACAGCGCGCTGGAACCCGATCGACAGCGAGGTGGGATAGCTCCACACCTTCCATGTCATCGAGTCGGGACCGAAGAAACCGTAGTCCTCCCCCGGTTCCGTCGCGGGCAACGTCAGCCAGTCACGGATCGTCATGATCTCCCCCATTTCCTACACGGTGTAGAAAAAAGCTACGTCGCGTAGGAAGTGGGGTCAAGGCCCTGCGCTCGGATTGCTCGGATTTTCAGGAGAAACCGCACGGTACCCTCGTCACGATGTCCCCCGAGGCTTGGAGCTGCGCTAGATGGTGTTCGACGCCGTAGGTAACCCCCAGACGATTCTGCTGCTCGGCGGCACTTCAGAGATCGGGCTGGCGATCTGTGAGCGCTATCTGCGCGACGCGTCGGCCCGCATCGTGCTGGCCGCCCTGCCCGGCGACCCGGGCCGCGACGGCGCGGTGGCCCAGCTGCGCAAGGCCGGCGCCAGTTCGGTCGAGGTCATCGACTTCGACGCCGTCGACACCGCAAGCCACCCCGACGTGATCGACAAGGCATTTTCCTCCGGTGACGTGGACGTCGCGATCGTCGCGTTCGGCCTGCTCGGCGATGCCGAAGAACTGTGGCAGAACCAGCGTAAAGCCGTGCAGATCGCCGAAATCAACTACACCGCAGCCGTTTCCGTCGGCGTGCTGGTCGGCGAGAAGATGCGGGCACAGGGCTACGGCCGGATCATCGCGATGAGCTCCGCAGCCGGCGAGCGGGTGCGCCGCTCCAACTTCGTCTACGGCTCCACCAAGGCCGGGCTCGACGGGTTCTACCTCGGTCTCGGAGAGGCGCTGCGCGAATTCGGTGTGCGGGTGCTGGTGATCCGGCCCGGGCAGGTGCGCACCCGGATGAGCGCGCACGTCAAGGAAGCCCCGCTGACGGTCGACAAGGAGTATGTGGCCGAACTGGCCGTCACCGCCTCGGCCAAGGGCAAGGAGCTGGTCTGGGCGCCGGGCGCGTTCCGCTACGTGATGATGGTTCTGCGGCACGTCCCGCGGCCCATCTTCCGCAAGCTTCCCATCTGATGCAGCAGCGTCCGGCCAGGGTCATCGGACACATGGTGATCGCCCTGATGCTCGCCTCGGCGGTGGCCGGGGTTTCGATCGCCGCGATCGCCCAGGTCCAATGGCCGGCCTACAACACGTCCAACCAGCTGCACGCGCTCACCACGGTGGGCCAGGTCGGTGCCCTGGCGGGCATACTGGCCGCCGGCCTGTTCTGGCGCCGCGGCCGGCGCACGCTGGCCCGGCTGACCGCACTGATCTTCCTGTCGGCTTTCTCGGTGGTCACCCTGGCGATGCCGTTGGGCGCCACCAAGCTGTACCTGTTCGGGGTCTCGGTCGACCAGCAGTTCCGCACCGAATACCTGACCCGGCTGACCGACACCCCCGGCCTGCACGACATGACCTACTTCGGGCTGCCGCCGTACTACCCGGCCGGCTGGTTCTGGATGGGCGGGCGCATCGCCGCGGCCACCGACACCCCGGCATGGGAGATGTTCAAGCCGTGGTCGATCGTCTCGATCACCATCGCGGTCGCCGTCGCATTCGTGTTGTGGTCGACCATGATTCGGTTCGAGCACGCACTGATCGTCACCACCGCGAGCACCGCGGCGATGCTGGCCTACTCCTCCACCGAGCCCTACGCCGCGATCATCACCGTGCTGTTGCCGCCGGTGTTCGTGCTGGCCTGGTCCGGGCTTCGGGGCAAAACCCGCAACGGCGGCTGGGCGGCAGTCATCGGTGTCGGCATCTTCCTCGGCCTCGCCGCCCTCTTCTACACCCTGCTGCTGGCCTACTGCGCGTTCACGCTGGCACTGATGGCGCTGGTGCTGGCGGTCGCGCGGCGCAGCATCGACCCGCTGCTGCGCCTGGCGGTCATCGCCGTGATATCCGGGGCCATCGCCCTGATCACCTGGGCCCCGTACCTTTTGGCGTGGCTGGGCGGCGAGCCCGCAGAGAAGGGCACCGCCCAGCACTACCTGCCCGACGCCGGCGCCCAGCTGACCTTCCCGATGCTGAGCTTCACGCTGCTGGGCGCGCTGTGCATGCTCGGCACGCTGTGGCTGGTGGTCCGGGCACGCACCTCGACGCGGGCGGGCGCGCTGGCCATCGCGGTGCTCGCCGTCTACGCCTGGTCCCTGCTGTCGATGCTGACCACCCTGGTCGGCACCACGCTGCTGTCCTTCCGGCTGCAGCCGACGCTGACCGTGTTGCTCACCACCGCAGGCGCGTTCGGGTTCATTGAATCGGCGCAGGGCCTGGCCCGTCTCGCAGCGCGGCGCTATCAACCGGAAACCGCACGGCGGGTCATCACCGCGGCCGCCACGGTCGGCGCCATCGGCGCCCTCACGTTCAGCCAGGACATCCCCGACGTGCTGCGCCCCGACATCAACGTGGCCTACACCGACACCGACGGCACCGGTCAGCGAGCCGACCGCCGGCCACCGGGCGCCGAACGCTACTACCGCGAGATCGACGCCAAGATCGCCGAGGTCACCGGGGTTCCGCGCAACCAGACCGTGGTGCTGACCGCCGACTACAGCTTCCTGTCGTACTACCCCTACTACGGGTTCCAAGGTCTGACGTCGCACTACGCCAACCCGCTGGCCGAATTCGACAAACGCGCCAAGGCCATCGAAGCCTGGGCCACCATGACCAAGGCCGACGAGTTCGTGAAGGCCCTCGACGAAATGCCCTGGAAGGCACCGACGGTGTTCTTGATGCGCCATGGCGCCAACGACACCTACACGCTGCGCCTGGCATCCGACGTCTACCCCAACCAGCCCAACGTGCGCCGCTACCACGTGGCGCTCGACACGGCCCTGTTCAAAGATCCACGTTTCGAGGTGACCGACATCGGTCCATTCGTCCTGGCGATCAGAAAGCCAACCCCCGATGGCCATTAATCCCGGCGCTGACACGCCGATAGCATCAGAGCCCGTGACGGGACCGCAGGGAACCGCCGGCAGCAATCACCGGACGGCGCGGCTCATCGCGATCGTCGCCGGTCTGCTCGGCGTACTGATGGCGGTGGCGACACCGCTGCTTCCGGTCAAGCAGACCACCGCCGAGCTGAACTGGCCGCAGAACGGCACATGGCAGAGCATCAACGCCCCGCTGATCGGGTACGTGGCCACCGACCTGACCATCACGGTGCCGTGCCAGGCCGCCGCGGGACTGGCCGGGCCGGAGAACCGAGCCCGCACCGTCCTGCTGTCCACTGTGCCCAAGCAGGCGCCCAAAGCCGTCGACCGCGGCCTGCTGATCGAGCGAGTC
Source organism: Mycobacterium sp. DBP42 (assembly GCF_005924235.1). Lineage (NCBI taxonomy): Bacteria > Bacillati > Actinomycetota > Actinomycetes > Mycobacteriales > Mycobacteriaceae > Mycobacterium > Mycobacterium sp. DBP42. Next base: position 15,031 of record NZ_VCMY01000035.1, read on the forward strand.
AACAACGACGTGCTGGTCATCGTGCGCAACACCCCGGTGATCAGCGCACCGCTGGACGCGGTACTCAGCCCGGCATGCCAGTCCCTGACCTTCACCGCGCACGCCGACAAGGTGACCGGGGAGTTCGTCGGGCTCACCCAGCGTGACGCCAGTGCGACCGCCGACCATCCCGACGCGCCCCTGCGCGGTGAACGGGGCGGCTACGACTTCCGGCCGCAGATCGTCGGTGTCTTCACCGACCTGTCCGGGCCCACGCCCGAGGGCCTGAAGTTCTCGGCCACCATCGACTCCCGCTACAGCAGCGCCCCGACATTGCTCAAGCTGCTCGCGATGATCGTCGGCGTCGCGATGACCGTCATCGCACTGGGCGCGCTGCACCGTCTCGACACCGCCGACGGTGTCCGGCACCGGCGCTTCCTGCCGCCCCGCTGGTGGTCGATGAAACCGCTGGACGGACTCGTCACCGCCGTGCTGGTGTGGTGGCACTTCGTCGGCGCCAACACCTCCGACGACGGTTACATCCTCACCATGGCCCGGGTGTCCGAGCACGCCGGTTACATGGCCAACTACTACCGCTGGTTCGGCACACCAGAGGCCCCGTTCGGCTGGTACTACGACCTGCTGGCCCTGTGGGCCCACGTCTCCACCTCCAGCATCTGGCTGCGGCTTCCCACCCTGGTGATGGCGCTCGCGTGCTGGTGGGTGATCAGCCGTGAGGTGCTGCCGCGGCTGGGTCGCGCCGTCAAGACCAACCGGGCGGCCGCCTGGACCGCGGCCGGCATGTTCCTGGCGTTCTGGCTGCCGCTGAACAACGGACTGCGTCCCGAGCCGATCATCGCCCTCGGCATCCTGCTGACCTGGTGTTCGGTGGAGCGCGGAGTAGCCACCAACCGAATGTTGCCGGTGGCCATCGCCATCATCATCGGCGCCTTGACGTTGTTCTCGGGCCCCACCGGTATCGCCGCCGTCGGCGCCCTACTGGTGGCGGTCGGGCCGCTGAAAACCATTGTGGCCCGGCATACCTCACGCTTCGGCCACCTTGCGCTACTGGCCCCGATCCTGGCTGCCTGCACCGTCACGATCATCCTGATCTTCCGCGACCAGACCCTGGCTGGGGAGATCCAGGCCAGCACCTTCAAATCCACCGTCGGCCCCAGCCTGGCCTGGTTCGACGAGCACATCCGCTACTCGCGGTTGTTCACCTCAAGCCCGGACGGTTCGGTGGCGCGACGCTTCGCGGTGCTGACCCTGCTTGTGGCGCTGGTGGTTTCGGTGGCGATGACGCTGCGCAAGGGCCGCATACCAGGTACCGCCGCGGGACCGAGCCGGCGCATCGTCGGCATCACGATCATCTCGTTCCTGGCGATGATGTTCACCCCGACCAAGTGGACCCACCACTTCGGTGTGTTCGCCGGGCTGGCCGGATCGCTGGGCGCGCTGGCTGCGGTCGCTGTGACGGCCGCCGCGATGCGCTCCCGACGCAACCGCTCGATGTTCGCCGCACTCGTGCTGTTCGTGATGGCGCTGTCGTTCGCGACCGTCAACGGCTGGTGGTACGTCTCCAACTTCGGTGTGCCCTGGTCCAACTCGTTCCCCGAGTGGCATTTCGGGTTCACCACCATGCTGCTCGGCTTGTCGGTGCTGGCCCTGCTGCTGGCCGCCTGGTACCACTTCAGCGACCGCGACGAATCCCCGGACGGGCCACAGCGCCGATGGCAACGGATCGTGCAATCGCCGCTGGCGATCGCCGCGTGGCTGCTGGTGATGTTCGAGGTGGTCTCACTGACGCTGGCGATGACCAACCAGTACCCGGCCTGGTCGGTCGGCCGCTCCAATCTGGAGGCGCTCACCGGCAAGACCTGCGGACTGGCCAACGACGTGATGGTCGAGGAGAACGCGAACACCGGTGCCCTCGAACCGATCAGCGAACCGCCCGGGCAGGCGCTCGGCGCGATCATTGCGCAGGGATTCGGCCCCAACGGCATCCCGTCGGACATCTCGGCCGACCCGGTCATGGAACAACCCGGCTCCGGCAACTTCGCCGACACCGACTCCGGCACCGTGACCGGCAGCGAGGTGGGCACCGAGGGCGGCACCACCGCCGCCGCCGGAATCAACGGCTCCAGGGCCCGGCTGCCGTACGGCCTGGACCCGGCCACCACCCCCGTGCTGGGCAGCTGGCGGGCGGGAACCCAGCAGCCGGCGATCATGCGGTCGGCCTGGTACCGGCTGCCCGATCGTGATCAGGCCGGCCCGCTGCTCGTGGTCTCGGCAGCAGGCCGGTTCGATCCGGGTGAGGTCGTGGTGCAGTGGGCCACCGATGCCCAGGCCGCCGAGAACAAGCCCGGCGGCGGCGTCGGATTCGCCGACGTGGGCGCCGCTCCGGCCTGGCGCAACCTGCGCGCCCCGATGGACGCCATCCCGCGCGAGGCCACCCAGATCCGCCTGGTCGCCTCCGACGACGACCTGGCCCCGCAGCACTGGATCGCGGTGACCCCGCCGCGCATCCCGCAGCTGCGCACCCTGCAGGACGTGGTCGGATCGCAGGACCCGGTGCTGCTGGACTGGCTCGTGGGCCTGGCGTTCCCGTGCCAGCGCCCCTTCGCCCATCGGTACGGCGTCACCGAGGTGCCCAAGTGGCGGATCCTGCCGGACCGCTTCGGCGCCGAGGCCAACTCGCCGGTGATGGACTACCTGGGCGGCGGCCCGCTGGGCATCTCCGAACTACTGCTGCGCCCGTCGAGCGTGCCGACATATCTGAAAGACGACTGGTTCCGGGACTGGGGCTCGCTGCAACGGCTCACACCGTGGTACCCGGACGCCGAACCGGCTCGCCTGGACCTGGGCACCGCGATCCGCAGCGGACTGTGGAGCCCGGCCCCGCTGCGGCACAGCTAAGACACAGCTCGGACAAGTCTCTCCAGCACGCGGCAGGTGAAACCGGGTCTCACATACGGGTCGCATAACATCGAGCCTCGTGCCTTCCGATGAGCCAACCGACCGTGTTGTGGGCATCGCACGCCTGATCGCCATCGTCGCGGGCATCGCGGGTGTGGTGTTGTGCGCCCTGGTGCCACTGCTGCCCGTCAAACAGACCACTGCGACCATCCTGTGGCCGCAGGGCACCGATGCCGCGGGAAACGTCACCGCGGTGACGGCGCCGCTGGTCTCGGGCGCCCCGCAGACCCTCGACGTGTCCATCCCGTGCTCGGCGATCGCGACGCTGCCCGCCGAGGGCGGCCTGGTGTTCTCGACAATCCCCTCGGGTGGCATCGACGCCAGCCGCAACGGGCTGTTCGTGCGCGCCAACACCGAAACCGTGGTGGTGGCATTCCGAGATTCGGTGGCAGCCGTCGCTCCCCGCGCGGCGGTCAACGCCGGCGGCTGCAGCGCGCTGCACCTGTGGGCGAACCTCGGCGGGGTGGGCGCTGACTTCGTCGGCATCCCCGGCGCCGCCGGCACCGCGGCCGTGGAGAAGAAGCCTCAGGTCGCCGGCCTGTTCACCGACCTGAAGATGGCGCCGCAGCCCGGGCTGAGCGCCCGCGTCGACATCGACACCCGGTTCATCACCTCACCGACCGCGCTCAAGCTGCTGGTGATGGCGCTCGGCGTGGTGTGCGTGGTGGCCTCGATCGTCGCGCTCGCCGTGCTGGACCGGCGGAGCCGCCCCGGCGGCGACATTCAGGTCAGTGGCGGCCACCGCATTCGTCACGCCTGGCGCCGTTTCGTGAAGGTCCCGTTTGCCACCTGGATCGCCGACATCGGCGTCATCGGCGGACTCTTGCTGTGGCACGTCATCGGCGCCATCTCATCGGACGACGGCTACAACCTGACCATCGCGCGGGTATCGGCCGACGCCGGATATTCGGCCAATTACTTCCGCTACTTCGGCGCCACCGAGGCCCCGTTCGACTGGTACCAGTCGGTGCTGGCCCACTTCGCAGCGATCAGCACGGCGGGCGTCTGGATGCGGGTGCCCGCCACCCTGGCCGCCATCGGCACGTGGCTGCTGCTGAGCCGCTGGGTGCTGCCGCGGCTCGGCCGGCGCGTCGCACTCAACCGGGTCACGATGTGGACCGCGGGCGCGGTGTTCCTGGCCGCCTGGTTCCCGTTCAACAACGGACTGCGCCCCGAACCGCTGATCGCCTTCGGTGTGCTCGCGGTGTGGGCGCTCGTCGAGACCACCATCGGAACACGGCGTCTGTGGCCCACGGCCCTGGCGATCATCGTCGCCGCCCTCAGCGTCACGCTGGCCCCGCAGGGCATCATCGCCGCCGCCCCGCTGCTGGTCGGTGCGCGCCGCGTGGTCGGCATCATCCGCAGCCGCCGCATCGCCCTGCCCGCGCTCGCCGCGCTCGCCGGCTCGGCGGCACTGATATTCGTCGTCGTGTTCCGTGACCAGACCCTGGCCACCGTCGCCGAGTCGGCCCGGATCAAGTACACGGTCGGCCCGACCATCTCCTGGTATCAGGAATTCCTGCGCTATTACTTCCTGACCGTCGAGGATTCCGTCGACAGCTCCCTGACCCGACGGTTTGCGGTGCTGGCCATGATGCTGTGCCTGTTCGGCATGATCGCGCTGCTGCTGCGCAAGGGGCACGTGCCCGGGATCGCCAGCGGCCCGGTCTGGAGACTGCTCGGCACCACCGCCATCGGCCTGCTCCTGCTGCACTTCACCCCGACCAAATGGGCCGTGCAGTTCGGTGCCTTCGCCGGACTGGCTGCCGCCCTTGGTGCGGTGACCGCGTTCGCCTTCGCCCGGGTGGGTCTGCACAGCCGACGCAACCTCGCGCTCTACGTCACCGCTCTGCTGTTCGTGCTCGCCTGGGCCACCTCCGGCATCAACGGCTGGTTCTACGTCGGCAATTACGGCGTGCCCTGGTTCGACCGTCAGCCGGTGATCGCCGGCTACCCGGTGACCACCATGTTCTTGGCCCTGGCGATCGTCACCGCGGTGCTGGCCGGCTGGCTGCACTTCCGGATCGACTACGCCGGACACACCGAAGTCGCCAACACCCGCCGCAACCGCGTGCTCGCCTCCACGCCGCTGCTCGTGGTCGCCGTCATCATGGTGGTGCTCGAAGTCGGCTCGATGACCAAGGGCTTCGTCCAGCGCTACCCCGTCTACACCACCGCCAAGGCCAACCTCTCGGCGCTCACCTCCGGTCTGTCCTCGGACAGTTGCGCCATGGCCGACGACGTGCTGGTCGAAGCCGACACCAACGCAGGCATGCTGCAACCGGCGGAAGGGCAGACCTGGGGCGAGTACGGCCCGCTGGGCGGACAGAACCCCGTCGGCTTCACCCCCAACGGGATCAGCGACACGCTCGAACCGCCGAAGCCTGTCGTCGCCAACCCTGGCACGGTGAACTCCGACGGTTCCCCCAACAAGCCCAACGTCGGCATCGCCTACGCCGCGGGCACCGGCGGCGGCTACGGCCCCGAAGGCGTCAACGGCTCGCGGGTGTATCTGCCGTTCGGCCTGGACCCCGCGCGCACCCCGGTGATGGGCAGTTACAAGGAAAATACCGTCGCCGCCAAGGCCACCTCGGCCTGGTACCAACTGCCGCCACGCACCCCGGACCGGCCGCTGGTGACCGTCGCCGCCGCAGGCGCCATCTGGTACTACGACGAAGAACACGAATTCCACTACGGCCAGTCACTGAAACTGCAGTGGGGTGTGCACCGCCCCGACGGCAGCTTCCAGGCCCTCGACGCCGTCCAGCCGATCGACGTGTTCGCCCAATACGCCTGGCGCAACCTGCGTTTCCCGTTGGCCTGGGCACCGCCGGAGGCCAACGTGGCGCGGATCGTCGCCGACGACCCGAACCTGTCCGACGATCAGTGGTTCGGTTTCACCCCGCCGCGGGTGCCGACCCTGCAGACCGCGCAGGAGTTCCTCGGCAAGCAGACCCCGGTGCTGATGGACATCGCGACCGCTGCGAACTTCCCGTGCCAGCGCCCGTTCTCCGAACGACTCGGTGTGGCCGAGTTGCCGCAGTACCGCATCCTTCCCAACGTCAAGCAAGTGGTGGTGTCGTCGAACATGTGGCAGTCCGCCCAGAAGGGTGGTCCCTTCCTTTTCATCCAGGCGCTGCTGCGCACGTCGACCATTCCGACGTACCTGCGCGACGACTGGTACCGGGACTGGGGCTCCATCGAGAAATACGACCCGGTGGTACCGGCCGGGCAGGCGCCTGTGGCCTCGATTGATCAAGGAACCCAACGAGTGTTCGGCTTCAGCCGGCCCGGACCGATCCGAGCCCTGCCATGAGCGTGACCTTGCGCGAACACAGCGCTGACAAGAACGTTCAGCTGACCCGCTGGGTCGCGATGATCGCCGGCCTGATCGGCTTCCTGTGCGCGGTGGCCACGCCGCTGCTGCCGGTGGTGCAGACCACCGCCACCCTGAACTGGCCGCAAGCCGGACAGATGAACAGCGTCACCGCACCGCTGATCAGCCAGACGCCCGTCACCATGTCGGTGACGGTGCCGTGTGAGGTGATCCGGTCGACGCCGCCCGAGGGTGCGATGGTGCTCGGCACCGCCCCCAAGGAGGGCAGGCAAGCCGCGCTCAACGCGTTGTTCGTCAACGTCAACGCCAAGCGCGTCGACATCACCGACCGCAACGTGGTGATCGCCAGCGTGCCGCGCGAGAAGGCCGCGGGCTGCTCACGTATCGAGATCACGTCGTCGGAGGCGGGCACTTTCGCCACGTTCGTCGGGTTGACCGACAAGGACGGCAAGGAGCTGCGCACCGGCTTCGCCGATCCGAACCTGCGACCCCAGATCGTCGGCGTCTTCACCGAGCTCAGCGGACCCGCGCCGCAAGGACTTTCGCTCTCGGCCACGATCGACACCCGATTCACCTCCAAGCCCACTGCGCTCAAGCTCGCGGCGATCCTGATCGGCATCGCCGCCACGGTGATCGCGGTGCTCGCGCTGTGGCGCCTCGACCGGCTCGACGGCCGGCGTATGCACCGCGTGATCCCGTCGCGCTGGCGCACGTTCAGCGCCCTGGACGTGGTGGTGGTCGGCGCGTTCCTGCTGTGGCACATCATCGGCGCCAACTCGTCCGACGACGGCTACCAACTCCAGATGGCGCGAGTCGCCGACCACGCCGGCTACATGTCGAACTACTTCCGCTGGTTCGGCAGCCCCGAAGACCCCTTCGGCTGGTACTACAACCTGCTGGCCCTGATGACCCACATCAGCGACGCCAGCATCTGGATGCGGCTGCCTGACCTGCTGTGCGGAATCGTGTGCTGGCTGTTGCTGTCACGCGAGGTGCTGCCCCGGCTCGGGCCCGCGGTGATCGCGTCCAGGCCCGCACTGTGGGCAGCCGGCATGGTGCTGCTGGCGGCCTGGATGCCGTTCAACAACGGCCTGCGCCCCGAGGGCCAGATCGCCACCGGCGCCCTGATCACCTACGTGCTGATCGAGCGGGCCATCATCTCCGGGAGGCTGACCCCGGCCGCCCTGGCGATCATCTCGGCGGCCTTCACCCTCGGCATCCAGCCGACCGGCATCATCGCCGTGGCCGCCCTGGTGGCCGGTGGACGTCCGCTGCTGCGCATCCTGGTGCGCCGGCGCCGCGTCCTTGGCGTGTGGCCGCTGGTGTTGCCGCTGCTGGCCGCCGGCACAGTGATCCTGACCGTGGTGTTCGCCGACCAAACGTTCGCCACGGTGTTGGAAGCCACCAGAATTCGCACCGCGATCGGGCCGGCGCAGGAGTGGTACACCGAGAACCTGCGCTACTACTACCTGATCCTGCCGACCGTGGACGGCTCGCTGTCACGGCGGTTCGGCTTCATCGTCACCGCGCTGAGCCTGTTCGCCTCGCTGTTCATCATGTTGCGGCGCAAACGGATTCCCGGTGTAGCCCGGGGACCGGTGTGGCGGCTGATGGGCATCATCTTCGCCACGATCTTCTTCCTGCAGTTCGCCCCCACCAAGTGGGTGCACCACTTCGGCCTGTTCGCCGCCGTGGGTGCGGCGATGGCCGCGGTGGTGACGGTGCTGGCCGGACCCGCAGTGCTGCGCTCGGCGCGCAATCGGATGGCGTTCACGTCTGCCGTGCTGTTCGTGCTCGCGCTGTGCTTCGCCAGCACCAACGGCTGGTGGTACGTGTCCAGCTACGGCGTGCCCTTCAACAACGACAAGCCCAACATCGGCGGAATCACGGTGAGCGCCATCTTCTTTGCGCTGTTCGTGATCACCGCACTGTGGGCTTACTGGCTGCATCTGCGGCCATCGGCCGAGGGCCGGATGACGCGGGCACTGACCACCGCTCCGGTGCCGGTCGCGGCCGGGTTCATGGTGGTGGTGTTCGTCGGTTCGATGCTCTACGGAGTGGTGCGTCAGGACGGCACCTACTCCAACGCCTCGTCGAACCTGCGAGCGTTCGCCGGCGGCTGTGGCCTGGCCGACGACGTGCTCGTCGAACCCGACACCAATGACGGCTTCCTCACCCCGGTGCCAGGCGACTACGGCCCGCTGGGGCCGCTGGGCGGCACCGCGCCGACCGGGTTCACCCCCAACGGAGTGCCGGATCATATTGTTGCCGAGGCGATCCGGATCACCGTGCCGATGCCGGGCATCGACGCCGACTGGAACGCCGCGGTCAAGCTGGACACCCCCGGTGTCAACGGATCGACCGTGCCACTGCCGTACGGCTTGGATCCCAACCGGGTTCCGTTGGCCGGCAGCTTCGCCGAGGGCCCGGCGCAGCAGGTGAGCAAGCTGGCCTCGGCCTGGTATGAGCTGCCCGCCCGCGACGACGCCCACCCGCTGGTCGTCGTGACCGCGGCCGGAACCATCACCGGCAACAGCATTTTCAACGGCCGTACCGAGGGGCAGACCGTCGAACTGGAATACGGACGGACCGGGCCCGATGGCACCGCGGTGCCGGCCGGCCGGGTGGTGCCGTATGACCTGGGGCCGATCCCGTCCTGGCGCAACCTGCGCTTCGACCGCAGTGAGATTCCGGCCGACGCCACCTACGTCCGGGTGATCGCCGACGACCTGTCGCTGAGCCCCGGCGACTGGGTCGCGGTCACCCCGCCGCGGGTGCCCGAGGTCAAGACCGTGCAGGAGTATGTCGGATCACAGCAGCCGGTGCTGATGGACTGGGCGGTGGGCATGGCCTTCCCGTGCCAGCAGCCGATGCTGCACGCCAACGGCGTCACCGAGGTGCCGAAGTTCCGCATCACCCCGGACTACAACGCCAAGATGAAAGACACCGACACCTGGGAGGACGGCATCAATGGCGGCCTGCTGGGGATCAGTGACCTGTTGTTGCGCCAGCACGTGATGGCCACCTACCTGGACAAGGACTGGGGCCGCGACTGGGGCTCGCTGCGCAGATTCGACACCATCGTCGATGCGGCTCCGGCGACGATCGAGCTTGGGACAGAGACCCATTCAGGCCTCTACAAGCCTGGCCGGATCCGGATCAAGCCGTAGCCCGTTGCGGTGCATCGAGTGGCCAGTTATGACACGCGTTCAACGAAAAGTTGTGCCATAACTGGTCACTCGCGCTATCCGATCCCTTTTTCAGCGGCGGTGACGAGCTTGCGCGACAGTGTTCCGAGCACCACGCGCAGGACCAGCCGGTAGCCCAATCCAACGACACGCCAACGAGTCTGGTAGCGCCCCCGCCAGGTCACCTCGGTGCCGCCCGCGGACTCGGCGAACGTCACTTCGGCCTGGTAATCCCGGATCGGTCCGTCGGCGAGCATGGTGTAGCCGTGTCTGCGGCCGGGCTCGTGAATTGTGGTCATCTCGCGGGCCGGCTTCTTCCTGGTGCCCACGGCCCGGATCGCCCCGACTCCGCCATCGTCGGCAGGGCCTCGGGTCTCCCACGCCGAGTAGGGAATCAGGGGCCGGGCCCACTCCGACCACCGGGACCCGTCGGACACGAGGGCGAACAGTATCGGCGGCGGCGCCGTGGTGTGGCGGCGGATCACGCATTCATAGCGGTGCACGGATCGGGACTTTAACAGAACAACGTTCTATTATGTAGGGGTGCCCGAATCCGCGCCGCCTTTCCAGCGCGCCCGCAACGCCGTCCAGCGCCAGGACCGGTTGACCCAGTTGCTCGCCGCCACGCGGGAGTGCCTCCGGCACACCGGAGCCGCCACGCTCACCTTGGGTGACGTGGCCGCGGCGGCCGGCCTGGCGAAATCGGGCATCCTGCGGTACGTGCGCTCACGCGAAGCGCTGCTGCTACGGGTCATGTACGACGAACACCTCGACTGGATCGAGACGCTGGCCGGCGAGTTGCGCACCGTCACACCCGCGACCGCCCTGGCTCGCACCCTGGCCGAGCGTCCACTGCTGTGCGATCTGATCGCGGCTTCCCCAGTCCTCATCAACCGGCTCGGCCCCGAAGACCTCCCGGAACTGCCGGCCCAGGCACATGACGCCCAGCAGCGGTTGGGTGCGGCATTGCGACCGGCGCTGCCGTTGTCCGACGCGCAGCTGGCCTCGCTGACAGCGGCCATCCACGCCTTCACCGGGACGGCGTGGGCATGGACCCGACCGGGTGCGGCCGGCCACGACGCCATGGTCACCGATTTCGAGGGCACCGTGCGCGGGCTGCTGGGCGTCTTCATCGCCGGCCTGCAGTCCTGAACCCCTCAGCGGTGGCGCAAATACTCCAGCGCTCGCACCGCGGCATTGGCGCCACACATGCCATGGGCACCCGGGCCCGGCGGCGTGGCACCCGAGCAGATGTACATGCCCGGAATCCCGACGTCATAGGGAGCCAGGGTGGGCCGTGGCCCGAACACCAGCTGCCGGATGTCCTTGGCACCGGTGCAGATGTCGCCGCCGACGTAGTTCGGGTTGTAGACCGACATCTCGGTGGTCGAGCGCACCGCGGACTCGACGACCCGGTCGGCGAATCCCGGCGCGAACCGCTCGAACTGCGCGATGATGGCGTCGGTGGCATCACCGGTATAGCCATGCGGCACATGAGCATAGGCATAGATCGGATTGATCTTTCCGGCCGAGCGGCCCGGGTCCGCCAGGTACTGCTGACCTACCAGAACAAACGGCCGGCGCGGCATACGTCCGGCATGGATGTCCCGCTCGGTGGCCGCGATCTCGTCGAAGTCGCCGGCCAGGTGCACCGTACCGGCCCGCCCCACCTCGGGATTGGTCCACGGCACCGGCCCGCGAACCGCGAAGTCGACCTTGAAGGCGCCTGGGCCATAACGGAATCGACGGTAAGCATGCGCCGCCAGCCGGGGCAGGCGGGCCCCCAGGATGCCGGCGACAGCCGTCGGCGTCAGATCGAACATGGTGATGTCCGACGGCGGCAGTTGAGCCGCCGTGGTGATCCGGACACCCGTTTGCACCTTGCCGCCGAGTTCGGCCAGGGCCGAGGCCAACGCATCGGTGATCGCCTGCGACCCGCCTTCGGCGACGGCCCAGCCGTGCCGATGTCCGGCCGTGAGGATTCCCAGCCCGATCGCCGAGGTCATCGGATAGTGCAACGGCCGGAAGGTATGGGCCGCAACGCCTCCGAACAACGCCCGGGCCGCCGGGGTCTTAAAGACCCGGGCCAGCACCGCGGCCGGCAGCACCGTGGGCAACCCGAACCGGGCCAGCATCAAGGGATGGGCAGGGATGCGCACCAGCGGGCCCATGATGTCGTCGGCAAGCGTGTCGAAACGGGCAGCGGGGCCGCCGAACAGTGCCCGCCAACGCCGGCCGTCGGCACCGAGTCCGGCTGCGGTCTGCTCGACACTGCGATACAGCAGACCGGCCTCACCGTTGTCGAGCGGGTGCGCACAGTCGATTTCAGGCCAGCGCCAGCGCAATCCGTGCCGCTCAAGGCCGAGACCGGCGAGAAACGCCGAGCCCACGGCCATCGGGTGAATCGCCGAGCAGTGGTCCACCACGACACCGCCGAGAGTCCCCGAGCGCACCCCGCCACCGATTTCGTCGGACGCCTCCAGCACGGTGACCTCGTGCCCGGCCCGGGCCAACACGATGGCGGCCGCGAGCCCGTTGGGCCCACTCCCCACGACGACGGCGGTGCTCATAGGCGATCCCCTTCCGCCCTCAGCCTAACCAGCCGAGCATCCAGCGAACTCCAGTGCCCTGTGGATAACTTGTGGATGGTTTTGCAGGGGCCCAGTGTCGCCACTGCTCACAGGCGGTAGTTCTGAATTACACGCTTGTGAGTAAGACTGTGTGCCGGCCGCTCACCGCAAGCTACAGCGGAAGCAAACCGTGCTTGCGCTGCACCTTGGGGCCGTTCTGCTTGTCCCGCAACAGCTTCAGGGACTTACGCAGCAGCAACCGGGTTTCGTGCGGCTGGATGACACCGTCGATGTAGCCGCGCTCGGCAGCGATCCACGGCGTGGCCATGTTGTCGTTGTAGCCCTTGATGAAGTCGGCGCGGATCTTCTGCACCTCAGGTGCGGTCGGATCCGGGAACCGCTTGACCAGCAGCTGGGCCGCGCCCTCGGCACCGATCACCGCGATCCGGGCAGTAGGCCAGGCGTAGTTCAGATCGGCCGTCAGCTGCTTGGAACCCATCACCGCGTACCCGCCGCCGTAAGCCTTGCGGATGATGACCGTCACCTTCGGCACGTCGGCCTCGACGATGGCGTTGAAGAACCGGCCACCGCGCTTGATGATGCCGCCCGTCTCCTCGGCAACACCCGGCATCGCGCCCGGGGTGTCGACCACGAAAACCAAAGGCAGGTTGTAGGAATCGCAGAACCGGATGAAGCTGGCGGCCTTGTCCGAAGCCTCGTTGCCGATCGCGCCCGACATGAACATCGGTTGGTTGGCGACGACGCCGACCGGATGTCCGTCGACCCGGGCGAACGCGGTGATCAGCTCCGGGGACCGCTGGTCGGCGATCTCGAACACGTCACCGTCGTCGAAGATCCGCAGCAGGATCTCCTGCATGTCGTAGGCCATGTTGTCGGCGTCCGGCACGATGGAATCCAGCTCCAGGTCATGCGGCGTGATCTCCGGCTCCAAGCCGGGATTGATGATGGGCGGGTTGTCGAAGTGGTTCGACGGCAGGAAGCTCAGGTAGTCGCGCACGTACTGGTAGGCGGCGGCCTCCGACTCGACCACCTTGTGGATGTTGCCGCGCTGCGCCTGCACATCCGCGCCGCCGAGCTCATCGAAGGTGACATCCTCGCCGGTGACATCCTTGATCACGTCCGGGCCGGTGATGAACATGTAGCCCTGGTCACGCACCGCCACCAGCAGGTCGGTCTGGATCGGCGAATACACCGCTCCGCCGGCGCATTTGCCGAAGATCAGCGAAATCTCGGGAACCAGGCCGCGCAACATCTCGTGCCGGCGGCCGAGTTCGGCGTACCAGGCCAGCGAGGTCGCGGTGTCCTGGATACGGGCCCCCGCGGAGTCGTTGATACCGATGATCGGGCAACCGACCATGGCCACCCATTCCATCAACCGGGCCACCTTGCGGCCGAACATCTCCCCGACCGACCCCTGGAACACCGTCTGGTCGTGACTGAACACGCCGACCGGACGGCCGTTGATGGTGCCGTGCCCGGTCACCACGCCGTCGCCGAAGAAGGCACTCGGATCGCCCGGCGTCTTGGCCAGCGCACCGATCTCCAGGAAGCTGCCCGGATCGAGCAGGGCGTGAATCCTGGCCCGTGCGGACGGGATTCCCTTCTTGTCCCGGCGGGCCCTGGCCTTCTCGTCGCCCGGATCGGATGCCAGTTCCAGCTTCTCGCGGAGCTCGGCCAGCAGTTCAGCCGTCGTCTTGTTCGTCACTTGCTCTCGCTCTCCGCTTCGATACGGTTGATCGCCTCGCTCATATGAGCACCGACCTTGGCAATGTACGGCTCATCGATGGCCTGAATGTGCTCGCCCCCGATGTGTACGACCTCCAGGTCCGAGGCAGCTTCGCCCCAGCCGCCGTCGGGCTGACGGGTGGCGTACGCGGGCTCGAACACGATCGCGTCATCGTGGTAGCGGTCGGCCATGTAGAGCGTGACGTGCCCGTCGTAGGGCTGGATCTCGATGGTGTCCAGGGCCCGGTTGTCCAGGTAGGACGTCCGCTGGTGCTCGATGATCCCGCCCGGGATCTGCACACCGCTCTGCGCGACGACCTCCAGGACGAACTTCACCTGGCCCTCGTCGTCGAGCTTCTCCAGCTCTTCGTAAGGGATCTCGGGAACCTCGACGTTGAAGGTGCGCTCGGCGAACCGGGCGTAGCGGTCCCAGCGAGCCCGCATCCCCGCCTGGCTCTGGTCGATCGGCTCGCCGGGGCGAACACAGTCGATCAGGCCCACGAACCGGACGTCGGCACCGGCCTGCTTCAGGCCGATCGCACAGGCGTAAGCCAGCGCCCCGCCCAGCGACCAGCCGGCCAGGATGAACGGACCCTGATGCATCTCAAGGAGTTTGGGCACGTATTCGGCGGCGCGCTCCTCGATGGAGCCCTCGACCCGCTCGATGCCGTACACCGGCGTATCGGCCGGCAAGCGCTTCAGCAACGGCTCGTAGACGACCGTCGATCCGCCGGCCGGATGGAACACGAACACCGGAATCTTCGAGGACCCGCCCGCAGTGCCTTTCGGCGCGGGCCGCAGGGTGCGCACGAACCCGTCGACCACACCCTCTTCGAGCTGATCGCGCACGATCGTGGCCAGCTCTTCGATGGTCTTCGACGACCGCACCTGCTCAACCGTGACGGTGCCCTCGGCGCGCTCGGAGAGCCGCTCGGACAGCTTCGTCGCCATCTCGACATCGACGAACGGCAGCTCGTTGAAGATGCCACCCGGCGACTTGCCGGTGACGATCGCCCACGTGGCGAACGTGACCCGCTCCGCGGCATCACGCGGGGGCACGTCGGCGCCCAGTGCCTCGGTGACCGCCTCCTGGGTCAGCACCTTGGCTGCCGCCGCAGCCGCGGTCGCCTTACTCGGTCCCGACGGATCCGACGGCGGAGCCGGGATGGCCGGGCCACCCGGATCGGTGGGCGGCGGCGGGATCTCCAAGCCTTCGGTGGCCGCGGCCTCGGCGGGCTTGTCCGGCTCGCTGTCCTCGGCGGGCTTGTCACCCGACGGATGTCCGGCCTCGGCCAGCTTGGCTTCGAGCTCGGCGACCGTGGAGGCACCACCCAGCAGTTCGGACTGCTCGGCGGCGATCTCCTCGGCCGTCTTGCCCTTCTGGGACTCGGCGATCTGATCGACCTCGTCGCGGTGCTCGATCGCGTACTTGATGAGGTCCTCGACGTTGTACAGGTTGGCGTCGCGCACCGCGGTCAGCTGAATGGGCGGCAGGTCGAAGTCGTACTCGACGCGGTTCTTGATCCGCACCGCCATCAGGGAATCCAGGCCCAGCTCGATCAGCGGCACCTCCCACGGCAGGTCCTCGGGCTCATAACCCATGGCCGCACCGACGATGGTGCCCAGCCGCTGGCCGATGGTCTCCCCGGAATCCGGCGACCACTTCTCGAAGCCGGCGCCCATGCCTGCACCCTTGGTGAGGTTGTCGGACAGGATCTCCGCGTCATCCTCGGGCTCGGGCTCGGCCAATGCCGGCGCGGCCGAAACCTGTTCTGCGACAACACCGGCACCTACCGCAGTGGGCAGCGTGGTCGCTGCGCCACCCCGGGTCACGATCGCGTCGTAGACCAAACAGAAGGAAGACTCACCTCCGTTGTCCAACCGGGCATGCACCTGCACCGAGGCGCCGCCCGGGTGCCGGGTCAGCGTGGTGACCAGGCGGGACCCCTCGGCAGGCACCGCACGCTGCTCGGAAGCCGTCAACCTGGCATCCGGAAGCACCTGCGCGGCAGCGGCTTTCACCAGGGCAGCCAGATCGGCGGTGCCCTTCGACACAAACTCCCAGACATGCTTGCCGTCCGGCGTCGCGACATGGTTGCCGGGCATCACCGCGGAGCTGTCACCGGTGAAGTGCGCGTCCAGCCAGTGCTGCTTGCGCTTGAACTTCGTCGGCGGGATGTTGGCGAAGTCCAGCGCGCCGGCCAGGCCGGTGGACTTGCGCGGGAACAAGGTCCGCAAGTCCAGGTCATGTCCGTGCACGAACAGGTGGGCCATGGCGGTCACCATGGACTCGACCTCGTCCTGCTTACGGGCCAGGGTCGCGATCAGTTGGGCATCGTGCAGCCCGGCCGACGCCGTCGTCAGCCCGACCTGCATGAGCGCCACCGGGTTCGGCGCCAGCTCAAGGAACGTGGTGTGGCCGTTGTCCACCGCATTGCGGATGCCGTGGGTGAAGTAGACGCTGTGGCGCAGACCCTTCTTCCAGTACTCCACGTCATGGATCGGCTCGGCGCCGGCACGGATGAACTTGCCCTCGTGCACGGTCGAGAAGTAACCGGTGCTCAGCGGATGCGGCTCGATGCCCTGGATCTCGGCGGACAGTTCACCGAGCAGCGGGTCCATCTGCTGAGTGTGGCTGGCGCCCTTGGTCTGCAGCTTGCGGGCGAACTTGCCCTCGGATTCCGCCCTGGCGATGATCGCGTCGATCTGCTCGGGCGGGCCGCCGATGACGGTCTGGGTCGGGGCCGCGTAGACACACACCTCAAGGCCCGGGTAGTCGGCGAAGACCGTCTTGATCTCGTCGGCCGAGTACTCGACCAGCGCCATCAGGCGGATGTACTCGCCGAACAGCATCGCCTCGCCCTCACCCATCAGGTGGGCACGCGAGCAGATGGTCCGGGTGGCATCGGCCAGGCTCAGGCCGCCGGAGAAGTATGCGGCGGCCGCCTCACCGAGCGACTGCCCCACTACCGCACCCGGTTTGGCACCGTGGGCCTTGAGGAACTCGCCGAGCGCGATCTGGATGGCGAAGATCACCGTCTGGACCACTTCGATGGGGTATTCGCACGTCTCGTTCGTGTAGTCGATCGAGTCGTCGAGGATCAGCTCGACAACGGAGTACCCGCGCTCATCCTGGATGTGGGCATCGACCTTGTCGATCCACTCCGCGAAAACCGGCTCGCGCAGGTACAGGCTCTTGCCCATCTTGCGGTGCTGCGCCCCGAAACCCGCCAACACCCACACCGGACCGTTGGTGACCGGACCGTCGGCCGAGATCACGCTCGGGTGCTGCTTGCCCTCGGCGACGGCGCGCAGACCCTTGATCGCCTCGTCGTGGTCGTGGGCCAGCACGATGGCACGCGAACGGCCGTGGTTGCGGCGTGACAGCGAGCGTCCGATGGATTCCAGCGAGGACGCCCGGCCCTCTTCGCTGTCCATCCAGTCCGCCAACTCAGCGGCAGCGACTTTCTTGCGCGAGGTCAGGAAGGCCGAGACAGCAAGCGGGACAACCTTCTTGACAGGTTCGGCGGCGTCAGCTGCGGCCAGCTCCTCGCGGGCGGCCTCGATCAGGCGCTTGGCCTCGTCGGTCAGCCCGGGCAGTTCGTGGTTCGCCTCGTCGTACGCCGGGTACTCGTCGGCCCCGGATTCATCATCGTCGTGAATGAACTCGCCGTACTCGTCCATCCGCACACCGCCGACGTACACGGCGTTGGCCTCGTCAGCATCCGACTTCTCTTCAGCCGCTTCAGGTTCCGGCTGCGGTTCCACAAGATCCGAGGACAGCACTTCGCGCAGCACCAGGTGGGCATTGGCGCCGCCGAAGCCGAATCCGGACACACCGGCGATCGCGTGTCCGCTGTAGCGCGGCCATTCCGAGACGGTGTCGTTGACCTTGAGGTGTTCTTTGTCGAAGTCGATGTACGGGTTGGGCCCGGCGTAGTTGATCGACGGCGGCAGCTTGTCGTTGGCCAGCGACAGCGTCATCTTGGCCAGGCTCGCCGCGCCCGCGGCCGATTCGAGGTGGCCCACATTGGATTTCACCGCGCCCAGCAGGGCCGGCTTGTCCGCCTCACGACCGCGCCCGACCACGCGGCCGAGGGCGTCGGCCTCGATGGGGTCGCCGAGGATGGTGCCGGTGCCGTGCGCCTCGATGTAGTCGACGGTCCGCGGGTTGATCCCGGCGTCCTTGTAGGCCTTCCGCAGAACCGCTTCCTGCGCATCGGGATTGGGGGCGAGCAGACCGTTGGACCGGCCGTCGTGGTTGATCGCGCTGCCGGCGATGACGGCCAGGATCTGGTCGCCGCCACGACGGGCGTCGGACACCCGCTTGAGCACCAGCATGCCGCCACCCTCGGACCGGGCGTAGCCGTCGGCGTCCGAGGAGAACGACTTGATCCGGCCGTCCGGGGCCAGCACGCCACCCACCTCGTCGAAGCCGACGGTGACCATGGGGGTGATCAACGCGTTGACACCGCCGACGATGGCCACGTCGGCCTCACCGGAACGCAACGCCTGCACACCCTGATGCGCTGCCACCAGCGAACTGGAGCATGCGGTGTCGACGGCGACCGACGGGCCGCGGAAGTCATAGAAGTACGAAACCCGGTTGGCGATGATCGAACTCGCGGTGCCGGTGATGGCGTACGGGTGCGTGACCGACGGATCCGAGACCGCCAGGAACTGGTAGTCGTTGGTCGAATTACCCACGAACACACCGACACTGGTGCCGCGCAGGCTCGACGCCGGGATGCGGGCGTGCTCCAGGGCCTCCCAGGTCAGCTCCAGCGCCATGCGCTGCTGCGGGTCGATGTTGTCGGCCTCCATCTTCGACAACGCGAAGAACTCGGAGTCGAAGCCCTTGATGTCCGAAAGATAGCCGCCACGGGTGCGGGCCTTGGCCACGCGCTCGGCGATCCGCGGCTCGGAGAGGAACTCTTCCCAGCGGCCCTCGGGCAGGTCGGTGATGCAGTCCTTGCCGGCGAGCAGGGCCTCCCACATCTGGTCGGGGGTGTTCAGGTCACCCGGGAAGCGGGTGGCAACGCCGACGATGGCGATGTCTTCCACATCGCGTTCCCGCGACCAGTCCTCGTCGTCGGTGCTCGGAGGCTCGGGCTCGCCCTCGATGATGACCGTCGCCAGCGACTCGATGGTGGGGTGCCGGAACAGCACCGTGGCCGTCAGCGTGACGCCGGTGAGGTCCTCGATGTCGCTGGCCATCGCCACCGCATCACGAGAAGACAGACCCAGCTCGATCAGCGGGGTGGTCTCGTCGATCGCGTCGGCCGACTGCCCGGTGGCGTTGGCCACCGCCTTGCGCAGCCATTCGCGCATCTCCGCGACGGTCAGATCCGGACGCGACGACGGTGCCGCGGCGGGCTCGGTGCCGTCTGGAAGATTCGAATTGCTTTGTGTTTCATCCATGTTCAGGTCACCTTTGTCTCAACCGGCCGGCAGTCGGCGGTGTGGGTCAGCTCAGCTCAGTCGGTCTCGTCGGGGAAATCGTTGGCGATCTTCCCGCTGCGCAGCGACCCGTCGAGGTAGGCCGAGCGGCAGGCCCGCCGGCCGATCTTGCCGCTGGAGGTACGCGGGATGGCACCGGCCGCGGTCAGCAGCACGTCGCGCACGGTGACGCCGTGCCGCACCGCGATCGCCGCGCGGATGTCGTCGGTGATCGGCCCGACTTCGAGCTTGTGGGCGCCGGGCGCCCGCTCGGCGACGATCACCAGTTGCTCGGAGCTGTCGTCGTCGTCACGGTGCAGGCCCGCGTGCGCGTTCTCGAACACCTCGTCGGGCAGCTGGTTGGCCGGCACCGAGAACGCCGCGACGTAGCCGGTACGCAGCGCCTTGCTGGCCTCCTGCGCCGAGTACTCCAGGTCCTGCGGGTAGTGGTTGCGGCCGTCGATGATCACCAGGTCCTTGACGCGGCCGGTGATGTACAGGTCGCCGTTGTAGAAGGCGCCGTAGTCGCCGGTACGGACCCAGGTGGCGTCGTCCTCCGCGCCCTCGGCGTGCGACGGGCTGGTCCGCGACTTGAGGGTGTTCTGGAAGATGTTGACGGTTTCTTCGGGCTTCCCCCAGTAGCCGGTGCCCATGTTCTGACCGCTCATCCAGATCTCGCCGACCTGGCCGTCGGGCAGCTCGGTCGCGCTGTCCGCGTCGACGATGACGGCCCACTCGGAGACACCGACCTTGCCGGCCGAGGCCTGGGCGACCGCCTTGGGCGAGTCGCCGTCCACCTCGACGATGCGACCGGTGTTCAGTTCGTCGCGGTCGACGTAGATGATCTTGGGCTCTTCGGCGGACGGCGTGGTCGACACCATCAGCGTGGCCTCGGCCAGGCCGTAGGACGGCTTGATCGCCTTGGCCGGGAAGCCGAACGGGCTGAAGGCCTCGTTGAACCGGCGCACGGTGGCAGCCGAGATCGGCTCACTGCCGTTGAGCACGGCCTTGACGTTGGAGAGGTCCAGCGGCGTGCCGTCCTTGGGGACGCCGCGGGCGGCGGCATGGTCGAACGCGAAGTTCGGGGCCACCGAGATGACACCGCCGGTGTCGCCTTCCTTGCGGGCCATCTCACGGATCCACCGTTCCGGCCGGCGCACGAAGGCGGCCGGGGTCATGAAGGTGAAGTAGTGGCCGATCATCGGGGCGATCAGCGCGGTGATCAGACCCATGTCGTGGAAGAACGGGAGCCAGGACAGACCGCGGTCGCCCTCCTCGCCTTCCAGCGCCTCGACGATCTGCACGATGTTGGTCGCCATGTTGAGGTGGGTGATCTGCACACCGGTGGGGATTCGGGTCGACCCCGAGGTGTACTGCAGGTACGCGATGGTGGTCTCGTCAGGCCCCTCGGGGTGGACCCAGGTGGCGGCGACGTCGTCGGGCACCGCATCCACCGCGATGACGCGGGGACGCTGGTTGGCCGGGCGGCTGCGGAAGAACTTGCGTACGCCCTCGGCGGCCTCCGTGGTGGTCAGGATCGCCGACGGGTGGCAGTTGTCCAGCACGGCGTGCAGGCGGCCCACGTGGCCGGGCTCGGACGGGTCGAACAGCGGCACCGCGATGCGTCCGGCGTAGATCGCGCCGAAGAACGCGACCAGATAGTCCAGGTTCTGCGGGCACAGGATGGCGACGCGATCACCAGGCTGGGTGACCTGCTGCAGCCGGGCGGCGACAGCCTTGTTGCGGGCGCTGAACTGGGCCCAGGTCAAATCACGGGCCACGCCGTCACGTTCGGTGGAGAAGTCCAGGAAGCGGTACGCCAGCTTGTCGCTGCGAACCTTGGCCCAGCGCTCGACGTGCTCGACGACGCTGGCTCCGTCCGGGAACTTGATCTGACCGTCCTTGATGAACGGATTGATGAACGGCATTTAACTTCTCCTGTCAGAGCCGTACTCGTCGCGTTGTCGCACGTCATTGGCGGTGCGTTGCAGCCACTCGGCGGCCGTACGTACCCAAACCCGGACGATCGTACCGGGCGCGGCGACCACGCCTACGAGTCAGCTGACGGCTCTAGTCAACCAACCACGCACGCGCGAAGCTCTTATTTTTCTCTTAATGTTAAGGGACCGTGACGGTCCCGACCAAATCCGCCGCGCCGCTCATCCGTGCTTGGGATGAGGCGCATTCTCCACCAGGTCCTTCGCCCAGTTCAGCGTCCACTGGGTGGCCGTCTGCCCGTTCTCCACCCAGAACTGCGGGGTGTTGTACAAGGCGTGCACCGGCCCGGCCGCGCTGCCGGACAGCGTCTCCAAAGTCTTGGGCAGGTTGAAGATCGAGAAAGCCTCTTCCGGCGCCGAGCAGATCAAGTCGCCCTTGCCGCAGATCTGGTTGGTCCGGCCGTCGAGGGCACCGAAACCGCCCTGCCGCGGGCCGGTCATCGTCAGACCCATCTCGGACAGCACCGGCACCTCGTGCAACGTGATCTCGGCGCCCTGACCGGGCGGGTTGGGTCCGACGTCCTGCCCGACACCGAACTGGCGGCGGCCGTCGGCGATCAACGTCACACCCAGAACCAGGTCTTCATCGACCGGGCCGCGGCCGTTGCCGATATCGCTGGCGAGGTCACCGCCGATCACCGCGCCCTGCGAGAACCCGGCGATCACATAACTGGTCAGCGGGCAGCGGTCGTTCATGTCCGTCATGGCCTTGACCGCGGTGCGCTTCCCCTCTGCGCGGCTGTCGTTGTACGACATCTGGTTGTCTGCCGAGAACGGGTTATGGAACTGCGCGGTGTAGGGCACCGTGTAGACCTCGAGGCGGTCCTTCCCGAACTGCTCGGCCATCGGCCGGCTGATGTTGGTCATGAGAGACAGCGGGAACTGCGTCGGATTGAACGGGTCGTCCTGCGGCGAGGACTCCCAGGTGCCCGGGATCGAAACCATCATCACATCGGGGCAGTCGGCGGACTGGAACTCCGGGCGCGGCTTCCGCGGCGTCGACGGGCCGGGCACCCCGGCGGGAGGCTGGGCCGTCGGCGGCGCCGACGGAGTCTCGGGACGACGCATCACGATCACCACGATCGTCACCACGAGCACCACGACGAGTGCCATCGCCGCGGCGGCGATCAGGGCCAGGATGCGGTGACGCTTCCGGCGGCTGGCATTTTTGGCCATGGGTTACTCGGGCTCCTCGCGTGCGGTGCGGTGTAGGTCTGCGGCTAGCAGAGATGTTCGGTGGCGGTGCGGATGTAGTCGGTGGCGGCGGCGTCGATCTCGGCCGATGTCGGGCTTTTCTGCCCGGACCGCGACGCCCGGACGTCGCTACGCACCAGCGGCAGGACAAACGCGCGCACGGCCTGCTCATTCTGCCTGGCGGCGCGGGCCTGGCACACATAGGACCCGATCGACAGCGCCAACAGCTCACTGGACGGGGTGATCCCGACAGCCTTGAGCTCGTCGAGGTACGTGTGCTGCTGCGAGGTGATATCCAGCTCACCGCTGCGGCGTGGCAGCGGCTGAGCCGACACCGCCTGCGGCTGGGCACCGCTGACCTGTGAGGTGGGCAACACCAGTGGCGCCATGATGTCGTCGCCCGCATCGCATGCCGTGAGCAACGACGCAACGGACACCGCTGCCACCAAGGTGGCCGACCGTAGTGTGTGCTGCACGCCTCCACCGTACCGGCTGGTGAAAAGTGCCCCGGCGCAGCCGATTCTGGTCATTCCGGCAGGTCGCCCGGACCGCTACTTGATGGTCGCGACCAATTCGCCCGACATATGCGCCAGCTGCGGGGCCCAGCTACCCCAGTCATGCTGACCTCCGGCCGGCATGTCGAAGTGCCCGTTGCTGCCACCGACGGAGCGGTAGTGCTGGTAGAACGACCGGTTGCTGCCCTGCGCCTGATCGCAGACACCGATCATCGCGGCCGGGTCGCTACATGTCAGCGTGGCCGGGCTGTACACCCACAGCCGGGTGTTGGCATCGGCCAGCAATTGCACGTGCACGTCGGGGTCATGCCACTTCCAGCGGCCCAGCTGTGGGGCACCCCACATGCCGTAGCTGTCCACCCCGCCGAACTCGGCCATCCCGGCCGTGATCGCGCCGTTGAGGGTGGTGGCCGACGGGGTCAGGAAGCCCGACAGCGAGCCGGCGAAGCGGTACCGATCGGGGTGGAATGCGGCCAGGGTCAGCGCGGCGGTACCGCCCTGCGAGGCGCCCACGACCCCGTGCCCGCCCGGGGCCAGACCCTTGTTCGCGGCCAGCCAGTCGGGCAGCTCAGCGGACAGGAACGTCTCCCACTGCTTGCTGCCGTCCTGCTCCCAGTTCGTGTACATGCTCCAGGCGCCGCCCGCCGGGGCCGCCACCGAGATACCGCGGCCGGCCAGTGTCGACATCGCGTGGCCGGCGTTGACCCAGTTGCTGACGTCAGGGGCGGCGTTGAACGCGTCGAGCAGGACCACCGCATGCGGCCCACCGCCCTGGAACGCCACCGGAATATCGCGGCCCATCGCCGCTGACGGGACCATCAGATACTCGACACCGTCGGCGCGGGCGGGAGTGTCCGTCGCCGCCGATACGGCCCACAGGCCGGCACCGAGCACCGGAGCCAACAGGGCCAGCAGCATCGCCCGCATCAGACTCAACGCACGCCTCATCATCAACCTCTCCTGCTGCCGGTCGCTCGAAGTGCCCCCGCACACGTAACCCGCGTTGTAGTGAACCACATCGCCCCCGCAGGAGGGGCCGCAAACGGCTGACGGCGGCGACCCCGTGGGGATCGCCGCCGTCTTCCGTTGTCTTACCTGGTGTTACCCGCGTCCGCTCAGGCGGTCGGGGTGGCGCCCAGGACCCGCTGCAGGTCAGGCTTCATGGCCTGCAGCTGCTGACCCCAATAGGCCCAGGCGTGCGTACCGCTCTGCGGGAAGTTGAACACACCGTTCCTGCCACCGGCCGCGATGTACTTCTCCTGGAAGGTGGAGTTCGTCCGGCAGACGAAGCCCTCGAGGAACTTGGCCGGCATGTCGGTGCCACCGAGCTCGCCCGGCTTGCCGTTACCGCAGTACACCCAGATGCGGGTGCCGTTGTTCGCGAGCGTGGCGACCTGCTCGGTGGGGTCGTTGGCCTTCCAGGCGTTGCCCGGGTCACCGGTCTTGCCCCACATGTCGTCGGCCTTGTAGCCACCGGCGTCACCCATCGAGATACCGATCAGCATCGGCCACCAGCCCTCGGACGGGTTCAACGTGCCCGACAGCGAGGCCGCGTAGATGAACTGGTCCGGGTGGCGGGCCGCCAGGATCAGCGCCGACGAACCGGCCATCGACAGACCCACCACGGCGCTGCCGGTCGGCTTGACGTCCCGGTTGGCTGCCAGCCACTGCGGCAGCTCCTGGGTCAGGAAGGTCTCCCACTTGTAGGTCTTGCAGCCGCCGTCCTTGCTGCCACACGCCGGCTTGTACCAGTCGGTGTAGAAGCTGGACTGGCCACCGACCGGCATCACAACCGAGATGCCGGAGTTCAGGAACCACTCGAACGTCGGGAGTTCGATGTCCCAACCGTTGTTGTCCTCACGGGCGCGCATGCCGTCGAGCAGATACAGCGCGGGTGCGCCCGCCCCACCGCTCTGGAACTCAACCCGGATATTGCGCCCCATCCCAGCTGACGGAACGTCGAGATACTCCACCGGCAGGCCAGGTCGAGACCAGGCTCCTGCGGTCGCCGAGCCGCCGACGACGCCAACCAGGCCAGGCAGTACGGCCGCTGCGGCGACCGCAACCGTCAGCCGGCGCGACAGACCTGCCGCTGCGCCGCGCATCTTCCCAACGAACTTCATACCGCTCCCTATCTGATCTCTTCTTCGTATTCCGCACATCGATTCACACCGACGTAAGCGGCTCACGTGCCCGTGTAGTCAACCACACGAACGCGTGGTGCTTCTCTGCAGCAGTTGTCGTCCCCGGTCGCCCGTGCACCGTTGACGGTCGCGATCAGGCACGGTTCGAAGCCCTGCCACCCCCGGCGGCGCGTGAGATGAACACCAGAGGTCAGCATCGGTTTCTTCGTACCGTCCAATCAAGATCTGTACACAGGCCCGTCTGCGTATCGGCCCAGCCGCGCCCAGCGTTACCAAACACACAGATTCGGCTGTGACAACTTCGCGAACGATCAGGGTCCGGTGGCCGGCATCCCGGTGTACGGCGGCTTCTTCGGCTCGGGAACCGGCAGGCCGCAGCGCTTGAGGTCGTAGAGCGGCACCCGATCGATCCGGTACTTCGTGAAGTCATACGCGTGGACCAGGTTGGACAGGAACCGCCGCGGGGTCATCTCGCCGCGCACCGAGTTGAGCATCGACTCGGTGGCCGGGCACTCCAGCGCGGCCTCCGCCTGGGCGATCCATTCCTCGTCCAGATAGGCCGGGATGTAGGGCCGGGTCTTGAGGAACGGCCCCTCGGCCACCGCCCAATCCGGAAAAAGGTTCTTGTCGTGGCCGATTCGGCCATCGGTCAACCGCTGGGTGTGCATGGCCAGCGGATTCGTCAAGCCGATCTGGTCGATGACCCGGACGTCCAACCCGACGTTCATGCCCAGCATGCCCATGTTGGTGAAGAACACGGTGTGCGGAGTTTTCAGTGCCCGACGCTCCGACTCGGACAGACCGGGAGGCGGCGGGTAGGCCGGTACGACGTCCCATACGTCGTAGTTGCCCGACGGCAGCAGCAGTGCCCCGTCAGGGGTGTTCTCGATCGCGGTCAGCACCGCCCGCATGCGCGGGTAATCCAGGTAGTCGGCGGCGGTCAACGGGTGCGCGTGTCCCGTGGCCTGCGAGTAGAACCGCCGTTCGTCGACGATGCCCGAGTAGGTGACCCGCGTCCCGTCGGCACCCAGACCGGGCGAGTTCGCGGCCCAGATCGACCAACCCACCACCGCGGCCCACAGCACGCTGGTGGCCGCGGCCAGCAGATAACCCGTCTCCCTGGTGAACTTCGTACCGTCGGGCAGCACCACGGGGATCACCGCGACGGGCATCAGCATGCAGAACAGCGGCGTCAGCAACACCCGGCCGTGCATGAAATCGCCGCCCTGGCGCACCCAGTAGAGCGCTTGCAGCACCCCGCTGACGAACATGAAAAGCACCACGGCAGCCGGACTTTGGACAGTCCGGGCCAGCCAGCCGTAGCCGCGGGGCACCTGGTGGCGCACCCACCACGGCCGGGTCCTGGTGGCCAGCAGGACCACCCCGAGTGCGGCCAGCAGCATCACCGGCACCCACAGCAGGTACGGCTGGTTGAAATTGGTCAGGTAGGTCAGGCCCTGGGCCCACTTGGAGCCCGAGGCGTCCTTGGCCACCGCGGTGCCCGGCACCAGCAGTCCGTAGTAACCCATCCGGAAGATCTGGTAGGCGACCGGCAGCAGCCCACCGGCCACCACGATCAGGACCCGGCGGCGCCACCCACGTGCCGCGACCAGCATCATCACCAGCGCGCCCACACCGATCAGCGCGAGCTCGGGCCGGACCAGCACGCTGAGCCCGGCGACGGCGGCCAGAGCCCCTTCGAAGTACCTGCCGGACACGGGTTTCGGTCGCCGCAGAGCCTGCGACCAGCACACCATCATCCACCACAGCAAGCCCAAATAGGCCAGCACCAAACCGTTTTCAAGTCCCGAGGTGGCGAAGTCGCGCGCCGGGGGGACCGCGATGTAGACCAGTGCGCCTGCGGGCAGCAGCAGGGCGCGGCGGCCCTGCAGGCTCGGTGCGTACAACCGGCCGGTGCCGAGCATCGCCAGCACGATGCCGAGCACGCTCAGCGTCAGCGCCAGTGCCAGGGCCACGTACTCCATCCGGACCGGGCCGCCCAGCCAGGCGCCCAGTGTCACCAGGTAGGTCCACACCGTGGAGGTGTTGGCTTCGATCCGCTCACCCGCATTGAAGACCGGGCCGTTGCCCGCCAACAGGTTTCGCACCGTCCGCAGCACGATGAGTCCGTCGTCGGCAATCCAGCGGCGCTGCCAGGCGCCCCAGCCGAACAGCGCGGCCGTCACCACCACGCTCACCCACAGGCTGATCCGCACCGTGGCGTCGTACGGAAACACCGGCCAGCGCGCCGCCAACCGGTCACCCACGCCACCTGCCAGGCGGCGCAGCGTGATCCGGTCAGCTGAAGTAGATGGCAGCACCGATGGTTCCGATCCACGCCAGGAACAGGATCTGCAGAACTCGGTCTTTCAGTGCGATCTCCTCTGGCTCACCGGCGATGCCACCATCGATGTCCACCGCATAGCGGAGGATCGCGACCGTCCAGGGAACGATCGTGATCGCGTACCACGAGGCATTCCCGTCCGCGCCGTAGCCGCCGCTGGCGCTGTCGCGTCCGAAGGCCCACAGGCCGTAGCAGACCACCACCGCGGTGGCCGACAACGTCCACACGAACCGCAGGTAGCTACTCGTGTACCGCTCCAGCGACTTGCGGATCTTGGCGCCGGTGCGCTCGGCCAATTGCAGCTCGGCATAACGTTTTCCGGCCGCCATGAACAGCGCGCCGAACGCCATCACCAGCAGGAACCATTGCGACAACGGGATGTCGGCGGCCACACCACCGGCGATCGCCCGGATCAAGAACCCCAGCGACACGATGCAGATGTCCAGCACGGCCTGGTGTTTGAGCCCGAAGCAGTACGCCAGCTGCATGGCGATGTACACAATCATCACCAGCGCGAGATTCGGGGTCAGCAACCACGAGATGCCGATCGAGGCCACCCCGAGCACGACCGCCAGCGCGTAGGCCAGCGATTCCGGGACCACTCCGGCGGCGATGGGCCGGAACCGCTTCGTGGGGTGCGCCCGGTCGGCCTCGACGTCACGCGCGTCGTTGACCAGGTAGATCGACGACGCGGCCAGACAGAACACCACGAACGCGATCGACACCTTGAACGCGAGATCGGCGTAGTCGTACTGGATCCCGCTGCCGACCGCGGCCACCGGGGCCGTGAGCACCAGCAGGTTCTTGATCCACTGCCGTGGCCGAACTGCCTTGACCAGCCCGACGGCCAGGTTCTTCGGCGGAGCACCCTCCGGCTGCGCTTCCTCACTCATTTGGCCACGGTCTCCTTCGGCCCAACACCGGCAGTTTTTCCGACCACAGAACCCACCACCGTCCCGACGGCCACGCCGGTCAGCACGTCGGAGGGATAGTGCACACCCAACACCAGGCGTGACAGCGCCATCGGCACCACCAGCGCCGCCCGCACCGGCAGCCCCGTCGTCCGGGCCAGCAACACGGCGGCCGCGGCGGTCGAGGTGGCATGCGCCGACGGGAAACTCAGCCGGCTCGGCGTCCCGACGTTCACGGCGATGTCGGGATGATGTGGCCGCTCCCGGCGCACCACCCGTTTGATCAGAACCGCGGCGGCATGAGCGGCAAAGGCACCGATGCCAACCGCCAACCATGACTTGCGCTTGGCCGGCTGGGCCAGCGCGCCGGCGGCCGCGAGCCCCAGCCAACCCAAACTGTGCTCGCCGAAATGCGACAGTGCACGCGCACCGGTCAGCACGCCCGGCCGGGTGGCCAGAGCAGCCTGCACGGCAACCAACACGGCGTCCTCGCCGCGCGGGGCATCGGTCATGTCAGTTTTTCTCCGCCGACTCTGTCAGCAACACCGTCTCCCACTTCTGGGTGCTGGTCAGCACCGGCAGCGCCTCACGATAGACCTTGCGCATCCGGTCGAACTGACGGACCACACGTAATTGCTGGCGCAGCGAGGCGCGCAACAGCGCGAACATCTTGGCGCGGTCGCGCTGCCGGTACACCACACCTCGGCCATCCGCGGTGGTGACGGTGACCCCGTCGGCCCGGCACAGCGAGAACCAGCGCGCGTCCTGGGTCGCCACGTTGATCTGTGGCCGGACATGGGTTTCCGGATCGTGCCGGCGCATCTGATGGACGACGCCGCGGGCCAGGTTCACCAAGATGGCCGGCTTGGACACCGGGATGCGGATCCTCTTGCGCTTGAGATCCGAGGCCGGCGGCAGCTCGGTGGCGCCGCCCAACACCACGGCGTCAGGGAACTGCTGGCGCATCGCGCGGATGTCGGGCAGCGCCGATTCCAGGATGGAGAAGATGTGTTCCGGGCCGGCCAGGAAGTCCTCCATGGCCCGGTTCTGGATGGCGACCGTCGAATATTCAAGGCACAGCAGGTGTTTGAACGTGGCCTTGAGGTGGCTGGCCAGCAGTCCGCGCGCGTCGCCGTCCCAGTGCACAGCAGAGACCACCAGCCGGTTGCGCAGGTGGAAGTAGGCCTGCCAGTCGATGGCGTCGTCCTTGTCGCTCCAGGCCATGTGCCAGATCGCCGCACCGGGCAGGGTGACCGTGCGATAGCCGTGCTCGGCGGCGCGCAAGCCGTATTCGACGTCGTCCCACTTGATGAACAGCGGCAGCGGCTGGCCGAGTTCCTCGGCCACCTGACGGGGGATCATGCACATCCACCAGCCGTTGAAGTCCACGTCGATACGGCGGTGCAGCAGCTTGCTGCGGTCCGAATCGGTGTCATCGAGGGCGTGCTTGGCGAAGTCGTGGTCGTACTCGGCGTTGGGGGCGGCCGACCACATGAAGTTCGTGCGGTCGACCATCTCGCCCATGATGTGCAGGTGCGAGGGTTCCTGCAGGTTGAGCATCTGGCCACCCACCAGGATCGGTTCCTTGGCGAACCGGTTCATAGCCAGGGCGCGCAGGATCGAATCGGGTTCGATGCGGATGTCGTCGTCCATGAACAGGATCTGTTCACAGTCGGTGTTCTTCAGCGCCTCGTACATCACCCGGCTGTAGCCGCCGGAACCGCCGAGGTTGGGCTGGTTGTGAATGGAGAGGCGGTCGCCCAAGCCCGCCGCGGCGGCCTGGAAACCGGGATGGTCCTTCGCCTTGCTCGTGCCCTGGTCGGAGACGATGACCGCGCTGACCACCTCGTCTACCAGCGGATCCGAGGTCAGCGCGGCCAGGGCGTTGACACAGTCGGAGGGCCGGTTGAAGGTCGGGATGCCGACGGCCACATTGGCCCGGCCCGGCGCGGGCGTCGGGGCGTACCAACCGGCGCTGTGCACCCGCACTGCGGTGTCGGAGGTGATGTCGAACCAGATCCAGCCGCCGTCTTCGAAGGGGGTCAGGTCGATCTCGAATTCGACCACAGCGGGTTCGGAGGAGTCACCGCTGGAGACGGGGGCGCCGCCGACGGTGATGCGCGCACCCGTGGCCTTGGAGCGGTAGACGTCGACGCGGGCCGTGCCCGTCAGCTCGACGCGCAGGACCACCGACTTCAATGTCGACCACCGGCGCCAGTAGCTGGCCGGGAACGCGTTGAAGTAGGTGGCAAACGAGATCGCGGACTCGGTGGCGATCTCAAGGGTGGTGCGGGTGGGCGCATGTGCCCGGCGGGCATTGGTCGGGTCGTCGACGAGGTAGAGCTTGCGGACGTCGAGCGGCTCGCCCGGTCGCGGCAGGATGACGCGGGCCAGCAGACTGACGGCCCGCGACTCTCCGGCGTCGAGTGCGCCGGATGGGATGTCACTCATGCTTTGCTGCTTTCCTCTTCGGTAGCCAGCGGCGCACCGTCGGACAGGTGCGGTGCCAGGGTGTTGTCGTACATGTTGAGTGCGCTGGCGATGGCCATGTGCATGTCAAGGTACTGGTAGGTGCCCAGCCTGCCACCGAAAAGCACCTTCGCCGTGGCGGTCTCGGCCTTGGCGCGGGCCCGGTAGGAGGCCAGCAGGGCGCGATCGGCTTCGGTGTTGATCGGGTAGTACGGCTCGTCGTCCTCTTTGGCGAACCGCGAGTATTCCCGCATGATCACGGTCTTGTCGGCCGGGTATTCCCGCTCCGGGTGGAAATGGCGGAACTCGTGGATCCGGGTGTAGTCCACGTCGGCGTCGTTGTAGTTCATCACCGGGGTGCCCTGAAAGTCTCCGGTGCTAAGCACCTCGAGTTCGAAATCCAGTGTGCGCCAGCCCAACCTGCCTTCGGAATAGTCGAAGTAGCGGTCGAGCGGGCCGGTGTAGACCACCGGCGCGTCCGGATTGGCCGCGCGCAGGCCGTCGCGGACGTCGAACCAATCGGTGTCCAACCGCACCTCGATGCGATCGTCGGCGGCCATGTTCTCCAGCCAGGCGGTGTATCCGTCGACCGGCAGGCCCTCGTACGTGTCGTTGAAGTAGCGGTTGTCGAACGTGTAGCGCACCGGCAGCCGGGTGATGTTGGCAGCGGGCAGTTCCTTCGGGTCGGTCTGCCACTGCTTGGCCGTGTAGTCCTTCACGAACGCCTCGTAGAGCGGGCGCCCGATCAGCGAGATGGCCTTCTCCTCGAAGTTGGCCGCCTCATGGCCGGCGATCTCGCTGGCCTGGTCGGCGATCAGGGCGCGAGCCTCATCCGGGGTGAAGTAACGGCCGAAGAACTGAGCGACCAGACCGAGGCCCATCGGGAACTGGTAGGCCTGGCCGTTGTGCATCGCGAAGACCCGGTGCTGATAGCCCGTGAAGTCGGTGAACTGCCGCACGTAATCCCACACCCGCTGATTGGAGGTGTGGAACAGGTGGGCGCCGTACTTGTGGACTTCGATACCCGTCTGCGGTTCGGCTTCCGAGAAGGCGTTACCACCGATATGCGGGCGGCGTTCTATAACGAGCACGCGCTTGCCGAGTTGCGTCGCCACGCGCTCAGCGATCGTCAGACCGAAGAAACCGGAGCCGACGACGAATAAGTCGAAATGTCCGCTGGACTGGTCTGCAGCGACCCGGGGAGATAAGGACGTCATCGGCAGCCAGGGTATCCGACCGCGCCCCCCTGCCCCGAATTCGGCGAAGGAGCCAGGTCGCAATTCGCTCACGATTCAATATCGTCACTTTAGACCCATGAGTCACAGCTTTAACATCGATCTCGTTGGCACTCATGGACTTCACCGCATCGGATTCCGGATGCCGACGCAGCAAGAGGAAAGCACCACCCTGCAACCCGAAGTGCAGTCCTTGCAGTAAACATATTGAGGAGACTTCCGTGCCGAACCGTCGTCGACGCAAGCTCTCGACAGCCATGAGCGCAGTCGCCGCAGTGGCAGTCGCAAGTCCAGTCGCCCTAGTTGCCGTATCGCAGCTTTCCCCCGCGCCCCAAGAACGCGAGTTCACCCAGGCCGCACTGGTCACCGACCTCCCCGGCGAGCTGATGTCCGCCCTGTCACAGGGGCTGTCCCAGTTCGGCATCAACCTGCCGCCGATGCCGACCGGTCTGCTGACCGGCTCGTCGCCGACGCCGACGCTGGGCTCACCCACCCTGACCTCGCCGGGCCTGGCCTCCCCAGGCTTGACCGCGCCGGGCCTGACCGCGCCGGGTATGCCGAGCCAGGGCTTGACCGCGCCCGGACTGGCGTCCCCCGACGCGGCACTGACCAGCCCCAACGGACTCGCCCCTACCGCGGGCTCGCCGACAGGGGCATTGCCCTCGGCAACCGGGTCCCTCACCGATCCCGCGCTCACCCCGGCGGGCGCAGGGTCACTGACCGACCCGGCGCTCACCCCGCCGGCCACCGGCGGGCTGACCGACCCGGCAGGCTCGCTGACCAACCCGGCGCTCACCCCGCCGGCCACCGGCGGGCTGACGACGTCGCCCACCTCATTGGGCGGCACCGGCCTGACCACCTCCCCGGTGGGCCTCGACCCGTCACTTTCGGGCGGCCTGCCCGCCCCGGGTGAGGTGCCGATCTCGGCCCCGATCGGGCTCGACCCAGCCGCGGGCACCTACCCGCTACTGGGCGCCGATCCGTCGCTGTCGGCGATGCCCGCCACCAGCAGCGGTGGCGGCGGCCTGTTCGGCGACCTGTCGAGCGCCGCCAATCAGCTCGGCGCAGGCCAGGCGATCGACCTGCTCAAGGGCATGGTGATGCCGGCGAT
The DNA here is from genome assembly GCF_005924235.1 of Mycobacterium sp. DBP42. Taxonomy (NCBI): domain Bacteria; kingdom Bacillati; phylum Actinomycetota; class Actinomycetes; order Mycobacteriales; family Mycobacteriaceae; genus Mycobacterium; species Mycobacterium sp. DBP42. The sequence continues at coordinate 48,189 of NZ_VCMY01000035.1, forward strand.
CACCTCGGCGATGAAGCCGCCGGTGCCGGCACCCGCCCCGGCGCCCGTGCCGCCGCCCGCATAACAGGACCCGGTTAGAAGAACGGCACCGCAGAAGCCATCTGGCTCTGCGGTGCCGTTGCGTGGAGCGTGTCGAACCATCCGTAACACCAGGCTCATACGTAACATCAGTCCGTGCAGTCCCGCCGTTCCGCTCCGTCGATACTCTTCACCGCCCTTGCGGCGACGGTCGTGATCGTGCCATGGGCGATCAGCGGCACCGATTCCGGCAAACAGTCCACCGCCGCTGACACTGCACCAATACTCACACAGCAATCTCTCGAAAACCTTGCCGTCGGCGAGAGCATCCGCGAGATCCATCAGGACACCCCGTTCTCGATGGTCGCGCTCACCTCGCCGGACCTGCGCGGCACGTCCGCCCGGGTCCGTGCCCGCAAGGACGACGGCGGCTGGGGCCCCTGGTACCAGGCCGAGAATCTCGACGGCGTCGGCGCCGACACCGCAGGCCCACGCGGCACCGAACCGGTGTTCGTCGGCCGCACCAACACCGTGCAGATCGCCGTCACCCGCGCACCGCGGGCACCCGCGGCACCGCCCGGGAAACCCGGCGCGGCACAACCCGCACTCGGCTATATCCCCGCCAACGTCCAGGCACCCATCGGTCAGAACGTGACCGCGGTACTGATCACCCCGCCGCAGGCACCCGCCGACGTCCGGCCACTGCCGACCGCCGCCATCAACCCCGGCCAACCGCCGACCATCATCAGCCGCGCCCAGTGGGGCGCCAACGAGTCGATGCGGTGCGGAAACACCGTGTACGACAAGGGTATTCGCGCCGGCATCGTGCACCACACGGCGGGCAGCAACGAGTATGCCCCCGAGGATTCAGCAGGCATCGTCCGGTCGATCTACGAGTACCACACCCGTGAGCTGGGCTGGTGCGACATCGCCTACAACGCCATGGTGGACAAGTACGGGCAGGTTTTCGAGGGCCGCGCCGGCGGAATGGACAAGCCCGTCGAAGGGTCCCACACCGGCGGCTTCAACATCGACACCTGGGGCGTGGCGATGATGGGCGACTTCGACGTCGTACCGCCCACCGAGATCCAGGTGCGCAACACCGGCCGCCTCCTGGGCTGGCGGCTCGGGCTCAATCACGTCGATCCGCACGGCACCGTCGTGCTCACCTCCGCAGGCGGGTCTTTCACCCACTTCCCACGCGGAGCCACCCCGACCCTGCCGACGATCTTCACCCACCGCGACGTCGGCATCACCGATTGCCCCGGCAACGCCGCGTACGCCCAGATGGACCACATCCGCGACATCGCGGCCCGGTTCAATCAGCCGCCCGGGCCCGCGGACCTGGCCGACCAGATGCGCGGCGGCGCGATCTACAACCGCTGGCAGGCCGAAGGCGGGGCGGCCGGCCTGCTGGGCAACCCGACCTCACCCGAGACCGTAGGCAAAGGGGGTGCCCGGTACGCGACATTCGAGCGCGGCGCCGTCTACTGGTCACCCGCCAGCGGCGCCCAACCCGTCACCGGGGCCATCTACGAGGCCTGGGGAACACTGGGCTTCGAGCGCGGTGTGCTGGGCCTGCCGACCAGCGCCGAAATCCCCGAGCCCCAGTGGATCGTGCAGAACTTCCAGCACGGCACACTGAACTTCGACCGCGAGAAAGGCACTGTGACCCGCGTGGTCGACGGTGTGCCCGTGGAACTGCCCCCGCCGTCACCCGATCAGCAGCCCGTGCAGCTGGAGCGCTTCACCCCCATCACCTGAGCGCCCGAGGCGTCAGGACCACCAGCGTTCCAGCACCCGGGCCACCCCGTCCTCGCGGTTGGTCACGGTCACCTCGTCGGCCGCGTCCACCGCGGCAGGATGGGCATTGCCCATCGCCACCCCGCGCTGCGCCCAGCTCAGCATCGGGATGTCGTTGGGCATGTCGCCGAAGGTCACGATGTCGGCGGCAGTGAGCCCCAGCGGAGCGGCCAGCTCTTCGACGCCGGTGGCCTTGCTGATGCCCAGCGGCACCACCTCGATCAGCCCGTTGTTGGTCGAGTAGGTGATGTCACCTTGGAGCCCAACGTGTTCGAGGAGTTCAGCGGCCATGTCAGCACTGCGCGCACCGGCCTTGCGGATGAGCAGTTTGACCGCCGGTGCGCTCAGCAGATCCTCGACCGACACCTCGGTGTTGTCCGGGTTGAGCCAGGCATGCTCGTAGCCCGGTGAACTGACGAACTGCGGGGTCGCGGCATCATGCGCGGACGAGCCCACCCGCTCCACCGCCAAGCCCGCGCCGGGAATGACCCGGGTGGCGATCTCGGCGAGCTCGCCGAGCACCTCGGCCGACAGCGTGTGGGCCGAGATGATGCGGTCGGTCGACGGGTCGTAGATCACGGCCCCGTTGGCGCACACCGCCATCGGCGCCAGCCCCAGACCGTCGACCACCGGCGCGATCCACCGCGGCGGGCGCCCGGTGGCCAGCACGAAATTCGCCCCCGCCTCGACCGCGGCCTGTACCGCTGCCCGGGTGCGCGGCGTGACCTTCTCGTCCTCGTCGAGCAGCGTTCCGTCCACGTCGGTGGCGATCAACCCCGGCGCCCACTCGACGCTCACCTGCTGCTCTTCGCTTCACGTTCGGCACGCTTGCGCGCGCGTTCGGCCAACTCGGCCTCGTCGAGCCGCTTGGCCTCCTGGAGCGTCGGAGCCGTCCCACCCAGCCGGCGCGGCACCCAATGCGCCCCGGTCGGGGCCGGGTAGTCCTGCTGGGCCCGGGTCAGCAGCGAGGACATCCCTGCCCGGAGCGACTCATCGAGCTGGGCAACGGTACCCGTAGGCACAATACGTGGGCCGATCTGAACAGTGACAGGAATTTTCTTGCGCCCCAATGCTTTCGGATGATCTTTGGTCCAGATGCGGTGCGCACCCCAGACGATCAGCGGAACGATCGGCACGCCGGCTTCCAACGCCATCCGGGCCGCACCCGTCTTGAAGTCCTTGAGTTCGAAGCTACGGCTGATCGTCGCCTCCGGATACACCCCGACCAACTCGCCACGGCGCAATGCCTCCACCGCCACGGCGTAGGCCCCGGCGCCTGCCCTACGGTCCACCGGGATCGTCCCGGTGTGCCTGATCAAATAGTGGACCACCTTCACCTGGTCCATCTCCGCCTTGATCATGAACCGCAACCGCCGGCCACGCTCGGTGGCCGCCAGGCCGGCCGGAAGGAAATCCACGTAGCTCGTGTGGTTGATGGCCACTACGGCACCACCCTTGGCGGGCAGATTCTCCAACCCACCGAAGGTGATCCGAGTCCCGGTGGCCCGTACCGCGAGCCTGGCGGCGATCTCCAAACTTCGGAAAACCGGTTCCATACGCGTCTTACCCCGAGGCCCCGGTGGGTCCAGAAGGCCCAGAAGGGCCGTCCAACGCGCGCCTGGCCGCCTTCGCGGCCGCTTCCTCGGCATCCATCCGATTGGCCTCGGCCAACGTCGGCGCCGAACCGCCCAGGCGGTGCGGTACCCAGAATTCGCCGGGAGGATACGGACCATAGGTGTCCTGAACCTCAGCCAGCAGGTGCTGCATGCGTGAATGCAGCAGCGCGGTCAGCTCGATTGCGGGCAGGGTCGGCTGAATCGGCTCGCCGACCGCGATCGAGATCGGCACCTTCGGCCGATACAGGTTCTTCGGATGGCCCTTGGTCCAGATGCGCTGGGCACCCCACACGATGTGCGGCACGATCGGCACCCCGGCTTCGATCGCCATCCGGGCCGCGCCGGACTTGAAATCCTTGATCTCGAAGCTGCGGCTGATCGTCGCCTCCGGGTACACCCCGACCAGTTCCCCGGCCTTGAGGTAGTCCACCGCTGCCTCAAATGACGCCGCACCACTGTCCCGGTCGACCTCGATATGCCGCAGGCTGCGCATGATCGGGCCGGTGACCTTGTTGTCGAAGACTTCCTTCTTTGCCATGAACCGCACCTTGCGGCCCCGCTTCTGCAAGTAGGCCGGCAAGCCGGCGAACGTGAAGTCGAAGTAGCTGGTGTGGTTGATGGCCACCACCGCGCCGCCGGTGACCGGGAGGTTCTCCACCCCGGTCACGGTGAACTTCAGCCCCTGCAGCCGCCAGGCCATTCGAGCGAGTTGTATGACAGTCCCGTACACCGGTTCCACGTAGCCAGCCTAATCCCAGCCCGTATCTGCGCGTCACCCAACTCGGGCTAGGCTGGGCGGGCATCGAAGTACTCCATCGAAAGGCCGTTTGTGCAGGTCACCAGCGTCGGGCATGCCGGCTTCCTGATCGAGACCAAGGCTGGCAGCATTTTGTGCGACCCCTGGGTCAATCCCGCCTACTTCGCCTCGTGGTTCCCGTTCCCGGACAACAGCCAATTGGACTGGGCAGCGCTTGGCGACGTGGACTACCTCTACGTGTCGCACCTGCACAAGGACCACTTCGACCCGGAGAACCTGCGCCGCCACGTCAACAAGGACGCGGTGGTGTTGCTGCCCGACTTCCCGGTGCCCGACCTGCAACGCGAACTCCAGGCGCTGGGCTTCCACCGGTTCTTCGAGACCACCGATTCGGTGAAGCACACCGTCAGCGGCCCCAAGGGCGACCTCGATGTGATGATCATCGCGCTGCGCGCACCCGCCGACGGCCCGATCGGTGACTCAGGTCTGGTGGTCGACGACGGCGAGACCGTCGCATTCAACATGAACGACGCACGTCCGGTGGATCTCGAGATGTTGCATGCCGACTTCGGTCAGGTCGACGTGCACATGCTGCAGTATTCGGGCGCCATCTGGTACCCGATGGTCTACGACATGCCCGCGCGCGCCAAGGAAGCCTTCGGTATCCAGAAGCGCCAGCGCCAGATGGACCGGTGCCGCCAATACATCGCACAGGTCGGGGCAACGTGGGTGATCCCCTCGGCCGGGCCGCCCTGTTTCCTGGATGCCGAGCTGCGCGATCTCAACGACGATCACGGCGATCCGGCGAACATTTTCCCCGACCAGGTGGTGTTCCTGGACCAGATGCGCCGCCACGGCCACGACGGCGGCCTGCTGATGCTCCCCGGCAGCACCGCGGATTTCGCGGGATCCCAACTGAACTCGCTGACCCACCCGGTCGAGGATCCCGAGACGATCTTCACCACCGGAAAAGCCGCGTACATCGAGGACTACGCACAACGGATGGCCCCGGTGCTGGCCGCGGAAAAGGCCTCCTGGGCCCCGGCAGCCGGAGAGCCCCTACTGCCCGGGCTGCGGGCACTGTTCGAGCCGATCATGAGCCAGACCGACCAGATCTGCGACGGCATCGGCTACCCGGTGGAACTGCGCCTGTCGGGCCCCGGCCACAACGAGACCGTGGTGCTGGATTTCCCGAAACGTCTTGTGCGCGAACCTATCGCGGATGAGAAGTTCCGCTACGGTTTCGCCATCCCACCCGCGCTGGTGCGCACCGTGCTGCGCGACAACGAGCCGGACTGGGTCAACACGATCTTCCTGTCCACCCGCTTCGCGGCCTGGCGCGTGGGCGGGTACAACGAGTACCTCTACACGTTCTTCAAGTGCCTGACCGACGAGCGCATCGCCTACGCCGACGGCTGGTTCGCCGAGGCGCACGACGATTCTTCGTCGATCACCCTGGACGGCTTCGAAATCCAGCGCCGGTGCCCGCATCTCAAGGCCGATCTGTCGAAGTTCGGTGTGGTGGAAGGCAAGACACTCACCTGCAATCTGCACGGCTGGCAGTGGAACCTGGAGAACGGCAAATGCCTGACCACCAAGGGCCACGAGTTGCGGTGCTCACGCGCATGAGTGCCCCGCGCCAGTACTACGACGACGGCCTGATCCAGCTGGATCGCGAGGCGATCACGTTGCGGCGCTACCATTTCCCGTCGGGAACCTCGAAGGTGATCCCGTTGCGGGACATCCGCTCGTACCGGGCCGAGTCACTCGGCCTGGCCCTCAACCGGTTCCGCATCTGGGGCAGTTCGGACCTGCGCCGCTGGATGCCACTGGACGTGTGGCGGCCGATCAAGTCGACGCTGATCACCTTGAAAGTCAACGGGACTCGCCCCGATCCGGCGTTCACCCCACAGCGCCCCGCCGAGTTGATCGCGCTACTCGACGAACTGCTCGGCAGTTAACGCGCGGAAACCACCTGCCGCAGTTCAGAAGCCGCACTGGACGCACTGTCGTACACCCGGACGATCGCCTCATCTCCAGGCTTGAGGAAGGTGGACTCACCGAGCGGCGTGTAGCGGGTGGCGCCGATACCGATCAGCACGTTCTCCGGATGCCCGCTGGCCACCATCAAGGCACCGACATCCTCCAAAGGTGTGTCCGCCGAACCCTTCTGATTGGCCAGCCGCTCGACGATCCAGTCCAGCAGCACCTCGCCGTAGTACGAGTAACCCACCAGCGGTGAATCCACGCCGTATGCGTGCTGCTCGCCGTCGTTCTCGCTCAGGTAGCAGACCAGCCGCATCGTCGCGGTAGGGCCGTCCGGGGTCAAATCGCTGATCTCGAAGAATTGCGGCGCAACACCTTTGGACGCGGGGCCCCAGTTCTTCTTGTGGCTGATCTTCGGTGCACCCGGTCGGCGGATCGAGCAGTCGTTGAAGGCGCCGAGTGCGAACGGCTCCAGCCGCACCACGGTGTCGCCGTTCCACACCACCTGGCAGGCCACCCCGACCTCGGGCTCGATCTGCAAGTTGAGCGGGCCTTGAAAATCTGGGTCCTCGCCGACGTCTGGAATCAAGATGGCATCGCTGGACAGCGGGAACTCGCCCAGGAAATCGTCGCGGCCGGGCGCGTACCACGGGAAGATGCCCTTGGGGGCATACCCTTCGGTGACCACCTTGACGAAATCCCCGGCCTCTCCGGCCTGTTCGAGATGGCCCGCGAAATTTCCGGCCACACCGAAGCCGAACCAATTACGCACCTCGCCGAGGTCGATATCGATCATGGCTGCAACCCTACTGTGGCCGCGACAAGCCGGAAACAAGTCGCACTTAAGTCGGCGCGCCCAGGCTGTGCACCAAGACATCCGATCCGCCAACCCCGGATCCGCAGAACCCGAGGAGCACCGCCGTGTCCACCACCGTCACAGTCGAACCCCGCAAATCCGGCGATCCCGCGCCCGACCTGCTGGGTATCACCCTCGCGCACCGCGCGATGCTGACCGATCTGACCCGCCTGACCGAGCTCGCCACGGCGGTGCGGGACCGGGATGTGATCTGCACTCCCGGCCGTGCCCGGGCGATTTCGCGATACCTGGAATGGCTGTGCGATTCCATTCACCATCACCACACCGTCGAGGACACCGTGTTGTGGCCGGTGATCCAGGCCAGCGTGGGCAGTCATGTCGACTTGAGCGAGCTGACCGACGACCATGCCGCCCTCGACCCGAGGCTGGACCAGCTGCGGGCCCGCGCCGCGGCGTTCCGGCTGTCGATGGGTGACCGCCAGATCGCCGGCGTGATGGCCCTTGAGCTGGCCGAACTCTCGGCATCGCTGACCGAGCACATCAACGACGAGGAGCTGGAGGTGTTCCCCTTGATCGCCGAGCACGTCTCGGTTGCGGACTGGGAGTCGGTGGAGCGGGCCGCCCGTGACGGCAGCCGCATGTCGTTCGACGGTCCACGCTCACTGGCGGCGATGACCGACGAGGAACGTTCGACACTGGCACAGCACGTCGGGATCGGGCTGCGGATCCTGCTGTCGGTGTTGCAGCTGGTGCACCGGCGGCGGGAACGGGCAGTGTTCGGCGTGAGCCGATGATCCGGCACCGCCGGAGTCAGTCGATGAAGGCCCTGGCCTGTTCGGCCAGCCGGTCCCGCAACGCCGCAGCGGCCTGGCGGTAGCCTCGCGCCACCTCAGGACGTCCCAGCGCGTCGGCGGCGGCGGCCAGCGCCTCGTCCACCGGGCCCACCATCAGCCCGTCGACGCCGAGCCCGGCGATCCGGCCGGAGTACGCACCCAGATCGGCTGCCCGCGCCCGGGCCTCGTCGAGGTCGCCGAGTGCCACCGCCGCGTTGACGCGCAGCACGGTGAACGGAAGCCAGAAATACGCTCGCTCGATCGGTTGGCGGGCCTGCCACAGTTCCCGAGCTTCAGCGTCACGACCGCGTGCGATCAGCGCCAGCACCGCGGCGTCCAGCGCGGCGACCGACACCTCCCGGTAGAAGAACACCAGTTCGTCGGCCAGCAGGCCCAGATCTCCGAGACAGAACTCACCCGTCACGCGTCCGACCATCGCCAGCTTGGCCCCGTTCGCGGCACCGTTCTCCACCATGCGCGCGGCCAGGTCGGTGTAGGCGCTCACCGCGTCGTCCAAGCGTCCCGCCAGCAGGTGCATCCGGGCCCGGAACAGCCCGAGCACGCCGAGAAGGTGCACGAGTTGCCCGGTGCCGGCGCGGGCCACCGCGATGTCCACGTGTCGTTTCGCCGTCGCCAGATCGCAGCGGTGACCGGCCGCCAGTGACAGCAGCCAGTGCGCCACCGCTTGATAGTCGGCCTGCTCGGTGGCCTCCGCGGTCCGCAGCAGTTCAGCTGCGGTCGAATCCCGTTCGGCGTCGAGGTCGGGTCCCAACGCGCAATAGGCACGGACGTTCAGCGCAGTGCACAGCAGCCGGCCCGACGCTGCCGGGTCCGCGGCGTAGGCCTGCCGCGCCAGCTCCAGCAGTTCGGTGCTGGCGGCCAGCGCCCCGTCCGGGTCGGTGCCCTCCAGTTCCACGTACAGCGCCTTGAGCAGCCGGATCCGGTCGGCCACCGCGAGTTCGGTGGGCTGTCCGTTTCCCTCGGCCAGCACCCGGCGCAGCAGCCCGATCATGTGGGTGTCGGATTCGTCGTATTCGCGGTCCCGCCACACCAACGGGGTGTCCCAGGCGGTGAGCACCCGGACCATCAGGTCGTCGCGCGACTTCCCGGTCAGCAGTTGCAGCGCGGCCTTCATCTCGATGCGCGCCGCGACCGCGTCACCGGACTGCGCGAGCGCGGAGATCAGCCCGCACCGGGCGTCGATCTCGCGCTCGAGGCCGTCGGCCAAGGGCGCCAACCGCCGACCGGCCGCCAGCTCGAGCATCTGCACGGCGGCCCGCCACTGCCGGGCGGCTTCGGTGTACGCGCCGACCGAATCCGCCTCGCGCGCCGCCTCGGTGGCGAAAGCGGCAGCGGTCAAAGAGGTTTCGGCTGTCGCGGCGGCAACAGCGTGGTGCGCCAGGGCAGCCGGATCGACCGACCTCGCCGGTGCGCGCAGCAGTTCCAACGCGGCCGCGTGCAAACGGGTCCGGCGCAGCTTCGAGGTGTCCTCGTAGAGGGTGTCGCGGACCAGTGCGTGGGCAAACCGTAACCGGCCGGGTTCGGGCTCGTCGAGCAGACCCAGCAGGACGGCCGGCTCCAGCGCGTCGAGCAGGTCGTCGGGGTCGATGCGGCCGAGTTCGGAGAGCAGGTCGACGTCGATGTCGCGGCCCAGCACGGCGGCCTGGCGCAGTGCGGTGACGGTCGGCCCCGGAAGTCGGGCCAGCCTGCGCCGCAACACATCTCGCACCCCGACGGGAACCGAGGCCCACACCGCATCGGTCCCTTCGGCGGCCATCAGCCGGGCCAGTTCCCGGATGAACAGCGGGTTGCCGCCCGTCCGCTCGCGCAGCAACCGCAGCGCCTCGCCACTGGCGGCGGCCAGCCCGCAATCGGCGGCCAGCGCCGCGGTGGCCGCCGCATCCAGCCCACCCAGCATCAGGTGTGCCGCGGTGTGCACCGTCAGCGCCGCCCGGGCCACTTCCAGCTCGCCGCGGTCCTCCGAGGGCCGATAGGTACCGATGACCAGCACCCGAAGGTCCTTGATCCGGTCGGCCACCAGTCGCAGCAGCTCCAACGTCAGCCCGTCGGTCCGGTGCAGATCGTCGAGCACAACGGCCAGCGGTTGCTGCGCGGCGACCACGCTCAGCACGTCGGCCACCGCGTGCCCGAGCCAGAACGTGCCGGGCTCGACCACGGCGCCGTCGTGCAGCAACGGAGCCAGCGCCTGCCGGTCGTCCAGTGAGCCGGCGGGGTCGACGAGTTCTCGCAACACCTCGGTCCACGCCCACCCGGCCGGCGCGCCGTGCACCTCTGGACAACGGCCGAGCACCGTCCGCCAGCCCGCCGCGCGCAACCGGCTCGTCGCGGCGGCCGCCAGCGTGGTCTTACCCGAGCCCGCTTCGCCTGCGATCCACAGCACCGAGCTACCGCCGGCGGCGACCGCGCTTGCGGCCGAGTCGATCTCGGCGAGTTCCTCGGCCCGGCCATAGGCGCCGGCCTCGATGCGGTCGGGAGGTGCCATCTCCGGTATCGCCGGCTGCGGGAGCGTCCGTGACGGCTCCAGGTGGTCAGCCTGACACAAGATGTCGCGTTCGAGATCGCGCAGCGCGCGGCCGGGTTCCAGCCCCAGCTCATCCACCAGGTGGTCCCGGGTGCGCCGCAACACCTCCAGGGCATCGGTCTGACGTCCGGTCCGGTACAAGGCGGTGGCCAGCACCGCGGCGGCGCCCTCGCGACCGGGGTGCTCGCGGACGTGGCGCTCCAGCGCGGCGACGACGGTGCCGTACCGGCCGAGTTCCACCTGCGCACCGGCCTGCGCCTCCACCGCCGAGAGTCGCAGTTCGGTCAGCCTGGCCACCTCCGGTGCGGCCCACAACGCGTCGCCCGCGCCGGCGAACGGATCACCCGACCAACCGGCCAGCGCCAGTTCGAGCCCCCTGACCCGCTGCTGTGGATCCGATTCTTCATATGCCGCAGTGACCCTGGCTTCGAACTGCCAGGCGTCGACCGCATCGACCGGCAGTCGCAGGCAATATCCGGGCGCGGCGCTGACCAGGATGCGGGCCGGGGCCCGCCGCGGCCGATCCGGCTCCAGCCCGCGCCGCAGATGCGACACATAGACCTGCAGCGCCGACAACGCCTTGGGTGGCGGCTCCCCCTCCCAGAGGTCGTCGATGAGCCGATCGACCGACACCGTGTGGCCGTGTGCGACCACCAACCGCGCCAGCAGCGCCCGCTGCAGCCGGGCGCCGAGATCCACCGGATCGTCGCCGACCCAGGCCTGTACCGGGCCGAGCACTTTCACCCGCACCGGGCTGTCCGCAGTCATGGCCGCGGTGTGGTGCTTACCGGGGTTCCAGCACCGGGGTGCCGACGAACGGCACCAGCGCGTCGGGGATGCGGACGCTGCCGTCGGGTTGCTGGTGGTTCTCCAGGATCGCCACCAGCCAGCGGGTGGTACCGAGCGTTCCGTTGAGGGTCGCGGCGATCTGCGGCTTGCCGTTCTCGTCGCGGTAGCGCGTGGCCAAACGCCTGGCCTGGAACGTCGTGCAGTTCGAGGTGGAGGTGAGTTCCCGGTAGGTCTGCTGGGTGGGGACCCACGCCTCGCAGTCGTACTTGCGCGCCGCCGAGGAGCCGAGATCTCCTGCGGCGACGTCGATCACGCGGTAGGGCACCTCGATGGCCGCCAGCATCTGGCGCTGCCAGCCCAGGAGCTTCTGGTGCTCGGCCTCGGCGTCTTCGGGCTTGCAGTAGACGAAGCCCTCGACCTTGTCGAACTGATGCACCCGGATGATGCCGCGGGTGTCCTTGCCGTAGCTGCCCGCCTCGCGCCGGAAGCACGACGACCAGCCGGCGTACCGCTTGGGTCCTGCGGACAGGTCGAGGATCTCGCCCGAGTGGTAGCCCGCCAGCGGCACCTCCGAGGTGCCGACCAGGTACAGGTCGTCGGCCTCGAGGCGGTAGATCTCGTCGGCGTGGGCGCCGAGGAATCCGGTGCCCGCCATGACTTCTGGGCGCACCAGCACCGGCGGGATCATCAGCGTGAACCCGTTCTGCACCGCCACCTGGGTGGCCAGCTGCAACAGGCCCAGTTGCAGCAGCGCACCATGGCCGGTGAGGAAGTAGAACCGCGAACCCGACACCTTGGCGCCGCGTTCCATGTCGATCAGCCCGAGCGCCTCGCCCAGCTCGAGGTGGTCTTTCGGGTTGTCGATGCCCCGCGGTTCACCGACTGTGTCGAGCACCACGAAGTCGTCCTCGCCGCCGGCCGGCACCCCGTCGATGATCACGTTGCCGATCGCCATGTGGGCAGCCGTGAAGGCGCTCTCGGCCTCGGCCTGTGCGGCCTCTGCGGCCTTGACCTGCTCGGCCAGGTCCTTGGCCTGTTGCAGCAGCGCCGGCCGCTCCTCAGGTGTCGCCTTGCCCACCAGCTTGCTGGCCGCCTTCTGCTCGGCGCGCAGGTTGTCGGCCGCCGAGATCGCGGCCCGCCGCGCCGTATCGGCCTGCACCAGCGCGTCGACGCGCGCCGGGTCTTCTCCGCGAGCCCGTTGCGATGCACGGACGGTGTCGGGATTGTCGCGCAGCAGCTTGAGGTCGATCACGGGCGCAACCCTACTTTTTGAAGTGCGGCGACGTACATCTGAGGTGGCCGGTCGAGAGGTATCCGAGCGACGCCGTCCACCTGGCCCCGACCGCCGGGCACAACCACGCAACATTACAACCGCATCAGTTGTCACAGGTGCTGACACGCCTGTCACAATGGGGGGCAATGTTGGAACCATCCGAGCACCCCGAGAACCCCGACGGTGGGGTCCTGCTCGCCGAACCGCCGCCGGACGAATATCCTGCGCGGGACCGGTGGTGGCAGAGTCTGGCAGCCGCGTCGACACGACGCGCGCTGCTGTTGACCGCGCTCGGCGCCTTGCTCATCGCGGGGCTGATCACCGCGTTGCCCCGCAGCGAGGGGTCGAACTCCGGCGGAACCATCGCGTTGGGTCCGCGTGGCAACGACACGTTCAATCACGTCAAGCGCGGCGATTGCCTGAACTGGCCCGGCCGCAACCCGGACGCCGCGCACATCGTCGACTGCAAGGACAACCACCGTTTCGAGGTGGCCCAATCGGTGGACATGCGCACGTTCCCGGGCAGTGAATACGCTCCCGGCGCGCCGCCACCGTCGGTGGACCGGATCAAGCAGATCAGCCAGGAGCAGTGCACTCCGTCGGTGCGCGGTTACCTGGGCCCGAAGTACGACCCGAACGGCAAGTACACGATCGGCCTGCTGTGGTCCGGCGAGAAGGCCTGGAAGCAGTCCGGTGAGCGCCGCATGTTGTGCGGCCTGCAGTTGCTCGGCCCTGGTGACAGCCAGTTGGAGTCCGCGGGCAAGGTGTCCGAAGTCGATCAGTCGAAGGTGTGGGCCGCGGGCACCTGCCTCGGCATCGACGCCGCCACCAATCAGCCCACCGATGTCCCGGTCGATTGCGCGGCACCGCACGCGATGGAGGTCACCGGCGCGGTGAATCTCGGCGAGAAGTTTCCCGGCGGGCTGCCGTCAGAGGGCGACCAGGACAACTTCATCAAGAACACCTGCACTGAGCAGACCGATGCCTACCTGGCCCCGGTTCAGTTGCGCACCACCACGTTGGCCTTGAGTTACAGCACGATCTCGCTGCCGAGCTGGTCGGCAGGCAGCCGTCAGGTGTCGTGCAGCATCGGTGCCACTTTGGGCAACGGCGGCTGGTCGACATTGGTCAACAGCGCCAAGGGGCCGTTGATGATCAACGGGCAGCCCCCGGTCGCACCGCCCGACATCCCGGAGGAGCGGCTCAACATGGAGCCCATCCCGATGCCGGATGTCGATGAGCCGTCGTCGTCCTCTTCGAGCTCGGGTTCGTCCGGCTCCTCGGGCTCGTCAGGTTCGAGTTCGTCGGGCTCGTCAGGCTCGTCAGGCTCGAGTTCGTCGTCGGGGTCCTCCAGCTCCTCCGGTTCGTCGAGCTCATCAGACTCGTCGGGCTCGTCGTCGAGCGGCCAGCACATGCCACAGGCCGCGAC
>NZ_VCMY01000036.1:0-61904 GCF_005924235.1 Mycobacterium sp. DBP42
TCCCTGGGCGGATCAGGGGGCGGGTCTGGTGCATTCGCCAGCGGTGGCGGTGGAGTTGGCGGCCTACGCCCGGCCTTGACACCTGCGGCGGCCACAGGTGGCGGCTTAACCGCTATGTCGAACACCCAACCGCTCACCAGTGGAGCGAAAACATCTGTGCCAGCATCGAGTTCGGCATTGCCCGGCGGAGGGATGGGAGGTCTTGGCGGCGCTGGAATGAGAGGAAGAGAGGAGGCAACCACGCGAGCAGACTCGGCAATTGAAGCGGGTGTCGCGCCCATCGCTGACACCGACACTGCCCGCGCGAACGCCATTGTCAGTGAATGGCTACCTAAGCGTTCGGGCGGGTTAGACTAAATCCACTGCCCCGTGATAACGGGAATTGAAAGGACACAAGACAAATGGACGTTGCTATTGATCATGGCGTCGCCGACAACATGGTTGCCCAGATGGACGGTCACGTTGATGCGATGCACCAGACGTGGACGAACACGGTTCGAGAGTTCGAGGACCTCAAGGGTTCCGGCGCGATGATCGGTGCGGCTTCGGAAGCGTGCCAGCTGGCCGTGCAGCGCACCAACGAACACCTCGAGCGGATTGTGGCCAAGGACAAGCAGCTGTTCGAGGACATCCGCGCCGCCCATGCCGATGACCTGAACACCGAGGAAGAGTCGGCGGGCATGTTCAACGGCTTCGGCAACCACTAACCCTCGACGGTCATCCAAAACTCCTAGAAAGAAGGACATTTCATGTCTGATATCGTTCGCTATCGGCCCGGTCAGATCGAAGCGGCCGTTGCCACCCTCACTGGGAACCTCAACACGATCAAGCAACAGACCGAAGACCGAATCAACACCGGCAACCAGTATGTCCAGACCAATCAGGGTCAGTTCATCGAACGGTTCAACGAACTCAACCAGGACTACGCGCGAGTGACTGACGAGGTTCACCAGACCATCAATCACATCATCTCCGCGGTCACAGAGGCCAAAGCCTCGAATGCAGCACGTGATCTTCGATCGGCAAGTTCGATCGGCTGAGCGCAAGCGCAATTCGAGCTATGAGCAACAGTTCTGCCGGATGCTACGGGGCCGTATCAGGTCCTGTAACGGTCACTGTGCACGGAGGCGGGAACGAGATGGTGATGCCCCTCATCACACTGCAATCTGTTCCCGCCTCCGGTGCGACGTTGGAGGCTCACGTCCGCGCATGCCTAGCAGAACTCAACCTTTTGGCCCGCGATGATTGAACGATTCACCGGCGACGACGCCGACCTCATCATCGAAGACCGCTGGCCCCATAGCTACAACGAGGACCAGATTATCGCCAGCGCACGGCATCACCGTGAAGTCGTGGCCGCTGAGATCTCCGGAGTGGCTCAGCCGTACCTGAATGCCGCACGCACCGAGGCTGACACAGCCAACGCCGGCATGTTCGCTCAAGCAGTGGTCACAAAAACTGCCGACCATATGCATCTAGCAGACCAATCGGCGCTACGGCACAGCACCGTTGCCGAGCACCTCGACACTTTCGCCACGGCCATTATCAACGCCAAAAACCGTATCAACGGCGCGGTTTCGACGTTCACAGCTGACTGGGCCAAAGCCCCCCAACTGGCCCAAGCTAACAACTGGTACCAGCACGAATACAACAGCTACCGGACCCAGCTCGTCGAAGCCGGCCGCGCCAGCGTCACAGCAGCGCTGAGCGATCTCACCGCCGCACACGACACATGCTCCACCGTTCTACAGGCGGCGCTGGACTGATGCTGCCCACCACCAACACCAACAACATCAGTGCGATCACCGACGCGCTGACTGGTCTACAGTCCACGCTCGACGAGAAGAATGAGCGCCTCGACCGCATCGGTGCGTACATGGACGACCCGGACGAGCCAACCATCATCGTCCGCGTCAAACACGGCAAGATCCTCGACATCGCCGTGAGCGATGCCATCACGACGCTGCCCGTGGACGAACTGCAAAACCTCGTCAACGCTGTCATCTTCGGCGCCTTCGTCGACTGGTACGAAAACGTGAGGCCGCAGTGACCACACCGACCCCAGCCCCCAGCGCCGAAGCGATCACCGACGCGCTACACGACCTGGGCATCGACGGCTCCGGAGCCGCAGAACAGGCGTGGCGTTCACAGCTGGCGATCAGCACCGACCTGTCCCGGCATCTGCAGTCGATCGTCGAGGCTGTCGGAGCGGCAAAACAGCGCGCCGAATCTGCCCTGGCCGAGTACACAGCCAACGCGCCCACAGCGGCGGAGATCGAAGCCGCTCAACAGGAATTGCTGGCCGCATCGACACAAGACGATCCGCGCAACCCGCAACGTCTGGCCGAGGCGGAGAACAAGCTCGGAGAGCTGTTGGCCCGCCAACAGGCAGCCGAAGACAAATATGAGCGCGACTCCACCGACAATGCGCAGCAGCTCGATTCGGACCGAAAAACGGCTGACGAAGCACTATCCCCCGAAGCCCGCGCAAAGCTGGCTCAATTGTTGGGCGCTCTAGCCGGCCCACCCGCGGCTATGCCCGCCGGTGCACCAGCGGGCGCGCCGGCAGGGCCGCCGCCAGCAGCCGGGGCTCCGGCATCGGGTGTCACTCCAATGTCTGGCTCTGGCGGCGAGGACAGCGGCTTCAGCCCCGGCGGCTCCTACATTGACGATGAGCAACCGGGGCAGACACACACGTCATCAAACCCGGCGGCGGTGAGTTCTGCGCCCACGCTGGTCAACGCGGCCACCAACGCCCAGGTTGGTGCAGGCAGTGCCCCCGTGGCGACGTCCGGGCAGCCGGCCGCCGCCGCCTCGCAGCCCGGAGCGATGCATGGCGGGTTCATGCCGCCCATGGCGCCAGGAATGGGCATGGGTGGAGCCGGGCAGAACGGGCCCAAGCCTGACAGCGACCAACGGAAGTCATCCTCGACGCTGGACCGTGACGAACTGCTCAATGGTGACGACCTACTCAACCGCTCGGTCAAAGGACGCCTGTAAATCCCTGTGCCGGCGTGCTGTAAGCGGACTGACGCGTGCTACGGGCATTTACACTTGAAATTGTTGCTTCGGCAGGGCAGCCCCTACTCGATTTCCCCCGATCTGAGTCAGTGTCCACCTGCCCTGCCGAAGCAAACCCCCTGAGTAGCAACATGATTTAAGCGGACGGGGCCGTCCGATGGCGGGGGATACTAGCTTTATGAATATCAGAATCGATGTGCCCGAATGATATTCGGACGCGTCGCTGGTCGTCTGCGACGCAGATGGCGGCGTGCTCTGGCTGCTGCGGTGGCGGCGAGCGTGCTATCTGGAGGTGGAATTACCGCCTACAGCAGCAATTTCGATCACCTCATCGGCCGCGTGCTGGGTGGCATCGGCTTGCCTGACGCGGGATGTGTGGAATCGCCTACCGGCCCAACCGTGTGCGCGGACGGATCCCCGGCGCGTAGCGGATCGGCCGTCGGTGGCTACAAAGGCCCGCATTGAAGTGGTTGCCGGAAGTGAGACACAAAAATGGTTTCTCCAGTGCTCCAACGATCAGACTCCGCCCCCGCCCCGCTGGGCCGCAGCAGGCTTCACCGTCATACGGTCCTCACCAATGACGGTGTAGCCCTGTCCGTATCGGACAGTCGCCCAACCGGCGCCATCGAGCACACGGTGGTCTTGTTGCATGGCCTGTGTTTGACTCGCAAGTCCTGGTATCGACCAGCTCGACACCTGCGTGGCCGCCCGGGCCTGCGTGTCATCGCCTACGACCACCGTGGCCACGGCCGATCCGGACGAGCGCCCTTGCATACCTACACACTCGACAGACTCGCCGAAGACCTCGCCGACGTCCTCACCGCACTCAACGTGACCAGCCCCGTGACGTTCGCCGGACACAGCATGGGCGGTATGACCGCCTTGAGCTACCTGGCGCGACCGCTCACCGCCCAGCCAATCCACCCACAAGGACTGGTCCTCGTCGCAACCTCGGCTGGACAGCTCACCGATCACGGCCTCGGCCGTCTGCTGGCAGTGCCTGGTCTGGACGCCGCTATCAACGTCGTGCACCACCTTCCCCAGATGGTCAGCGAACGCGTCATGCACGCCGTAGCGCGGCCTGTGTGCGACATCGTCACCCACGATAAAACGGTATCGGCATCATTGGCCGAAGCGTTCCGATCGACCTCGACATCAACAGCGCTGGGATTCCTGCATTCGCTCAAGACTTACGACCGGCACCACATACTTCCCACCATCTCGGCAGCAACCACGGTGATCAGTGGGGGCACAGATCTTCTCACCCCACCCGTTCATTCCGACGCTATGGCCGCGGCCATAGCCGGGGCCCGACGGATACACCTGCACGAGGCTGGCCACATGCTGTTACACGAAGCCGCAACCGTCGTTAGCGACGCCATTGTGCGCACCCTCGCTGTCGGCCGTGTGGCCGCATCGCCAGAGGCGACGACGAACGGGCCTCAGCTCTACGCGATCGCCGCGCCAGCCTGACCACACCTATCCGCGAAAGGGATAACCACGATGGTCACGACACCCAGCACCGGCGGACGGCCAGTCCGGTATCGCCACACTGAAGCCGCCCCGGATATTGCCGACAGCCTGGCCTTGATGCTGACTGCCCGCCGTCGCCGGCACCTGCACCGCACCGCGTGGACCAGCCGATGACGACCGACGCCCACTTAGGCTTCTCCAGCACCGTGCCGGCATCACACCGCGTGGAATGCCGGATGCGCGGCGGGACCCGCAAGCTGCTGACCACCGCCGCGACGGTCAGCCTGATCATCACCGCAGTAGGGGGAGTGGCTATGGTCGTCAGCACCCCAGAACGTTCTGTCGTCGAATCGGCTTACTCGGCCCAGTTGACGAGCATCCCTGAAGCGCAACCGATGAAGCAGCAGCGTCCACCGTCGCCCTTCGCCTCAGCGGTCGGCTATGAACGCGCTTGTGGATCAGTCTTCATCGTCGACAAGCTCACGCAAGACGCGCTCACTGCCCGTGCTGCGGCCCAGCTGGGGTCCCGGCGCAAGCCGGTCGATGGACACGCGCTGAACGGCTACGCCGACGCCCTCGGTCTCATCGACCGTGAAAGCATTCCGCCCACGATGAGTGCTGCTGTGACAGCCCACTCCTACGCCTTGACCAACCTCGCCACGATGATCAAGCACCACGCAGCTGAAGCGGATATCAACTCCACGACAGCAGTAGTTCGCTCGACAAGCGCTGTCCTGCAGCAATTTTGCCGACAATGAAGGCATGGGTCGACGCTTCGAACAGGGGTACCTGAGGCAGGACCCCGTCACAGACCCAGCATCTAAACGAAAGCAGTGAGGTGAAACAGTGAACCGGTCTAAAGCCCTACGCCGCGCATTAGCTGGCGGCGTGGCGGCAGTCGGCATCGCGGTGGGGCAATGGCTACACTCGGCCCCCGCCGGTGAAGCGGACCAGCAGGCCGTCAGCACGGCCGTGGTGGATCCTGGCCTCACTGAGCTACTGTCGCAGGTTCGCGTCGTCGACCACATAGACGAAGTGGACGGATATGAAAGAGGATGCGGCACAGACAAAAAGACGCGCGCAAAACAGCGATGTGTGTTCGGTCCGGCATGGAATGACCCCCTCGATCACAGTGGTTGTGACACCCGGTCTCGGCTGCTTTCGCAGTCACTGCACAACGTCACCTTCAAACCAGGAACTCGTAACTGCAAACCCGTCGCGGGGGTTCTCAGCCCAGATCCATACACCGGCGCCGACATCAACCTCAAGGACGTGGAAGTCGATCACGTGTATGCAATCTCACGAGCGTGGAACGCCGGCGCCTGGCGGTGGTCACCGAAACAAAGGCAGATTTTCGCCAACGACTTCACCGAACTGATCGCCGTATCGAGGCCGGCGAATCGCTCTAAATCCGATGCAGGACTGGACGAATGGCTGCCAAGCTACCAGCCGTGCACGTATGCGCAGCGGTACTTGACTGTGGCTGCCAAATACGAACTGCCGATCACAGTCGGGGACCGGGACGCGGCGATCACCGCGTGCCGATAGACCACAAGGAAGGACGCGCGTAGCGATGCCCAAGGTAGGAAACGTCGTGCAAACCGAAGATGGCGCGATCGGCGCCGTGGTCGACTGGGTCGACCACGGCATGCGCCCAGGGATCTTCACCATCGAATGGGATGAGACCACGTTCAGCGGTACCGGCCCACCGCGGCACTGGACGAAGGATTGCGCAGCGGCACTGAAGGTCCTGAGTTGAAAAAGAACAACGCACTCACGATCACGGTGACGAAACAGGCCAACCAGCTGAGCGTGGGCGATGTCATCCTCGGCCCGAAGAACAG
Organism: Mycobacterium sp. DBP42; assembly: GCF_005924235.1. Lineage (NCBI taxonomy): Bacteria > Bacillati > Actinomycetota > Actinomycetes > Mycobacteriales > Mycobacteriaceae > Mycobacterium > Mycobacterium sp. DBP42. The sequence continues at coordinate 6,339 of NZ_VCMY01000036.1, forward strand.
CCGACATGTGGTGACCGAGATCGTCCATCACGGCTTGGCCGCCGCGTGGTTGTCGATACACACCGACACCGGACTCAAACTCGACAAATCCCAGGACGAAGCGAAACTCGACACCTACGACGTACTGGTAGCAGGAAATCACGCCTAGAGAATTGGGAGAGGTACGCGACCATGGGTATACGGAAATACACGGACGCAACAGGATTGGAGCAGACTGCCGTCGACGGGCCGAAGGGCACGGTCCTGGTGACGAAAGGAAAACGTGACCAGCAGTTCAAGGTGTGGGTCAGCGACTCACTCGACACCCTCTTGAGCACAGGAAATTACGACTCTGCAGTTCAAGCCGCTATGAGACATGCCGGCCTCGGCGAGGCGGCCCCGAAGGGCTACTGACGTGGAAACGGTCAAACGTGCCGACGAGCTGCACCCGGGCGACGAACTCAAACTTGAGGACGGCACCTATATCCAGGTTCGCGGTGTGAACATGCCTGGCACGGACTGGAATCCACACAAGACCGTTGTGCGCATATCCCTTGGATCCACAGGGTGGCACTCGTGGCCAGTCGCCAAACGCGTCACCGTCATCCTTGGGAAGGAACACGGTGGTGCTGACCGGCGATAGCACGGATCGGAGTGGCAAGCGTCGAACCTACTCAATGGGGAAAACTCCGACCTCGACGCGCGCTACGACGAGGGGCGGCGCCTCTACCGCATCGAGCTGCGTTCAGTCTCGGACCAGACGTAGACCCGTCTGCGGGCCAGGCTCGTCGTCGATCACCACATGCCGCGGATACATATCGGCCGCTTCCTCACGAATCAGCGACGTCGGCACAGAGATATGAAGGTCCGCAACAGCTTTCAGGGTCGCCCGCGCGTCCGATAGATACCGGTAGGCCGTGGCCTGTCCCAAGATGCCGTCCCTAATCGGCTGCAGCCCGATCCGCTGCCAATGCCGGGACAACGCTTCCACCGCGGCGGCCTCGGCCGCATCGCTGGCCGGCTGGTCGAGCGAGTGAGGGTAGAGCAGCACGAGGGTGTCCAGTGGGCTGGCCATCCGGTCGATGAGTTCGGCCACCAGCCACGCCCCGAGGTCATGACCGCGCAGCGGCGAAGCGATGGACACCGCGGTGATGATCAAGATCCGATTGAACGGAGAATCCCCGAATTGTTCCTGGACGCTGTAGGCGACGTCGTCATCGTCGAACAGCTCGGCGAAGGTCTCGGCGTCCTGAGACAGCGAGTCCAGCAGGTCCTCGATCGGTTGCTCACCGACACGGACGATCAGGAATTCGGCATACCCGCCAAGCACTATCGGGGTGTCTTCCTCGCTCAGCTGGGCTAACTCAAGTTCGGCGCGCCACGTCATCATCGCGTCGAACTGGCTTTCACCGGTGCTGGTGTATCGGACTTTCGGTGCGAACAGAGTCGCGGTCGTCATGGCGGGCCCTTTGCGTGCTCGATGGTCGGATCCGGTCTCAACGTAACCCGGCCGGCGCACGAGGTCCGCTATTGGGTTGCCCTGCTACTGCGTCGACGGGGGATCTCCGTGTGCAGGGGCTGGGGCTTGAACAGCACGAATGGGTCCCCCGCCCGCTGGGCGGCCGGCGGGCGGGTCGGCCTGGTCTACGCCAGGTGGATCGGCAGCCCGTTGCCCTGGAGTGCGCGGGTGCCGGTGAGTGCGTCCTTGAGGGTTAGGGCGGTCTGAAGTTGATCGAGCAGAACCCACAGTCGAGACGACGGGTAGATGCCGGTGCCGTTGGGGATGGGATCGAAAGGCGGGATCCTGGGGCCCAGCTCGTACACGGCGTGGGGTCGATCGCTGGCTTCGCCCTTGGGGAGATAGGGGAACCGATCGCGGATGGTGGGCACGACGTCGGCCTGCATGATGCGGTGGATGCGTTGCACCGCGGCACCCCAACGGAACGCCATGAAGTTTGGCGGGTCGGTGGGCCATCCCCCCGTGCCGTAGGGGTGAAAGTAGCAGTGCTCTTCGGTGACGAACTCTCGGAATGTTGGAGTGCCGGCGCCGCCGGGCCGTTCATCGTTGAGCACGACGCTGTAGACCATGCTGTCTGCCACTGTGCGCATGCGTATCACTTCCGTCAGGTATGTGTGCAGCTCTTCAAGCCAGATGCGTTCTCGCCCGCGGCACAGGGTTCGGGTGGTTGCGATGTCGGACAGGATGTCTCGCCACGGAAGGTGGATGATGGGGACGTCATCGATCTGTGCCGGCAGCTGTGCTGCCGCGAGCGCGGTGGATGCTTGTGACAGGGAGACAAGCACCCCGGAGCCGTACTGGTGGACACGTGGAACGTACTGTGCCAGTTGTTGTGTCGTCGGTAGCAGCCAGTCGCGCTTGGCCTCGAAGATCACCAATGTGGAGCTGGCGGGTAGCCGAACCTCCAGGTCGGTGCGGCCGGCCTCAGCCCGCACTTCCAGTGCAAAGTCGGCGTCCGCATCGTCACTGTGGGTTGGCCAGACACGGCCGAGCACGGTATTGCTGAGCGCCTTGCATCGCGCCATGGTGAAACCGAGCGCAGCGGTCAGGTCATTCTCGTCCTGGCCGAGAAGGCTGAACGCCGAAACCACCTCGGTGCCGTATCGCGTCAGCGACGCCACACCGGCCCCTCTCCCCAGCTGCCGCCGCTGCTCCGCTGCCTGAGCAGTGGCCGGTTGGCGGGTGGGGCGACGCTCATGTCGCGTCCCTGCGCGCAACCACAGTGGTGGCCGTCTCGGCAGTCTCGATATCGAGACTGCGCTGGTAGGCCTCGTCCCTGTCGAGAATGAGCTGTGAACTCGCTTCGCCCGTTGCTCGGGAGATGCTCACTACCCAGAATCCGTCTGCCATCACCAGTCCCACTCGTCACCAGTTCGTCGTGTCTGAACAGCAAGGATGGCACGTCCCCTGGCCTGGCCGGGCCGGATGAGAGATCGGATTGAGCCTCGGGTAGTCCTGTTGCAGGGGATTTGGGGGCCTACTGTTGGCTGAGGGCGGCCCGGGCGGTGGCGTACTTCGATTCGAGCCGAGCGCGTGTCTTCGGATCGAGCTGTGCCAGACGTCGCGGATCGCTGTTGTCGGCGATGTCGGCCATCTTCACCGCATAGGCAATCGTGTTGCGGCGGATCGCGGCGTAGTAGTCGTCCGGCGCGACGGTGGACTTCCGTGTCAGGAGCCTGACGGCTTCCACAACGTGGGGCGGGATCCCCTGCGTGAGGAGGTCTGCATCGGTGACAGCAGTGTCCTCGAGGACGTCGTGCAGGAGCGCGGCAGCACGGTGCTCAGGGGTGTTCGGGGTGACACGCTGCGCGACCCGGCGCGGGTGCGCGATGTAGTCGGCGCCGGCCTTGTCGACTTGGCCGGCGTGTGCATCGGTGGCGATCTTGTCGGCTAGCTCATCGAGCATCATGTGTGTGCTTTCGACGGTGAAGGGTGGGCGGGTATCCGCGCCGCGGGCGAGGTTCTGAGGCTCGTCGCTTCCAGTGTGACATCGGCGAGGGACAAGGCGGCGCGGAATTCTGTGACTGTCGGAGGCATCGGACGCGGCCACATGTCGCTGACCTCGTGCGATGTCACGTAGCTACAGGCGTGCGGCGGCCGGCGGCGGCCGGGTTATTCAATGTTGGAGCGCACACCCGGTGGCGTCGCGGCGAAATCGCCAGTGGTGCATATGGATGTGTAGCGGGGGCCGAACATGAGGGGCTTTCCGGCCTCGTTCAAGAATGACTGCTTGAGGTCGGCAATGCTCAGCCCGAGAAAGTGCGATAGCGGCACCAGCGTGAGCAGGCTCAGGGTGGGATCAGGCGCCGCGGCGATCGGCCCCACTTTATGGTGGCTAAGGACGCGATAGCCGCGACTGAGCTGCTTGCCGACCGTGTACCCGGGGGCGAGATCGTCTTCGGCCCAAGGAAGTTCGAGCGGCGGCAATCCGATGTTCTCGCGAAGATCGTCACCGAAGAGGCCGAACAGGTACGTCTCCAGTATGGCGGTGTTGGCGGCGAACAACAGTGGGCGCATCTCGTCTGCGCTGGCCTCGACGACTTCCACGCGAGCGTTGGCGCGCCAGCGGATGTGGTACCGGGTAGGCGATTCTGCTTCGGGGACGAGCAGTGTTGTTGCGGTGGTGTCGTCGGCGGTGCAGAGATAGCCGACGGCGCGCGCCCAGCCGCGCAGGGCGTCGCTGAGTGGCGGTGGCGTGGTGGTCATCGGTGGGACACGATACGGCGCTGTGACCAGCGCTGATGGTACGTCCACTGAGAAACGGCTCGGCCGGCGTCGGGCCGTTTGGGGCTGGTTGCGGGCGTGCGCCGCTGGTCAGGCCTCAGTAGCCGGCGGCCTCGGTGTCGGTCACGCCGACTTGTGGGCGGTGAGGAGCAGGGCAGGCAGGTAGGTGAGACCGTCTTTGTCGGTACGGAAGTCGTGCTTGGGCAGGTTGGGAATGTCGGGCAGCCGGACGGCGACGTGGGAGGCCTCGATGGCGTCGACAGCCCAGTGCTTGGCGACGGCGTCGCGAACTTCGGCTTCGGTCACCAGGTTGGGGACCGGGCACGGTGAATCGACCGGCAGTGCATCGGTGGTAAATACCAGCAGGTGGAGGCGGCCGCCAGGGTTGGCCGCGGCGGAGATACCGCGCAGGTAGTCGTCGCGCGCGTCGAGGGGCAGCGAGTGGAACAGGGTGCAGTCGATGACGGTGTTGAACTGGGGATCGCCCAGGCCGAGAGCGGCCAGGTCGCGCGCATCGCCTTGAATGAACCGGGCAGTGAGGCCGCGGTCGTTAGCTTGCTCGGTGGCGTCGTTGATGGCCTCTGTGGAGATGTCGATGCCGGTGACCTCGTGGCCGGCTTCAGCGAGCGCGATGGTGAGATCGCCGATGCCGCAGCCCGCGTCGAGCACGGGGTCTTGGACCTGGCCGGCGGCGATCAGGTTGGCGATCGCTGGTTGGGGTTTGCCGATATTCCACGGGGGAGGGCCGGCGAAGATGTGGCCGCGGTAGGCGGCGTCCCAATCCATGACGTCTGACATGATCTGCAGCGTAGCGGGCGATCGGTTATCCGCGCGAGCTACTGGCCTTACGTCAAATCAGCTCAGCGGCACGGCTCTTGGGCGTGCGATGTACCACGGGAAAATGGGGCGTTCAAGCAAGAGAACGTCGAACGCGTCGTCGACGTTGGACTCGGCGATGGCCGTCTGGACGGCGGCCAGCTCGGTCTCGATGGCCGACCGGTCAGTGGAGAAGGTCAAACCCCAGGGGACGTAGTGGGCGGTGACCTGGTAGCCCACGGTGTACTCGTACAGCGCTGGGCGGCGCTCGATGTCGGTGGCAGGAGCCCAGGGCAAAATCCTCTGCTCGATGAGGACGGCGTGTTGATCATTTGAGGCGGCGAGCTCAGACTCGGCGGCGCCGCGATTCAGCGTGACCATGCTTGCTCGCATCGGATGGAGCTCGGCGCCCTCGCCGCGGCTTGCGACCGCATACACCAGCAGTGGAACCGGAACCGAGGAAGGTGTTCCTGGATGCATTGCTTCCTTTCCCGTTGTCATATCGCTGCGAGGTCAGAGGCGCTGGCGATATCGGCCGTGGGCCACTGCGGGCGTTGAACCGACGGCTTCGCCGATTTGCTTCCATGTGGCGCCGGCGTTGATGGCGGCCGCTACCGCGTCGACGTCGGGTGTGCGGATGCGTTCGCGGCGACGCTCGACGAGCGCGTTGGAGATGAGGGATAGCACGTCTAGGGACCAGTCGAGTCGGTATGGAGACAGTGCGCCCCACTGGGGGTCGGCGGGATCTGCGGCCAGTAGCACCGCGGTGATGTCTTCGGCGTCGCCTCGCAGTGTCATGCCGGCCGCGGTGAGACGGTTCGTGATGCGGGTGCTGGCGATTCGGCGGGCGGCCTGGAGCGCAGCGGCGCGGACCTGATCTTCATCACTGCAAGACGTTCCGTCTTTCATAGGTGTAGACACTAGGAGTCATCAGCAGTGATGACATCTGCTAATGCAGTATGGCACGCATTGTTCTACAGGATGCGATGGAAGTTCCGGGGCTCTCTCCACGTGGTGGTGTGGCCCGGCACGGCTTCAGTGATCGCGGTGTCGGCGACAGCCTGGGATCGGCGGTGATGGCACGTCCCGGGTATATCCGCGCAAGGCTTTTGCGCTTGGGCGAGACCCTGCGCAGGCCGCCTCTCGCCCAATGGATTAAAGGGGTCGTGAAGACGCCTTTGCCACGATCTCGCGTTCACGCAGGGCCCCGCCACCCCATTATTCGGTCCCGCTGCCGTGTTGCGGGGCAATCAGGCGGACCCGACGCTGAGCCATGTAGCTGTCTGGGCACATGTTGGTTCGCCCTCACCCGGAGACAGCGGAGAATTCCAGAGTTGAGCCCCGGTTCCGTATTCGGACCGGGGCTCAACTTTTTGCTGTATGCCGGGTGCTGTGCCCGCCGGTTGCCGACCGGCCGTCGCCATGGTCGTGCGCGATCGGCCCGGCGGCCTTGGCTAGGTGGGGTCGTCGGGGAGGCTGGGGCGCCAGTATTCCTCGACTGTCCGGATCGGGTGGTCGAGGCACCGGGCGCCGTTGATTGTGGTTGTGCGGATCGCGGTTGACGCCGCGGTTGTGGCAGCGCGTTCGTCGTCGGCGAGCATTTCCAGGTCAACGATGACCTGGACCAAGAACCGTTTCGATGGGGTTGGCACGCCGAGCGGCTCGTTTGTCACCAAGGCCCCCGTGAGAGTGGGTGGGTTGTTGTCGTTGCGCTGGTCCGTACCCGACTGGTGCTGCGTCGGCTCGGCAGCGATGCCGGCGGCGCGACGGCCAGACGCAGGATCAAGGCGATGGAGTCTCCTGGCCGCAGCTGCGTCAGAACGTTGAATTCGCTTTGCAATTCGGCCAATTCGGTTGCGAAGGGCGCCGAAAGCTCCTCGAGTTCGGTGGCGGTCTGTGCGTAGAGGAAGACCGGGGACACTGGCTGGACTCCGAATCCTTGTTGCTGGGCCGCGATCCACACGGCTTCGACCGCCGATCCGCCCGTGGCGTAGGAGCGCAGGTCGTTGCCGGTCACCGTGACGACGGCCAGAGCTGAGCTGGCCAGGACACGGTCTCGCATGTCGTCGCCGAGAGCGGACCCGGCGTCCCATTCGGCGAGCTGCTCCATGACGTCGGCGCGGCGCAGGACATCGAGGACCGCCATCTCGCCGGGATCGAATTCGAGACTGCGCACGTCGATGCCCGTGTCGGGGTCCGGATCGCCCGGCCAGCGCAGTTCGGAAATCATCTCTTGATGCAGGCGCGGGGTGAGAAACCGTACGCGGTCGGCCGCAGCGAGGATGGCGGCCGCTTGAGATATGTCATCTCGCTGGGTGAGCAGCTGCAGGCGCGCGCCGTGCGTTTCGGCCGCGTCGGTGAGCGCTGTGATGGTGGCGTCGTCGAGCGGCTTGGGGGTTCCGTGGTGGCGGTTGGATTCGCGGGCCAGCATGGGCTGGTAGAGCTGTGCGAGTGCGGGGTCGTTGCCGTCGTCGGTGATGCGCATGGTGGCCTGCAGCGGCGCGCTGCCGGCGGCGGTGACAGTGACGGGGCCGAGCACATGGTGTTCGGCGGCGGCGATCGTGATGTTCAGCAGTGCTGCGCCCAGGGCGACGGCGCTGCCGCGGAACTTGACGTCCATGGTCGAGGTGTGGTCAGGGTCGATACCGACCGTGATGGAGTCTTCGGCGAGAGCGATCTGCCAGGGCTGCGTGTTACCGCCGGAGGGGGCGCGCATCGCGGCTGTAGCGAGGTGTTCGAGTGGGCCGCCGTCGAGGGCCTGCGGGGTGTTCGGCTCGTCGGTGGCCGGTTCGTAGCGATGTGCCATGTCGGGCTCGCGAATCTGGCCCAGGGCCCAGCTGACATCGATGCGGCTGCGGCCGGATCGCAGTTCTTCGCCGAGGCCGATTCTGCGGACAGCTTCGGCGATGGCGGCAGCCCCGATGATGACGTCGGAGGCGAGCTGCGGCCAGGTGGACAGGGATCGGTCGATCTCGATGAGGGATGCGGCTGTGCTTGGGGATAGGCGTTCGGCTTCCAGATGCCGGAGAACGTGGGGGATCTTCTCGCGGCTGGTCATGCCGGGGAGAAGATCGATGTCGAGTTGGCCGAGCAGTCCGTGCAGGATGGGACGCCCGGGCTCTTGGTCGAAGCGTTCGACATCGATGATGCCGCGGTCGCTGGTGGCCATGAGCACCGGGATCTCCAGATCGCGGGCAGCGACACGTAGCCGGGCTTTCACTTCGAGTGAATCGCATTCCTCGACCGCGATGTCGAGGCCATTAAGGAAGTCGTCGAGCGTGTCTGCGTTGAGGCCGGCATCGAGTACTTCGACGGGCAGGTAGGGGTCGAGTTCGGCGATTCTGCGGGCCGCGACGACGGCTTTGTTGACCCCGAGGTCGAAGACGGTGGCCGGCACCCGGTTGAGGTTGGACAGTTCGAGATGGTCGAAGTCGGCCAGACGCAGTTTGCCGCACAGGCCTTGGGCGGCCAGGGTGTGGGCGATGACGTGGCCGACGCTGAGACCAGCCACACCGATCGTCAGAGCGCTGAGAGTGGTTTGCTCTGCGGCAGTGATGTTGTTGCGGTTGCGGTCCAGGCGCAGTGCCTGGAATCCGCGGGGGCCGAGCACGGCGACGACGGCGCGCCGCCACGGGTAGTAGGCCCATCGTCGACCTTCGCCCAGCAGCTCGTCAGACGGAGTCGGGCGAAGAGCGCGCAGGCTTTCCAGCTGGGCGTCGTGATCGTCGAGAAAGTCGATGTCGGGGTCAGCGCGGAGCTCGTCGAGCAGGGCGTTGTCGCCAGTGTTGGTTGGGTCGAGAACTCGTGCGGTGTAAGCGGTCTGCATGCTGTTCCTTCGCTGATTCGGCGTCCGGGGCGCCGAGGGCCTCAGTCGTAGACTATGTCCGACGCTGGGAGGTGTGCGCGTGACCGATACTGCGCAAAAGCAAACTGTCGCGGATCTTCCGCTGGCTCCGATTAACCCGTTGCCGTACAAGCAAAAGCGTGACGCTTTGCGGAACTTTCACACCGGCACCGACATCCTGCGAGATGCCGGCGGCCCGGTCACCCGGTTTAGCCTTGGCCCACGATGGCTGATGCCGCCAATCGTTTTAGCCACCTCACCTCAAGGTATCCGCGACATCGTGGGCGTGCGTGACGGCTCGATCGACAAGACGAGCGGAGTGGGGCGAGAGCTTCGGCGTTTGCTTGGCGGCAATTTATTCGTGTTGCCGCACCAGGAATGGCTACCGCGCCGGCGAACACTGCAGCCGGTGTTCACGAAGAAGCGGGTGGAATCTTTCGGCGCCCATATGGCCGAGGCCACAGAGATGGTGGTGTCCTCGTGGGCCGACGGCGCGCAGATCAGCCTGGACGCCGAGGCGCGTCAGCTGACGATGCGTGCGTTGGGCCGCTCGGTGCTGGGTCTGGATCTGGACGAGCAGGCCGATGTGGTGGCCGAGCCGCTGCGGGTCGCGACCAGTTACGCGGTGCGGCGCGCCCTGAAACCGTTGCGTACGCCGGCGTGGCTGCCGACGCCGGCGCGGCGGCGGTCCCGGGAGGCTGCGACCGCGATTCGGGGGCTGGCCGCCGAGATTGTGCGTGCGTGCCGTGCTGATCCCGACCTGGATGCCCCGCTGGTGCAGGCGTTGATCGCCGCGCGCGACCCGGAGACTAAGCAGCCGTTGACTGACGACGAGATCCGCGACGAGCTCGTGATCTTCGTGTTCGCCGGCCACGACACAACGGCAACGACGCTGACCTATGCGTTGTGGCAGCTGGGGCGCCACCCCGAAGTGCAGGAGCGCGTGTACGCGGAGGTCGCCCAGATCGGCGATCGGTTACTGGCGCCGGGTGACGTCGAGCAGCTCGGGTACACCGTGCAGGTTCTTCGGGAGGCCTTGAGGCTGTGCCCGCCCGGGCCGACCGGGACGCGGATGGCGATCGAGGATGTCGAGGTCGATGGATATCGGGTTGAGGCGGGAACCATGTTGGTGTTCGGCCGCATGTCAGTCCAGCGTGACCCGACCCTGTGGGAAGATCCGCTGCGATTCGATCCTGAGCGCTTCACCGAGGCGAACATGAAGAAACTAAACCGCTGGCAGTACGTGCCGTTCGGCGGCGGGCCCCGGTCGTGCATCGGTGATCACTTCGCCATGCTGGAAGCGACGCTGGCGCTGGCCTCGATTGTGCGTCGCGTGAAGTTGACCTCGCTGGAAGACGATTTCCCGCTCGCGGTGCCGTTCACGATGGTCCCCGGTGGGCCGATACCGGCCAGCGTCGCACTCCGTTAGCCGTGCTCTGCCGGGTCGGCAGTGAACTGGCCGTGACGGATCAGTGCGGTGACACTGGCGTCCCACCGCTGCAGCTCGGCGGGTGTGGTGAACGCGCCGTCGACGTGACGGGCGATGTGGGAACGCAGCATGATCGCGCCTAGGCGCAGGATCAGTGGATTCAGCGCGGCCCACTCCGGGTCGATGTCAGCCCTGGTGAGCCCTGCTGCGGCGAAGGTGTCGCGCTGCCTGATGCTGATTTTGAGCAGCCCGTCGAAGATCACGGCGCCAATGTTGTTGCCTTCGCCGAGTGCGCGGCCCACGTAGTCGACAACGTCGGGATGATCATGGATGAGCTTGGAGAAGCGGCCGCCTAGGGATCTGAAGTCGTCGGTCGGCTCTGTCGGCACCGGTAGTGGGTTGGATTCGAGGGCTTCACTGAAGACGCGCAGCACATAGTCGTCGATGGCCGCGATAAGACCAGCTTTGTTGCCGAAGTGGTGTTGCGGCAGGCCGTGTGCTACTCCGGCGGCTTGAGTGATGGCGCGCATAGTGGTTGCGCTGATGCCTTGTGTGGCGAAGCAATGGATCGCGGCATCGCGAATTCGGTCTGCCGTAGACAACTCGACCGGGGCCGGTTGCTGGAGGAAAACCGAGCCTTCCATAGCAGTCGATAATACAACACGCGAATAGACTTCTCCGAGTGGAGTATTATGTTCTACAGTCGGAGAACACCGCGGCTTTGAGGCCCGAGGATTGGGCAGATCGAGCGAAACCGCGGGATACGACTCGGCCGCTCGCTCCGAAAGCTGAGTTGCACACCGAGCAGACGGGACGACGCAATGCCGAACATCACCTACATGGCCCCGGCGGGCGCTCTGCCTGGGTATCTGGCAATACCGACAGGTGATGGACCCTGGCCGGCTGTAGTGGTCATCCAGGACGTGCAAGGCATGACGGCCGACCTGCGACGCATTAGCGACCGCCTCGCCGGTGAGGGGTACCTCACCCTGACGCCCCACCTTTATGGCCGCGGTTTCAAACCCCGGTGCATGATCGCCACCATTCGGGCCCACTTCGCAGACACTGGCGACGCTTACGACGACATCACGGCCGCGCGCACGTACCTGCTCAACGATCCACGGTGCAATGGGCGAATCGGGCTGCTCGGATTCTGTATGGGCGCCGGCTTCGTGCTTCAGCTGTCACCACGAGGACTTTTCGACGTGGCCGCGGCCCAGTACGGCCTAGCACCCAAGAACATTGATGTGCTGGCACGTTCGTGCCCGGTCGTCGCCAGCTACGGCGCCAAAGACCGCATCGTCAAACAGGGCTCGGCGAGCGCATTAGACTCCGCTCTCGCCAAAGGCTCCGTCGATCGCGACATCAAGGAATACCCGAACGCCGGACACAGCTTCATGAACAAGTCGGGTATCCCGGCGCCATTCACCATCATCGAAACCCTTGCTGGCTTTTCCTATTCTCAGCCCGAAGCGGAGGATTCCTGGAAGCGGACCCTCGCCTTCTTCGCGAAGTATCTGACCCAAATGCCCGACTCCTCAGGGCTTCCTGGGCAGGACGGCTAACGATGCGTCAACGAGTTGAGAATGCAGCGCGGCGCACCCGCTGGTCGGCGGCGGACGTGCCGCGATGATTACCGCCGAACTCATCGACCTGGCCACTCAACGGCTCAGCACAGCACGCGTCGTAGCGGCCCGAAGCGTCCAGGGTGGGCGGCGAATGAACGATCGGGATAACCCGCCTGATCAGTCCTACAGGGCGGAACTCTGTCCGCCGGAACCCCGTGTTGTGCCCGGTGAAACATCGTGTGCCGCATACGAAGAACGCATAGAACTCGTTGATGAAAGGCGCACTGTGACGACCAAGACGGATGAACCAAAGTATCGACGGTGGTTGGACGTAGCGCCGCCCAGCGACTACCTCCGAAACATCGCTAACTCGGCAACTGGCAAGGGCTACAAGGCCTTCGCGACGTCCCTACTCCAGATCGAAGAAGGGGCCATCGTTGTCGACCTCGGATGTGGTGCCGGCGTGGACCTTCCCGCATACGCCCGAGCCGCCGGTCATACAGGCACAGTGATCGGCATCGACAACGACGAGGCGCTACTGGCGCATGCCGAGAAGAGCGCGACCCGTTGGCCAACGGTGTCGGTCACCCAGGCCGACATTCACCAACTCCCACTGAACGCCGAAAGTGTGGACCGCATCCACATAGACCGCGTGCTTCAACACGTGGAGTCGCCACCTGCTGTCCTTGCCGAAGCTGCTCGGACCCTGCGCACCGACGGCATGATCGTCTGTGTCGAGCCCGATTGGGCAACCCTGGTCTTCGACCACCCCGACGTCGCCTTCAGCGACACCTATACCCAGCATGTCGTCGCGCAAGTCATCCGCAATGCCACCATGGGCAGGGTGCTGCCGCGGCTGCTCGACGACGCAGGCTTGAGCGTTGAGAACATCTATCCCGTTACAGCGCACTGGACAGACGCGATCGAGGCTGACAAGGTTCTGGGCTTCCGTGACGTCTGCAAGCACGCGGTGACCGACGGGCATCTTCCCGCCGCACGAACCCAGGGCTGGATCGACGACCTCATGACGGGTCCGTTCTTCTGCTCCCTGTCCCTGTTCATTGTGTCCGCGCGCATCAAGAGCCGACCGATGTCGCACACCACCTAGGAGGGACGCCATGTATCAGTTCCCGATCACGGCCCGCGAGCATGCCTGGAAGTGGCCGTGGTGCAGCTGGGTCCGGGTTAGCCCGTCGACCGAGCATGCGCCGAGGGGAGATTGGACCGGACAGTGGGGAGATGTCAATGGCGTTGTCTAGCCAAGACATGCTCGATCTGGTGCGTAGGCTCCCCATACCCATACCATGGGATCGGGATGCTTTCGTGCAAAGCGTCGCAGACATGCGAGGTCGCCCCATCACACTGATTCCGAGCGAAACAGCACTATTGGGTGACAGTTTGTGCGGCCTGTGGTTGGCCCGTGATGATGACGACCTGATCTTGCATGAGCGGGGCACCTCGGACTACCACATCGACCAGATCGTTTGCCATGAAATTGGGCACATGCTCTTAGGGCACCGCAGTGGGATTCATCGGGAAACCGGCGGCGGACTTGGCGAATCAGCATGGCGTCAAGCGCTTCCGAATGTCGCTCCGGAGTCGGTGCGGGCAGTGCTCGGGCGCAAGGATTTCGGCGAGGATTTCGGCGGTGAACAGGAGCGTGAAGCCGAAATGTTTGCCTCGCTACTGATGATTGCCACCGAGGAAAAGACGCATCAGCGCTCGATGATTCGTCGCGTGTTCTTTAGCCGCCGATGATCACGGGACTGCCTGACTCGGTCGCATGGCCACTGTTGCTGTTCATGGCAGTTGTGACCATCACCCGATTCGCGTTCTACAGCACCAACAGCACCCAGTACGACAAATACCTCAATTACACGCTCGGCTTCGCGTTGGCTTCCAACCTTCTGCGTGACCGCACCATCGAGACTGGCCTAAATCAGGTCCTCGGCTGGGATCTGACTACGATGCAACAGATCTCACTGGCTCTGATGATCTTCGTCGGCGCCGAATTCCGCGGTTTCACCACCGTGTGGCGCGGAGACTTGCCCAATGAGGAAGCGATCCGCCGCCACCGTACCCACCGGGTCACCGCGGTGGTTTGTTGCGTGGTGTTCCTGGTCGCCGCAACGCCAGCGCGCAATGCCGGCGAGCACTTGGAGGTGCACGGCGGCTGGCCGGCCGTCATAGCTTGGTCTTTCTACGAGATCCCCATTGTTGCGCTCACGGCGCCGCTGATGTGGATGTGCATCAAGGAAACCGTCCGCCGCGATGCTGCTTTCAAGGAACGCCTCGTACCGCTTGGTGGCATCGTGATCGGGCTGCTGATTGCGGTATCCAACCCCGGCGCTGCGGTACTGGCGCTGCTGGAGGAACTGGGCTGGCTGCACAGCGTCGACTACCGTTTGGCGGTGCATTCGGTCATCTTCTTCACCATCTCGGTGTTCGCGAACATGTTGGCCGCGGTGCCATGCCTACTGGCTGTGCATGTGCGCACGGGTCTTGATTCCATGAGTCGAACGTGGCGGCGACTGCAGCCTATGTTGGCCGATATGACACGCATCGTTCCCGCGATCGTCTTCCAACTGGACACACCTTCGCGCTATCGACGCAAAACGCCGCTGGATGTCCACCAGAGCGTCGTGCAACTACGTGACGCCATGCTGCAGCTGCGCCCGTGGATCCAACCGCTCGACAACGAGGAGACAGAACGATTCCTGAGCCAGCACGCCGTTCCTCCACGACAACATCCTGAGGCGCTACGCGCTCTGCGCTTGGCGCGAGCTGCCGAGGCCAAGCTCGATGGCAGGCCAGCCATCAACAACGACCAAACTGAAACCACCACATACCGCGGAACCAGCCTGCAAGAAGAGGCAGCCGACTTGCTCCGTCTGGCCACCTGGTGGCCCGCCGCCAGAACTTACACCGGCTCCGGCCACGCAATGGAGGTCGCCCAATAATGGCTCATGCCAGCTCCCCCAACGGATTCCCCCACACGCGGTGGCGGCTTCCGCTAGTGGGCGACCTGCTCACACTGGATCACAACAAGGTCTGCCAAGGCTTGGCCCGCGAACTGGTCAAGCACGGCGGCATCATTGAGCAGAAGGTGTTCAACGTTCGCGGCATCATCGTCTCGCGAACCGACCTCGTCAACGAGATCAACGACGAACAGCACTGGGAAAAACAGGTCGGCTACTCGATGCTCAAGCTGCGCGCCGCAGCTGGCGACGGCCTGTTCACCGCACACAGCCACGAACCAAACTGGGCCAAGGCCCACAACATCTTGATGCCAGCGTTCACCAAGACCGCCATGCAGTCCTACCACCGAGACATGGCCGCCACGGTCGGCGAACTCATCGACGTGTGGAATGACCGCGCGGGCAGCTGGATCGAGATCCCGGCAGTCACCAACCGGCTGACCGCCGAACTGATCGGCCGCGCCGGCATCGGGCACAGTTTCAACAAACTCAGCTCCGAGCGCGACGACCCGTTCATCGCCGCAGTCATCCGCGAGCTCACCTACGCCAACCGCCGCACCGATGCCATTCCGTTCTACGAAAAGCTTTTCGGCGGCCGACGCCGTGACCAGCACAAGCACGACAAAGCCTGGCTGCGCGAACAGGTGGCATCGATCGTCGACGACCGCCGCCGCAGCGGCCCGATCGACTCCGGGGCCGGCATGCTCAAGGCGCTACTGAACACCGCTGACCCCGACACCGGCGAGAAACTCGACGACGCCAACATCGCCAACCAGGTCCTCACCTTGCTGGTAGCAGGCAGCGAAACCTCAGCCAACGCCATCGCCTTCGCCCTGCACTACCTGGCCACAAATCCAGATATCGCCGCGGCGGCACGCGCAGAGATCGACGACCGCTGGCCACGCGGAGACCTGCCGGAATTCGGCTTCGACGAGATCGCTCGCCTGCGCTATCTGCGCCGAATTGTCGACGAAGCACTGCGCCTGTGGCCAGTGGCCCCCGGCTACTTCCGTCAAGCCCGCCACGACACGACGATCGGCAACGGACAGTTCCACTTCCAGGCCGGCGACTGGGTTTTCGTCGTACTCCTGGCGGCCCACCGCGATCCGGCGGCGTGGGGCGATGACGCCGACCAATTTCGCCCGGACAGATTCCTGCCCGAGCAGATACACAAGCTGGGTCCTCGCATCTACAAGCCGTTCGGAACGGGACCGAGAGCGTGTATCGGGCGGCAGTTCGCGCTGCACGAGATGATGCTGACCTTGGCCGCTGTCTTGCACCAGTTCGACCTGGAGCCCGAGCCCGGTTACCAACTGCAGGTCAGCGAAATGATGACACTCAAACCCGAAGGCCTTCGCCTAAGAATGCGCCGCCGCTGAGCGTGGTGGGTCGCGCGGCCCAGCGGCATTTTGGCGGAAAGAAGATATTTAGCGGCGCCCAGCGACGCGAGGCCTGATAGAGTTAATCTTGCTATGGGCGGCCATCGGGAACGGTGATCCGCAGAGAGCCAGGCCAGGTTTAGCGCACGGGGCCGTTACCCCCGCTGAGCCAATTGGTCTGGCTCTCGTTTTTGGTATGCGGAAGCGACTTTCGGCGCTGAGAAATGTCGGTGCAGTGTGCCAGCATTCCTTTATGGCGAGTGCAGGCAGCGGGCGAGGGCGCTGGGCGGTGGTCGACGTCGAGACATCGGGGACTGACCCGCGAACCTGCAGAGTGATTAGTGTGGCCGCGCTTGCGGTCACCGACAGCGGCGAAGTGACCGATTCGGTGGTGAGCTTGCTCGACGCAGGTGTCGATCCTGGGCCTACCCACATTCACGGATTGACAGCCGAAATGCTGGCGGGCAGACCCTGTTTCAGTGACATCGCCGATGATTTGGCGCGGCTGCTGCGCGGTCGTACGTTGGTCGCGCACAACGCGGGGTTTGACTACTGGTTCCTGGAGGCCGAATCTCGACGCGTCGGTGTTGATCTACCTGTCGAACAGGCCTTGTGCACATTGGATCTTGCTGGGCGCCTTGAGCTTGGGACCGCAAGCCTCAAACTCGGCGAACTTGCCCGCCACTGTGGCGTTGCTCAAGCCCGGCCTCACGATGCGCTCGACGATGCGCAGGTGCTCAGCCAAGTATTCACACAGCTTCTGGTAATCGCCGCAGAACAAGGTGTTGACCTCCCAGTGCGCGAACCCCGCGCTTTTCGTGGCCCCGTTTTCGCTGCGCCGCGAGCTGCTTGAACCACGTCCAGCTGATAACTGAAGGACGGAGAGGTTCAGGATTCGGTTTCAGCGCGCTGGTTGATAGGCGGCGGCGCGGCTGGCCGGATGAAAGTAGGGGGGCCGCAGCGCACCGGTGCCACACGGACCGGTGCTGGTCGTAACGTTTGTCAGGCAGCGCGGTGGGGCAGTTCGTCCGAGAATTCCCGGCTCGTGTTCGTGGCCGGCCGACCAGGTTTCGACGTCGGGAGTTTCTGTGATCTCCCACCTGCGAACCAGGCCTTCACCCACGGCGGTGTGCTTGCCGATAGACGACAAGTCTTCGAGCAGATCACGAATCACCTCGGGATCCCCGACTGCGCGCCAGGTCAGGTGGGTGGCAGCGTGTGCTGATACGGGAATGAAGCGGCGTTGGTAGCGGCCTGTCGTGTCAGAGACAGCCTTGGGGATGACAGGAGCGAGTTGTTGCAGTCGATGGTGGTCGGTTCGGGAAGTGCGCCAACGGATATCGGGCTCGGTGACATCTTGTATTCGGGGATGCAGATCGGCGAAAGTGGCCATCCAATGCCAGTCGCTGTCGTGTTCGGGGTCGCCGCAAGTGGCCAGCGGCAACTGAAGTGTTTCTTGAGGCCCGTCGGACTCGAACGCGAAGTGGTGCCCGGCTTCACGAGCAGCCCATTTGCGTCGCTCCCACAGCACGGAGGCAAGCAATCCGTCTAGCGCAACGCCCCATGGGCGTGAAAGTACGATCCCATGGGGCATCGTGGCCGTCACCTGCAGCGCAATCATGGTCGGTTCACGAGAGTTTCGATAGTGCGGCGATCGCCTCGTCGCGGCGCGAGTTGAGCTCAGCACGCCAGTCGACAGTCTCGCCGGGGAATTGTCCACGTTTGACCTCGTGGCTCAGGTTAACGATGACGCGACCGTGGCCGGCCGATGCACGGCCGCCCAGATGGCCATCGCTGGCGAACGCGTCGAGGATGTCGCGCACGAATGCGGCCTGGACGCTCGTCGCGTTGTTGAGGAGCACCCATGTCTGCAAACGGGTGCCGGCCGGTAGTGTTTCGACACCGAATCGTGCGAGGGGACTTGTCTTGTCGTCGCGATCTGTGCACGGTGGCTGGTCGAGATTGGTGCGGTGGTCGGAGAGGTGGCCGAACCACTCGGCGCCCAGTGCTCGCACAGCGGGCAGCGGCGCGGACTGTGGTGGGCGGTCGAGAATGTGGGTCGTTTCGGCTACCTCGGGCACCGGCTTGCCGACCTTCAGCAGCCCGGACATGATGCGACCTGAAGCTGCGCCGCCGAACACCGCGACGAGTGGCAGGAGATCTCTGAGATGACGTATGCCCTCGTTGTCCAGTGGGGTTTTCGATTTGGCGAGCCGACCACCATTAGTGAGTAGATGGGCGGCGGGAACGGGGATGGCGGTGTCCTCGTAGTCGAGGGCCTCTGCGGTGAGCTCCTCACCGATGCGGCGAAGGGCACCGCGGAAGCCGCCGCCGGAGACCATTGGAACCTGCAGTGCGGTGTTGTCGGGGGTGATGCTTTTTTCTCGGCGAAACAAGGCGAAGTTGCCGCTGGCGGCGGTGATGACCTCACGGTGCACGATCGAGGACTGGGCCACCATGTCGATCTTCCACTTGATTTTGGACAGACGGCTCATCGGTTTTGTGCCTTGCGTTCGGCGGCGACAGCCTCGGTGATGATCCGTACCCTCAACACCAAGGCGGGCAGGCTGGTTTGAAGGATGCTGAGCACAGGCAGCGGTGGCTCCTGCAGCAGCTGTGCTAGTTCTCGGCGTCGGTCGCTGTGTCGGGGCGCTGTCGCATCGAGCAATGATGAGGCGGTAGACCACCATTCGTCGAGTGTGGCTGAACGGTAGGAGGCCACACGTACCCGAGAAACCAGTACATCGTCCCAGTAGGTTTTGCGGTGTTTTTCCTCGCCGATCCAGGTGTTGTCCCAATCGATGCTGTAGTGCAGCATCAACAGCAACCGCTCCGCGGTGTCGGCAGCGCAAGCGCTGTCGTCGGGCCGAGTGCTTGGCGTGGACAGCAACCGCAGTTCGGGTACCAGCGCCTGCAATCTGCGGGTGGGCGGGAGCTCGTCGACCATGCCGACCAGCCTAGCCCGCCTGTGACGTTAGTTTCCGCCCGTCGCGGTTATG
The DNA here is from genome assembly GCF_005924235.1 of Mycobacterium sp. DBP42. NCBI lineage: Bacteria > Bacillati > Actinomycetota > Actinomycetes > Mycobacteriales > Mycobacteriaceae > Mycobacterium > Mycobacterium sp. DBP42. The sequence continues at coordinate 25,574 of NZ_VCMY01000036.1, forward strand.
GAAGCTGAAATACCGTCTTTTGTGTGCGTGAGGGTCCTGCCAGCGGCCCACAATGGTTCGACTTTCCGCCAGGACTGCAGCGACGCCCAGGCGTCAAGGAACTGTGTCCAGCTGTGCCGGGGCTGGGTCGCCAATACGGGATAGGGCGGCATGTCGCGCATCAGGATCCGATCGATCTTCATCGCGATCTGCCGCGGGCTCACGGAATCGGTCGCCTGCGCGCGCACCCATGCACTGACGATCGGTCGCACCGAGGCGAGTGCGACAAGTCGGTCTGCCGAGATGGCGTCCCACATGCTGACAAGTCCGTCGGTTGCCAGATGGCCCCATTCGGCGGTCGCCAGGACGTGCCGGCGCCGCGACGAGGGAAGTACCACGGCGTGGGTATTCGGGAGCGCGCCGGCGCTCAGTAGGGGAGCCAGGTCGGCACCCTCGGCGTGCTCGGTGACGGTATCTGCGGTAATCACCATCGCCGGAACAGCTATCGGTGGGCGGCTGTAAGCCCAGGCGCACGGCACACACAACCGGCGTGATCCGAAAGGCCACGCGTCGAAGCCGGTGAACTTCTCGGAAATGATGTGAGAACTGGTCACTGTTGGGCCGTCCTCCCCGCACCGGCCGCAGCGGCCCGCTATCGGTGGGGGAGCGTTGACGGAGGGTTGTCCGGCAACAACCCACGCGGTGGCGGCAGGATCGGAAAGCATGCTGGTAGCCACATTACGGGCAGCGATTGCTACAGTGGGCAGCACGAAACGCGTATAGGGTTTGGGAGATGGTGTCCCTTGGGGCGGCTTCGGACCGGCTGGATTCAGCTGTGACCGGGGCCGCCCTCCTGTGTGTTTGATCGTCGGCCCGGTAGCAGATTGTTGTGCTCAAGGGCGAGTCGAGTGGAGTTGGTCTCATAGACTACGAGTAGTCGTCGAGCAATTGAGAGCCTGAGACCACATGGGTGCCAAGACCGCCAGACCGAACCAAGAACCGGTGAAGGTCGACATCGAGGGTGGGGCGGTCACCGCAAGGGACGTCAAGGCGGCCCGCGAGATCGCCGAGTCGGCGATGACCGACGCTGAGTTTCATCGTTTGGCCAGCCGGGTGCGCGACGAAATGCGGGACGCCGACTCGTCGCTGACCCGCGCGACGCGCGACCGAGACCGCGCTACCCCACGCGACGACAGCCATGTCGACTCGACGCGCTTGCGCGCAGAACTACCTGCGCCGGAGAGATTTCGGCGCTCGCTAAGCAGCCGGCAACGCAAGATCCGGTCCGCCACAAAAAACAGGGTCATCGACGCGGCCCCGAAATCTCAGCGTCGAGCAATTCGGAGCATGTTGACCGACGACAACCCTGTCGAGTGGCAACGCATCAACAGCGCATTGCATCGCGCCGCCGGAGACGTCCAGGAATTGCCCGACATCGACCGGGCCAAAGTGCAACGCCTGGACCGCGTGATACAGGCCTACGAGCGGGAAAACGACAGGACCCACACGGTGTATGTCGCGGTCAAACTGCCCGATACCCATCGCGACGTAGGTGATGTCGACGAAGTACCCGATAACTTCCGCCCGGGCTCGAGAATATCGTTCGACCAGTTCACGATCGCGCGCCACAGCTTGGAGGAATCGCCGGGCCACGACAGCGACCGGTACCTCATGTTCGAGTTAACGACAAGCCGGGGAATGTACTTCGGGCACTCCGACACCGTGGAAGACACCACTCACCTGTTGCCGCGCGGCTTGGCCTGTGAAGTGGTGTCTGCCGCGGACGCGATCTACGGGATTGGCAACAGCTACGGAAATCGTCTTGTCCTGCAGCTGAGGGAGCTGGCGTGAGCAACAGGGAATGGGTGGTCCATCCGAATCGGTCAGAGCTTGGACCCGATGAACCGGGGCGCAACGGTCACTTTCGGCCGATGGGGCGCCTACGACGGCGCCGCAAAATTCCGACTGAGAACAAGTGCCTGGCCCGAGTGGAATTGCCAGACAGTCTCTCTGAGCTGACTGATGAGGACGGGTCCAGGACCTTCGGTGGCTATGACTGGTTGTTCGTCGTCGGCGCGGCCCGCACGTTCGCCCGCATACACACCGACGTTGAGGTCCCACTGCCGTTCGGATTCAAGGATCGTGGCGTGTGGTGGTGGTGGGACGGCACCACCACTGAGGAGTCGATCCTGGAAGGGCCAGACGCAGTGAGTTACGTCGAGGAGTACTTCCACCGACTGTTTCCGGGAATGGCCGTGACGGTGGCCGACGGGCGAGTCGTCGCAACGCCCGACGAACCGTGAGCACTCCACCGGGTCTGGACATGCAGGCGCTGCGCGCGATCGCCGCGCGCCGGCGAGGTGCGGCCTCCCATCGGCATTTGCTCGATCGAATCGCCGAGCACCTCGATGAGCACGACGGATTCGTTTCATGGTCGGGAGGCAAAGACTCCACTGTCGTAGTCGATCTCGCCCGCCAGGTCGATCCCAATGTGCCGGTGGTGTTCTTCGATTCTGGTCTGCAATTCCCCGAGACACTGAACTACTTGGCTGACCTTTCTGAGACATGGCAGCTGAACTTTGAGGTGATCCCCGCCGAACCGGACCTGCTGACGGTGATGATCATGCTGAACGGATTCGACCACCATGCCCCAGACAAGCGCCTGGGCGTCGAGCTTGATGAGCTCATGATCAAACGTCCCGCCGCAGAAGCTCACCGACGCCACGGTCGCGGCTCGATGTGGGGCGTGCGTACTCAAGAAGCCCCGGGCCGAAAGGCCCTATACCGACAACGGCTAGCAGCAGAAACACAAGCGCGCCAAGAACAATCGCGCGAGGAAGTGCGAGCCGCAGCCGGCGGGGTCATCTATCGCAACGACGGCACCGTGACCTACGGGCCGATCTGGGACTGGCAGACCAGCCAGGTGTTCGAATACTTGGCTGGCCGCAGCATCGAACCCAACCCGCTCTACCGCAAGCTCGCCACACTGGGGGTTCCGGAGCACCAGATCAGGGTTGACTCGATCATCGATGCATCGAAACTGTCCAACGGGCATATTGCCTGGCTTCAGAAGGGTTGGCCCGATCTGTTCGACCGGTTGGTGAGCGCCCTGCCACGCCTGCCCGAATGGACCTGACGACCGGGCAGCGCTGATAGCATTTGACCTGTAGGGCAGGCCACAAGGCAGGCCCCTGACTCGCGAAGAGGACCATGATGAGCATCGAACTGTCAGAGGCGACAGCACTCGCCGCTGACCGCGAGGAAGGTGGCGTCGCTATCGCTGATCAGCCGTTTGTTGAGTATTTGTGGTCGGATCTGAAGGCGCGCCGTAACGCGCTCAGCTTGTGGCCTGAAGACCTTGCCCCACTGCTGGGGATTGATCCCGCGCTGTATCTCGCCTACGAGTACGACAGACCGCAGGATGTTCCTACAAAGTCCGCCGGTCGGCGCGGTGCGATGCGAGCTATTCGCGAGGGCGAGGGAAGCCCGGACAATGTTCCTGAGCAATTCGTCGACGAATTGGCCGAGATGGAAGCGTTCGTTGCAGATGAAGCCGAACAGCTGATCGAAGCCGCGCCCGCGACCGGGGTGGTGAAACTCGACGCTGTCGTCGATCAAGAAACGTTCACTTCGGAGTGCCCGGACGCGTGCACGCGACTACTCGAATACCCCTACCCGGTCATACTGCAGCATGTCGCCGTTGGCCGGGCCGCGGCCGAACTGAGGCGGCGAGGCCGCGATGTCGAGGTGTACCGCGGCGAGCGCCGGTTTGACCTTGCCGCAGCGCGTTGCGCTGTCGGACTGGGCAAGACCGAGACGGCACACCTACTGGGCATCAACGTGAAGTCCTACTTCGCGAACGAGCGAAAGGGCGCCGTGCGCCAGGAGGCACTAAACGATCTGCAGAAGATCGACGACTTCATCACCTATACCGCCAACAGGCTTGCAGCCAAGGACGAGAACGGAGTCAGCGTGCTCTGGGCCACCGACGACCCTGAGCAATTCCAGAAGGCCTACCCGAAGGCCGTCGTCGAGCGCTCCGCGAATCCATACCCCGTCCGCATGCTGTGGGTGGCCGCCGGCCGGCGCGCCGGCGAACTCGATGCAGCCGGCCAACCCGTGCGGATCGCCGCAGTTGGGTAGCTGACTCTCCCTTTTGCTGATGAGCGATTGTGTTCGCACAGTCACGGTGTGCGGTGTCCAGATGCCGGCGCCGAGGGCCGTCGCTGAGCCAACCAAGTCGTGTGCATAAATGGCATCTGGTCCTCTGCGCCCACCTCGGCTCCGCCCTGGCGGCGGACACAGCAGCAGGGCGCTTTCCCAACGCGTTGCCGCTTAGCGACGTACTTGTCGGCGGCAGGGGGGACCATAAAGCTACGCCGATTGGTGAATGAGCCGCGAAGCAGCGGTAGTCAATGCCAGCGCAGCTTGTCCGCCCAAGTCGGTCATCGTTGGAGCGTGAACGGAGAGCGTCGGGGATGTTGATTCGCAACCGAGCTGGCAATCTGGCCTACGAAGTAGAACCGTCCGAAGTTGAGGGCGTTGCGATTCGGCATGGCGCGCACGTTGAAGCTGATCGGATCGTCGACGATGAGACCGGGCGAACGCTCTTCTCGATAGAGGGGCCGGGCTCCATGAATGGTCCGCTGTGTTCGGCAACGGAGGTGAGCGCGCGATGACTGGGAAATGCCCGCAGTGCGGCAGTGTGACCGCGGTGCGATCCCGGCGTGGTGCGCGCATCAGTGACCATCTCTGTCCCGACTGCGGGGTTCCGCTGCAAGGGGTGACCGCCGGACGTGGACGTGGCCGCTACCAGTGCCCGATCACCGGCGACATCATCGTGCTGGGTCTTCGGTCGACGGTACAGCTCGACAAGCCCTATCGGCTGGTGTTCTCGCCGGGAACTGACTGGAACGGCCAGTTCCGCGACAGCCCGGACGAACGCGAGCAGCGTGCATTGGATAGGGTCGATGGCCGCGTCCTGGGGCCCGGCTGCGTCATCGATGGACACTACCGCCCAGACCTACCGCCGGATGATTCGTGGGAGATCCGCGAAGCGGGACGCGCGCGCCTGAAACTCGTCGACGTGATCGATGATGCCGGCGATGGAGGCAACTGGATTGTCAACGCGCCGCTGAAGTTCCGAAAATGCCTGGGATGCGGTGCGGCCGTTATCGATACACCTGAGAATCGGATGGCGACGCCGTGGGTGCCGCGGCGAGAATCGGTCTGGCGCGGGCGGGGTCGGTCCCAGCGCTCACAACCAACGAATCCGGGTCCTCACCCCGCGGGTACGCCCGCGTGCGCCGAGTGCCGCCCGCTGCAGATGGGCGAGACGGACCCCGTCAAGCCGTTCTTCCTATGAAAAGCGCCATGGACACAACGGCAGCGCGCGGCCCGCACACGCTGATGACGCCGAGGATCTAGCCCGAGTGCTGGTGCGGCAACAGGCGATTGCGCAGGCAAACGACGTTGCGCTGCCTGTGCCTCACTCTTGTGAGCCCCATCCGACTGTCCACTTGTCCTCATCCGCGGCGGCCTGACTTTGCCGACGGCGTCCCAGCCGTTCAGACGAAGCATCCGAGCGCGGTCGGTGTAGCACGTGACAGGTTGGATCGAGGTATTGACTCGCTGTCTGGCATTTGCCATTCTTGACGCAGCCCAACACTTTTGCGTCGATGTGGTCATGTCTGCGGCTGTTCATGCAAGAATTGTTGATGTCGGACTCGGATCGAATTCGGACTCTGAACCGCGAATCTCAGGTCGGACTCCCGACTCGCGCACCACATCTCCGATGAACGCCGTATCCGTCACGGTCCATTTCGACGGCCCTGTAGTCCGAAATCGAGGGTGAGGAATCCCCAGTGACTCTATCCGCGACTGCTCATGAGCAGACCGTCTACCAGCCGGAAGCCAGCCAGCCAACACTGCACGCCAACCGCATCATCGCGGCCCCGCATGTCGAGACAATGAAAGTCTTGATGCCCGGGATCATCGAGAGGTGTTGTCGCAGGCTAAGAATGACGTAGCAATGATCCGATACGCCGTCGAAGTGCTCGATGGTGCGACGCCGGCCGAAGTCACCTCCTGGCTTAAGAGCTTCGGCTACGCGCCGTCACGAAGGAGAGTGCTGACCGAAGTGAAAGCGTACCGAGATGCGCACCGCATCAATGGGATAAAGGCAGCCACGACTGGTAGCCACGGAGCGTCGGCGCCGCCGTTCCTGCGGCACATGACACCCGACGACGACCCGATGGGCGCGCACCAAACCGTCGTGTTGCCCGCCGGTGCTGATCGTGAGTACCGCGCGCCAACGGTTGCCTTCGCCTGCTACGCCGTGGCAGCGGTATCTATGGCCGTTTCGCTCAACACTTCATGGCGATTCTTCGACCAAGTGCTCCACATCCCCACTGCGTACGGGGAACGCGGGGTGATGTTCGCAGTCGCCGAACTCGCGCTCGTCGTGTGCGGGGCTGGTATGGCCGTCAGCGTCAAACGGACTGGCCGCCCTGGTGCCTTCCGCGGAATCGTCTGGGCGATGTGCGCCGCCATGGCTTACATGGCGTGGGCCATGTCGAGCACCGATGAAGCCATTGGCCGAATCATCCTTGGACCTGTGCTCGGTGCTGTCATGCTCCATCTTGGACTCGGCCTCGAACTGCGTGCCAGAAACCAACACGCCGGCAGCACAGCGGCGTGGATTGGCCACGAACTGCGCGAACGACTGCTCTCCCGACTAGGCCTGGGTGACGACGGTCGCGACGCTGCCCAACGAATTCGCGATCGCAAAGCACACCGTGCAGCAGCGCTCGCGCGGCCGGCACGACGGCCCTGGTCGCGTGCGGCGAAGTTAGAACGCGCACTGCTGGCAGCTGGCGTCGCAGACGACGAAGTCATGCGCGAACGGATGCTCGCGCGCCTTGCGGTCCTGCGCCACGCCCACGAGCTCCCCGGACTCTCCCAGTCGTCGCCATGGAAACCGGTTCTGGACTGACATGGCGGTGCTGCTGCGATTCATAGCGGACTCGGGTCTCGGATCCTCAGGCGTGGTCGTGTTGCGCGTGTGCTGCCATTCACTGCCTGGTGCGCGGCAAAACGTCGCAACTGTTATCAACTTGCGGCGAAGTTCGGCGATTTCATCACCAAGAGTCATTCCCTGCTTTCTGTCTCACGTAGGCGTGTCTAAGCAACGGGGGTGCCTCATCGAAACGGCAACAGCAGGACGCGCGCTACCTCGTAGAAATCGGGCAGTTCCTGGATAGCCATGCCGGTCCATTGGAGATGCAGCACGCGCTGTCTGCACCAAAAGCGTTGAAGGTAGTGAAAACACGGTCTGTAACGAGAACACCGTCTGGGCACAACAGGGGCGGCGTAAACGGACAGTCAGCCACAGCACGCCAGTAAGCTGATACCTGTTGCTTCGGTGGGGCGGTCCCCCCTTGAGTCCCCGCCTCCCCAGACTGGGTCTTGTGTCCCGCCGCTCCACCGAACAATATGTTGCGAAACGCGGATCAGGAGTCACGGTCGAATGACGAACCAAACGCCAGCATTCACCAATCCGTCTGGTCTGAAACAGCTTTCGGAGCACCAGATAGAGCAGGTAGCCCAGGCTTTGGAACAAGAGATCGAACGTCGCCGCGCCCTGGTACGCGAGCTGCTCGCGGAGAGGAACTGAAAGTGAGCGTTGTGTCCACGGTGGTTCACGCGCTACTGAAACGACTTTCACACGGCCAGCTGGACTGGTTCGCCCGCCGCTGCGTCGCCCGCGCGGCCGCCGCCGGGACCGCGCCGAACGGCAATTCGCGATGAATACAGCACTACATCGTGCGAACTGGGCGGTGATCGGAGAGAAGCTGCTTCCCGCCATCGCGTACGGTGACGCCGCCGGGCTGCCCTTCGAGGGACAGCCGCCTGTCGGCGGAATCGCTGAACTGCGGCCAGATCACGCCAATCCGATCTTCGCGGGCCCTGCGGGCATGTGGAGCGACGACACCCAACTGTCGGCGGCGGTCATGCGGGCCCTGATCACCGCCGGGGGGTTCGACCTTGACGCGATCGCACACGAGCACGTGGCGCAGCTCGCAGCGACTCCCACCGTGCGCCGCGGCGGGACGATCATCGTGCGCGGCTGGGGCAACTCGACCGTCACAGCGGTGGCCCGATACCACCATGGAACGCGGGCAGACCAGTGCGGAACACCTGGAGGAGCCGGTAACGGAGTGCTGATGAAACTAGCTCCGCTGGTGTATTGGCAGCACATGGCCGCGATGTCCTCGGATTCTGTGGTCGAGCAGTGGGACGCGCTCACACAGTTCACTCACGGCAGCGACGCTGCAAGGATCTGCACGCGAGTGCACGGTGACATTCTGATGTTCATCCTCGGCGGCGGGCAGCCAGAAGATCTAGCGGATGTGGCCACCGAGTCGGCGATTCGGCACGAGTCGGCCCTCGGCGCCGCGGAGAGCGTATCCGAGCGGCTGGGTGTGTTAGCCGGGCTGCGGCGTGCTGGCGGTGAGGCACGGCTGCGGAACCTGACGACGAGGATCGGCGCCGGCGGTCAGCTGTACGGATTCTATGCGCCGGAAACACTGGTATGCGTGTACGGAGCGTTCATCCTCTGGGCAGCTAAACCCGAACTGGCAGACACGGTTTACGCTGCTGTCAGTCTTGGCGGAGACACGGACACGGTCGCATCAATTGTTGCTGCCATGATGGTATTCAGGCACGGACACTCACTGGTGCTGCCAGCAGACTATCGCCGTTTAACTCAGATCGACGAACTGGAATTCCTGTCAGAACAGTTCGCGGCAGCTGCTTGCGGCCCGGCCTCCTGCTCGGGGGCTGGGGATCGGTAGGTGTCGTGATGAACGGCGCGTCTGGACGCAGAGGAGCTGAGGCAGTGAGACTTGACGCGGCGCCCACTGAACCGGCGGAGACAGCCATGATCAATTCTGCATCCACAGTGATCAGCAACCTACCGGGTTCCTACCCCCAGGAGATGAGAGATGAGCAAGGCAAACACCAGGCGATACTTCGGAATCCAGGAGGCCGCGTTCTCCGGGAAACTCAACGTTGGCCTGCTCAACCCAGCCAACACCGAGTTCCTCGGCGGCGAAGACATCGTCGACGACGACGGTGAGCTCGCCCCGGGCATCGAGGACTACCTGTCACGGCTGCACCACGAGGACTGCACCGACATGGTGATCCGGGTTGTCGCTGAGCACATCCTCAAGCACTACAACGGCGGCCTGGCCATCGACTACAAGGACGGCGTCAAGTACGAACTGCAGATCACCCGGACCACCGTGGAAGCCACAGCATGACCGATGAGCTGCAATTCGCCCAGGCCTGCGCCGACGCGGCCAAGCACATCCGCGCGATCGCAGACGAACTCGCCATCACTCCAGACGATTCCGAAGCGGTCAGCAAGGCCTTGCGGGACACTCTTGCGGTCCTGCAACAACTTGCCGGTATGGAACCGCCCGCACAGATCCTCGCGTCGTTTCACCGAACGGGCACGCAATTGAGCACCGCAGACACCATCAGACCGGACGAGATCCGCGGAGTCGCTCAAGGCCTCGGCAAAATGGCCGAGAACTACGCGAAATTGGACGGCCAAGGGCACGGCAACTGGCAATGACCGCGAACGCCACCACTGTCCTCACCTGGCTCGTGCGCCGCGCCGGCATCCCGCTCGACGCCACCATCTGGGTACCCGAGACCGGCACCGTCGACGAGGCCAAGGCCGAGGCCCGCCGCGAGCACGGCGCCAACGCCCAAGCGGTCCGCCGCCTCGGCGATCAGTACTGGACCGAACTTGAACTCTGCTGATATGAACTCCCAGCCAGTGCCCGCCGCCGCGGTGCCAGACCGTCTCCATGACACCGCATGCCCGCGGTCGACCACGGTTCGGCTCTAGCCGTCCGCTCGAACGAGGATGCGAGGTGAAGTGATGCCTCGACATTTGCGGTCGGTCGATGAGTTGGGACCGTCTGAGGTCCATGTTGGCGCCCTTGCGTCTCGGCATGTGGGACTCATGGTTGTCGTGCGACGTGGCCGCAACGTTCTCGCTGGCCGTCTGATGGGAGTTCCCTCTGCCTCGATGACGAAGCCGCTATTGGTTCTCCAGGTTGGTGACTTTCCTGTGGCCCTTGATCCGACCGCGGTTGTCCTGACGGTTCCTGACGGTTGCAAAGCAACTGTGACTGTGACTCCACAGAGAACACCCGCGCGCTCTGAATCGGGCGGAGAAGCTGCGACGAGCGCTTGGGTGGTCGGTGACGCGATCAACGGGGAGCGCTCCATGGAACTCTTGCCTGGGCGCTGGCGGAACCGCAGAAAGTGCTACTGCGGTTGTGGGGGCAAGAGCTCCCACGGCGGGTATGCCGGCGGCCTCGCCATGACAAGCGGATGCGAATGGGCGATGCGGTACTGGGTCAACCACGGGCAGTTGCCAACTCCGGACTCCGACCGCCCGACCAGTGAGGGAACAGCGGGGCAGCTCCCTCGGGATTTGTCGGTGGTTCCTGAGACAGTGAAGCCGTGACGATGACGATGCTCGAACTGGCGGAACTGCGCCAAACGGCCAGCGCCCACGCCGATGAGCCCGGCACAGATCAGAACCATGTCGCTTATCACCAGGGTGCGGCTGACGCGGTGCGCAGCGTCCTGTTCGTCGTGGCTGCCGGCGAAGTCGTCACCGTCGGCGACATAGAGGACCGCCTGGCCAAACTGGCGATACGACAGCACCAACCGTGGAATCAGCGCTACCGCGCGTACTGGGACGGCGCCGTGTGGGCGCTGAAACACATCCACGACCGGTGGACCAACAGCGCGGAATAGGGGAGGTACGCAAGGTGGCACAGAATCTTCGACGCGTCGTCGACACTGCCGACTCCGCTGGCTACACCGCTTGGGACTGCGGCCGCTGCGGCAAGGAAGTCCGCAGATATCGAGGTACCTCTGATGTCGACTGCAACAACTGCGGTGCCTGTTACAACGCGAGCGGCCAAAGGCTGCGCGACGACTGGCGGGGCAACCCATCGAACTATGACGACACGATCTCGGACATGGACGGCTACGAAATTCAGCACTCCGGTCGATAGGACACGCGGCCAGGTTGGCGATAAGAGAGCTCGATCGCTGCGAACAGGTTGGTGACTGTCTGCCCACTGTTCGTCGGCGACGCGCCAGATAGGGCCGCAGCGGGCGCATTGCCCCCGGGCGTGCGCCAGGTGGGATAAGGCAGACGCGTCAACCGTCAAATCGCTCACTCATCGCGATGACCTGTCGACTGACTGGTTTGACGTGTAGCTAGCCGTGCGACGACTGGTATGCCGATCCAGCTGGCCGCGTAGAGGAATCAGTACCCCCGGACATCACGCGCGGGCCGCGCGGTGGTGCGCAACTGATGTTTGAACAACCTCACCCGCGGCACCCGCGGCACCAACGCCGATGAAACAGCGCCATTAGCCGTCCGAAATCGTCCCGCCCACTTCCCAGTCCCACGCTGCGTTGTTAGGCGAGTCGGCCTTGGTGATGGTGACGGTGAGTTCGCGATGCGTGCCTTGCTGATCGGCCAGGACACAACGCATGTTGGCGCCCAGTTTGATCGGCAAATCGCCGGGACATGTGATGACGTAAGGGCCCCCGCCAGATTTGTCGCGGATCAACTGCGCGGTGATTTGTTCAACGTCCCTTTTAGGGACCGCTGGCTGAGCGGCGCTGGCCCTGACAGAAGTTTCGGATCGGGGCGACCCCGTCTCGACGTTCACATGGCACCCGCCAGCGATAGCAGGCAGGCACATGGCGAGCAGTGCAGTTGCGGTGAAGCGCATGCAAATGAGCATATGCGTTGCCACAACACCCTTCGACCGCTGATCGGCACGAGCTCGCTGCGTTGCTAGAGGGCGCCCGGCCAAGCAAGCAACCCTCCCCGGCCTTCGGCTGCTGCGGCCGGCCCAGTCTGCGCTGACACGCCTGCCAATGCCTCTGCAGTTGCGCGCAGCACTCTCCAGCCTTCGCCACCTCCCCACCCCATACCGGGAGGGGAGGCGCATCCTTCAAATTCAGCTGTGCACCAACCTATTTCGTCCCGACTAGCCGCGCTGTTTTGTCGGTGGGTAGCGGTAATCTTTGTGGTGCAGGGCAAGCCATTCCGGCGGGCCCACAAATCCCCTGGGAGGGAATTGTTATGTCGTCGTGCGAAATTGCGCAGTCGAATGACCGTGGAAACAGCAAGAGCGCGAAGCTGGCCAGGCGGGCGATCTGCGCGGCGCAAACCGTAGCTGAGTTAGGGGCCGGTCGTGTTGCCGATGATCGGCAGCGCAAGGCCTTGGCTGCGTTCCCGGGCTGGGGGCCGGTGTCGAAGCTGTTCGATGCACAACCGTCCGGAGCGTGGGCCGCTTTGGCCGACGAGCTCGACGATGCGGCGGGTGAGGCGATGGCAAAGGCGGCACGCGTCGTCGACACCTCGTTTTTCACCCCGGCGGAGCTCGTTTCCCATATCTGGGGTGTGTTGCGAGCTGCAGGGTTCACCGGTGGATCTGTGCTCGACTTGGGTTGTGGATCCGGAAATTTCCTCACGCATGCGCCAGCGGACCTGCCTATTGAGTTGACCGGGGTTGAGGCCGACCCGATCTCAGCGCAAATCACCCGCGCGTTGCATCCCACCGCGAACATCATCACAGGCGATCTACAGGCGGTGTCGCTGCCGCACAAGCGGTTTGATGCCTGCGTAGGAAATGTGCCGTTCTCGGCCGCGCGCGTGCATGACGGCGCTACCGGCTTCTACGGTCCATTGCATGAGTATTTCGTCACGCGGGCCGTAACGGCGGTGCGCCCGGGCGGCTATGTGGTCGTGGTGACCTCGCGCCATGAACTGGATGCAACGCATGGGCTCTCGGCAGACATCGGGCGCCACGCCGACCTGCTCGCAGCGGTGCGGCTGCCCTCGGGGTACTTCCGAGAGTTCGGAACTGACGTTGTCGCCGACGTCTTGGTCCTGCGGGTGCGTGACGGGGATGACGACGTGCACGGGTGGCACCCTGCAGACGGGCAAGAGCGCACGCTGCTGACAGGCGAGTTAGGCCAGCGCTACGTGCGCGAGTTTGTGAGTGCGTTCTGGGACCAGCACCCGGAACTGGTGGCCGGCACAATGCGCCTGACCGGATTTGATCGCCTCCCGCTGGCGGTCGACACCGACAACCCCAGTTCTGCGGTCGCGGCGGCATTCGCCGCTGTAGGGCCTCTGTTGGTGCCGTACGCGGCCGGGGATCCCGCTGGGGTGGATCTGGCCGATATCCGGCTGACCGACGACCAGGGCCGCAAACAGGGCTCGTTGCATGTGGTTGACGGCCAGGTGGTCCGGGTGGTCGACGGAGACTTGGCGGTGCTCTCGCGGCCGAGTGCCGAATTGCGGGCGTTGATCGGCTTGCGCGACGCCGCTGTAGCGCTGGTGGAGGCCGAATCGGACTGGGACCGACCCGACGATGCGGTCGAACCCCTGCGGGTTGCCTGCCGCACGGCTTATGAGGCATACGTGGCCCGGTACGGGCCGCTCAACCGGGGCACCGTCACCGAGGGCCGACCCGATCCGGAGACCGGGATGCCCCGCCTGGGGTGGCGCACCCCACCGATGGGCGGATTCCGCCGCGACCCGGACGCACCGATCGTGTTCGCATTGGAGCTGTTCGACCAAGACAGCGGCGACGCGGCCCCGGCGCCGATCCTGACCCGCAGGGTCAACAAGCGGCCCGAAGCTGCCACGCGGGCCGGCACACCCGGTGAGGCGCTGGCGATCTGCCTGGGGGAGGGCCGCGGTCTGGATCTCGACCGGATCGGCGGACTTCTCGGTCTGACCGACCGCGAAGAGGTGTTCGACGAGCTCGGCGACCTGGTCTATCGCGACCCCAGCGACGGTCGGGCCCTGATCGCCCGGGACTACCTGTGTGGCGATGTGCGGGCGAAGCTGCGTGAGGCGCTGGCGGCGGCGACGATGGACCCTCGATATGAGCGCAACGTGGCGGCGTTGCAGTCCGTGCAGCCGCCATGGCTGGGACGTGAGGCCATCCGCATCGAACTGGGATCGCCATGGGTTACTGCTGCTGATATCGCCGCATTCTGCGCTGAGGTGTTCGGGGCAAGGGCGCGCGTGGAACACGTTGCCCCGCTGGCGGCGTGGGAGATCACCGGCCGGGGGCAGCTCGCTCCCGAGGCACGTATCGAGTACTGCAGTCCGCGCATGGACGCGTTCGACCTGCTGCAGACCGGGCTCAACGGTGCGGCTCCGGTGGTGTGGGATGAGATCTACGACGAGGAAACGCGCACACATCGCAAGGTGCGCAACGCCGACGCCACCGAGGCCGCCGAGCAGAAGCTATTGGTGCTCCAAGAGCGATTCTCGCTGTGGGTGTGGGAGAACAGCGATTATCTGGGGTCAGATATCGGTGTGCTCTATTGTTCCCAACAAGGTAAGGGCCTTAACCGGGCCTGGTCGGAGACAACCTGTAACGATGGTGTTCCCGATAAGGTGTGGATCGTGGCCGCGGTGGGCGTGTCTGGCGGAGCTTCCGATGGAACCGGTTGAGCTCGGTGTGCGTCTAATGATTTATGGACGACGAGGACCGCCAGGTGTTGCTTGCTGAGGGGCTTGATCCGGACGACCTTGGAGTGAAAGCGGCAATCGATCTGGTGCGATGGGAACTGTCGCTCATGTTCGGTGGTGATGCTGTCGTGTGAGGGTGGCCCGCCGTCAGTGCCCGCGGCCGGGCGCGGAATGACTTGGCGCGGCGTCGGGAAAGACTACTGGTCGCATACTCTGGAATTGAGTAGTTGCTGAGGGTCGGCTGAAACAGGTTGTCCGCAGGGCCGTGTGGTGAGGGGGAAATTCAGTGGTGCATGAGCTTTCGGTGGACGGCGCGGGGCTTAGCAACGCGGCCTCACAGAGTGCGGAGGTCGCGGATGCGCTTTCGGTCGCGGATGTTGGGGGTTCGGGGTCCGCGGGTCAGCCCAGTCACTTCGCTGTAGCGGCGCTCGACGGTGCGCTTGCGTCAGCGCGGTCCCGCCAGGCTGGCCGTGTCCGCGGACATGCTGACGATATGCGCACTGCCAGCGCGCGTTACGACACGACCGACGATGACGCTGCGGGCGATTTGACGAGGTCGGTATGAGCCCCGCCGCCCCAACATCAGATGCGGCGCTGACACGGTCGCAAATCGAAAACTGGGATTTCGCTCATTTGGAGGCGGCCGCCGCTCGATGGCGCGCATCCGCTTCCGAATCTGACGAGCTGTTCGACCAGCACCGCCAGAGCGTGTCGGCCCCAGGCGGCACGGACTGGCAGGGCAGCGCCAAAGATGCCGCATGGGAGCGGGTCAGTGCGGACACCACGGTGGTCGGTCGACAAGGTGAAGTCGTCGTCGCTGCCGCCGATATCGCCGTCGCCGGAGTCAGTGACCTACGCGCAGCCCAACGTGCAGCGTTGGAAGCGATCGCCGAGGCGGAAACGGACGGTTTTAGGGTCGCAGAAGGCTTCAGGGCCACCGATACGCGGCGAATCGACATCTCTACGATGTCAGCCC
Organism: Mycobacterium sp. DBP42; assembly: GCF_005924235.1. NCBI lineage: Bacteria > Bacillati > Actinomycetota > Actinomycetes > Mycobacteriales > Mycobacteriaceae > Mycobacterium > Mycobacterium sp. DBP42. Next base: position 41,134 of record NZ_VCMY01000036.1, read on the forward strand.
GCTACACGGCGGCTGCCGAACACACGGAGAACATGCGCTGGCATGCCGAGCAGCTCCTGGCTACGGACAAGCTGATCGCGCAACGTATCTCGGCCAAAGCCGCTGAGCTGGATTCGATCATGTTCGACGGCGAAATTCGGGGAGGCGACGGCAGCGTCCAGTTCGTTAGTAACGAGGAAGAGAAGTCGCCGAAAGATGAGGCGATGGAACGGGTTGCCGAACCGCGCAGCGAGGTCGCCGAACCCGGCACGTGGCCGCCTCCTGGCACGCCGGTGTCCGGGGGTACACCGGGCGGCGATTACTACACCGACGGGATCGGCCCCTCTGTCCCCGGCGAATCGCTGCCAGAGCGGCCCAAGCCGCCGGCATGGACACCCAAAGACGTCGGCTCCGGTGGCGACGCCACGTTCGGCACCTGGGAGTCGCGGCTCCCAGGTGACCAGCTCGACAAGTGGGAACTCGATGCAGTCCGTGAAGGAATCGCGTCGACGTGGCCCGAAGCCGAACGCAATATGTCCCACTACTTCGGTGTCAGCGGTGCACCGCTGGAACAGGATGTCAGCAAGATGCTCAACGACCTGCCCAGCTTCCGTGAGGCAGTCGATACACGTATGCAGGATTTGGGGGCGCGAGCGATCAGCCAGGCGCAGGCTTCAGGTGCTACAGGACCGTTGACATTCCCGGTCAACACCGACTGGATCGGCAACCAGATTCCACAGTCCGACCGGAACTGGTATCTGGCGATCGGCAGCTTCGATTACAACCTGGGCGGAGAAGTGACGGTGTACCCGCCGACCCAACCGGGCGGGCAGTGGACCTATGCGATGGATGCCGACCTGAACATGCGGGATCGGTACAACTGGGACGTGCAGAAAGCCACCCCGATCGCTGGAGTGCCGATCAGCGACAACCAGTTGGGCCGCTTCCACATGATCGGCTGGGCAAAGGAGTTCACCATGTACGGAAGCACCGGTGTCCACAGTGGCAACTAGAGCACTGGCCGGCATCCTGCTGATCTGCTGCGCGGCTCTGGCCGGCTGTGGCCCAGGTGATCGTGAGCCCGTCACAGCAACGACAACCCCTGCTGCGAGCTTGGCACCGATCGACGAAGCCCGGGAGGTGATGGGGTCGTTCGGCCTCGTGCTGCCGACGCATGCTGAGCAGATACGAGTGGTGAAGCCGCCGCTGGAAGACTTCCGGGCGAAAGCGGTGGTGAGCTTCATCGCCCCCCGCGACGAGGTGATCAACGAAACCTGCCGCAACGTCAAGGACAAGGATTTCGACTGGCCTCCACTGCTTGGCGGCACCATCGAAGGCGACGTTCTGAAGGCTGCGAATATCGCCGTGAATCGCTCCGATTATGTGTCATGCCAGCAATACATCGGTGGACGCAAGATCTTGGTGATGGTTCCCCGAGCTGAGGGGGGCACGACTTACGTTGTGCTGTACCACATGCCGTACCGATGAATCATCGGGCCGAGCCGGCCTAGCGCAGCGCTTCTGCTGGCGCGGGCGGCACCACCGTCTTGATCGCGCCCAGGATAAGTGCGAGCGGGCCAAGTGAGTTCACAACACGTTTGAGACGAGCGACGTTGGGGCCTGCAGCGTGGAAAGTCCGGTCTCAAATGCTGCCAGGTTGTGTCTGGCGTTGGGTCCAATATCGATGAATACCAGCAGGATTGGCGCTCCGAACCCGAGTATTTGCAGGGGCGCTGGCAGCGAATGGCCAGCGGGCAGGCTGACCGGATACAGCAGTCCCGAGGTGGCGCCGTTCCATCGATCATGGTGGCGATATGCGACAGCCTGGTAGATATCGGACCTTGCGACCTTTATGCGTTGTTTAGAGGTCAGGGCGATGATTTCGCCTTCGTCCGCTATGGCGCTGGTAGCCCCAGTCAGTACATTCTTGTATTTGGTGTCCAGTAGGAGGGTTTGGCCCGCAGAGGTCTTGATGACGAGATCAGGATCGACTTTGGAGGACCTGAGCGGTGTGCCTGTCAGGTCGCGTATCGAAACGGTCGGCGGCTTCGTGTCGTCGAGTCTCAGGTGCGAGTACGAGCTGATGATCCCGCGTACGGATTCTTGGAACAGGACCGGCATCTGCCACATGAACGACTGGGTGGGGTTCTCGCCAAGTTGGTTGCTGATGAAAGTGTGGGACAACAGATTTAGGGTCGCCTGCAGTACTGAGCTGTAGTGCCTTTGGGGCCCGCGGATTGAAGTGGCTCGGATGTCTGACGGGCCAGGATCGATGTCTGCGACCTGAGCGAACTTGGGAAGTGTCGCGGCGACTTGTCGTCGGACTGCTCGGCCGGCGGCGGCCACTGGCAGCGTATGGCTCAACGTGGCGGTGTAGCGGAGCCCGGCTTTGAGGATTCGATTGTTCGGGGTGTCTTGGGTACGCACGTTGGTGCGGCAAGGAATCTGCGTTGCCTGGCCGAGGGCGAGGTGGTGCCGTACGTAGCGGTCGAGGAGAATTCGACCTTTGACTTTTCCATCGAAGACACGGTCGACGCTCCTATAGTCGCGGCGTAGCCATCGGGAGGCGAATTGGCTGATAGCCCGGGCGTGCCACATGAGAAGGCAAGCCGTGGGGTCATTTCGGACCGCGTCGAGCATCGGGTTGTCGAAGTCGAGCAGACGAAGCGGCTCGTGACGTTGCCCGAATGCGTAGTCGGCCAGGAAGAAGATGTCCGCGTCCGGGAGCTTTGCTGTCACTTCGAGTGTGAAGTCTCCGCCGGGAGTGGCAATGCGGCTAATCCCTACGCTGTCACCGGAGGTCAGGGTCCACGTGGGGTCGCCCGGGGATCGCTGAACCGTGCAGTCTGCGGCTTTCCAGAATGAGGCCGGAACGTTTGTGACGACGTGCGAGTCGATAGGCCGAGAGCGACGTTCCTGGACATGAATGGTCTCCGGTACGGTGACCGTCACATTGACCCGCCTCCGTTGTCGTCGGAGTCATCTGCGTCGTCGTCCGCGATGGTGGACGTGTCTCCCTGTTCGTCGGAGTCCTTCTCTTGGACAACGTCGTGCAGATGACCGGCGAGCAATTCGGCTTGTTCCTTTTGCGTAACGTCACCCGGTACGCCGAGCTGCGTACGGAGAGACAGCAATGCAGAGCTGTCGATCTCGCCTTCCATCTCGTACTCGGTGAGCAGAGGCAGCACTTCGTAGACGTAACGAGAGGCTAAAACCTGCAGCGAGGAGTCCGCTCCCTCGGGCTCAGCTAGGAAGTAGGAAGGTCCTACCTTCAACCCAGAGGGTGCAGTAGCGAGCGTCTGCCGGGTGAGCTCGGCGAGGTGTAGTGCTGCTGCTCGGGTGACCTCTGAGTCGAATGGATAGCCCTGGATCGGTTGATCGGTCGCGGCGATATCCAAGAACACAAACCGGCGCCGCAGCGCATAGTCGATGACGGCAATGCTGCGATCGGCGGTATTCATGGTACCGATCAGAAACAGATTGTCGGGCACAGTGATTGACGCGTCACCGTCGATTGTGTACGGCGTCGATACTGCCTCGTTGCGGTACTCCAATGCGTAGAGGAGTTCACCGAAGATATTCGGGATGTCTCCGCGGTTGATCTCGTCGAGAATCAGTACGAGATCAACCGGCGTATCGTTTGCCCGGATTTCGCGGCCGACACCGGCGAGCAGGCTGAACAGTTTATGTGTTGGGGTGAATGTGACGCCGTTTGCGTGAGGTTCGGCAACGAGCGCGCGAACAAAATCGGTGTAGTCGTAACCGGGATGGAATTGCACGATGTCCCACACCGCCGTCAGGCCGCGCCGTGAGATCTCCGCCGCGATCCCGCCGATTGTCCGTTCATTGACCGGCAGGGAGTCAATGATCGATTGAAGTCGGCTCTCGTCGGTGCGGTGAGCGCTCGCCCATTCCACGTATTTGCGTGCAACGTAGGTCTTTCCCGCCCCTGGCGGTCCCTGGAGGACAACTTGACGCTTGCGCCGCAACTGTGCGGCTAGCTCTGTGAGGTCGTCTGGCAATTGTCCCCGCTGAGCCTTCTGTTGGACGCCATGGCTCTTGGGCTGTAACGCGTCGAGAAACTCTTTGCGCGACAACCCGAGCCAGGAATTCGCTCCGATCGCCAGCGCCAGATCGACCTCACCACCTGTCGCGGGCGCGATGCCTTGCTGAGTGAGTCGCTCGGTGACCAACCTCACCAGTGATGGCGCAGCCCGACGGGTGGGGAGCAGCTGTTCGACACCGACGATGGATCCACCCCGCTTGTCCGGGATGATGAGCTGACAGCGCTCGAGAAGGCTGAGGATGTTGGTGACGGCCTTGCCGTCCGTCGGGAAGTCATCGTCGGGATAACCCGCGAGCGCCTCGCCGAGGGCCTGCCGGCTGATCATCGCCACATCGAAGCGACCATCCGCATCGGTCAGTGTGCGCCGTGTGATCTGATCGAGGCGTGTGTCAGCCAAGTTAAGTGCAGCCCAAAACAGAATGTACTGATAGTCGCGGCTGTCGCGGGCGGCGCGCAGAAGCTCGTTGTCGATGGCGATCTGGCCGCCTGCCGGTGTGCGGGCACCTTCCAGCGGCGGCGCATAGTCAACAAGATCGTTCCATAGCGGGGCGGGAGTAGAACCCTCCGCAACGTCACTGTTGAGGATCTGTTCTACCTGCTGGGCGGTCGTCTGGTCGGGCACGATCGTCGCCAGCTTTTGCATGGTCCCCTCTGGCGAGGTGAACTTCGTAAAGGAGATCTTTCCCACTGTTGGCACTGGGCTCACAGTGACAGCTTTCCAGGTCGCCAGGTGCTGTCGGGGGATGGTCGTAACGTTGCGGCGCGTCGCGGGCACGGATATGTCGGTGTCGCCGATAAGATCTTTTTGGATAGAAGAAGATCTTTTGTTTCAGGAGGTTGGATAGACGTGACCGTCGTCGAGGAACGACCAGCGCGATCGGTGGCAGCGCCACTGCGTGAGGTAAACGAACCGCCGCCACTTCCCGTGACTGACGGCGGATTCTCCACGATCCTCGCTGACCCGCCTTGGCGGTTCGCTAACCGAACGGGCAAGGTCGCACCCGAGCACCGGAGACTGGACCGCTATTCCACCCTATCGCTCGATGAAATCTGCGGACTTGACGTAAGTGGTGTGGCAGCAGACAACGCTCATCTGTACCTGTGGGTCCCGAATGCGCTTCTCCCCGACGGACTACGAGTGATGGAGGAATGGGGCTTTCGGTACGTCTCCAACATTGTGTGGTCAAAGGTGCGCCGGGACGGGCTCCCTGACGGGCGTGGAGTGGGATTCTATTTTCGCAACACCACTGAATTGTTGCTGTTCGGGGTGCGAGGGTCGATGCGCACCCTGCAGCCCGCCCGCTCACAAGTCAACCAGATCGTCACTCGCAAGCGGGAGCACAGTCGCAAACCCGACGAGCAGTACGAGCTCATCGAAGCATGCTCGCCAGGGCCATACCTGGAGATGTTTGGCAGGTACCGGCGGCCAGCTTGGGCCGTTTGGGGCGACGAGGCAAACGAGGACGTCGAACCGCGCGGGCAAACCCACAAAGGTTACGGTGGCGGCGAAATCACGAGACTTCCTGTACTAGAACCGCATAGCCGCATCCCGCAGTGGCTGGCGACGCCCATTGCCACCGCGATCAGGTCAGCGTACGACGACGGCATGAGTATTGACGCGATCGCCGCAGAAACCGGATACAGCATCAGCCGTGTGCGCCACCTTCTCGATCAGGCAGGTGCCAAGAAGCGTGGGAGAGGTCGGCCAGCCAAGGCGTAGCGCGACGATATCCAACGGCGGCGCGAGCATGTGGCTGCGACAGCAAGAGGGAAAGCCCTCATGCGCGGGGCGAACCGGTCTGTCCGATACCTGGTTTCGTTCATGAATTCGGAAGTGCGAACGGGAGTCGATTCGGATTGAGAATTCGGGAGTTTGGCAGTGGGTGACTCGGCCGCGCCCGGGACCCTGTCCCGGGCAGGTTCGGTCTTTGGCCTAGGACATCGGTGAATCGAGTTGGCCGTAGAGCAGTTCGATGGTGTCCTTCTGCTGCGCCACGGTCGCTCGCAACTGCTTGATCTCCTCGTCCTTGGCGGCGAGCCGGGCGCGCAACGCTGCGACGATGCTGCTCTCACGGCTCGCGGGGGCGGGATCGGTGGGATCGGCGTTGGATTTGTGACGGTATTGGTCGATCACGGCGATTAACTCGGGGTACTTGTAGACGGTTTTGCGTTGTACCCCGGCCCTTCGGGCGACCGTGGACACGTTGATTTCAGCGTTGGTTTTGCGCAGATGGCGGATAGCTTTCTCGATGTCGCGGCGTTTCTCGACGCTGATCGCGTGGCGGTACTTCGCGAGGGCTGCGTGGGCTTTCGCGGTTGGTGGCGGGGGCCGTCGGCTCATCGATCCGTCCCAGGGTCGGCTTTGCGGAGGACAGATTCGTGGCTTCCGCGGGTCTTGATCTGTAGCAGTGGCAGCCGGTTGGCAGTGCCGGCACCACCGACCGACTTGCCGTCGTCGGTGGCCGCGGGATCGTTGCGCAGGCGTTCGATGATGGCGTCCAGGGAGGAGATTTCGCGGCGCCGCTCGTGAATCCACACGTTGTCGTCGGTCAGGTCACGCCCGGTGCGGGCATGGTATTGAGATCGGCGAACCTCGATCAGTGCTTGGGTTTTGGTGCGTTGGTCGAGCAACTCGTCGAGATGGGTGGCGTCGGTGGCGAAGTGCCCGCACGACAAGCAGGCGTTGCCTTTGTCGCAGGACTTCAGCGGCGGCAACAGGCACACACCGTTGGGCAGCACCCGGTCGGTACGTGAGGACAGTTGAGTCAGATCGTAGATATCGGAAGGGCTGATGGCGATCTCGGTGCCGTGCGCCCCGATCTTCTTGTGTTTGAGGAATTCCGCTTCGGCGGTCGCGGCCAAGGTCGCGGCGTAGCGCAGCGTCATCTCCGGGGAGGCGTGGCCGAGGTAGCGTTGCACGACGTGGATCGGGACCCCGTCGTTGAGCAGTTCGGTGGCCCGGGTGTGGCGCAGGCGATGAGTGTGACTGAACCGCAGCGGTTTACCTGCGGCATCGGTGAGTCCGTGCATCTTGTCGAGCTTGCCCAGAACCACCCCGTAGGACTGGTAGCTGCGCGGTCGTTGCCCCCGGTGCTGATAGCGCAATCCGAGGAACAGGTACTTCGGCGTCAGGCCCGGATATCGTCCTTTGATCCAGGCCTGCTGTTCGGCGATGACGTTGACCACCGCCTGCTCGACGAGGATCGTCGGGGTGACTCCGTCGACTTTGGTCTGTTGATAGCGCAGTTTGGCCACGAAGGCATCAGGGTCATCGGAGGCCGTGGGACGGTCCTGGCCCGGGATCGGCAACAGCGGGTCGAAATCGAGCATCAGGATCTCTGAGGCGCGGCGCCCGGTCAGTGCCTGCAATAGCCATACCCGCGCTGCTTGCGGGTCATCCAGGCCGGCGACGACGGAGATGGTCGAGTCGGGGTGGGTGATGGCCACCGGTTGGCCACGATCGGCGGCCAGCACGTCGAGGTAGCAAAGCATCTGCTGCAATTCCGACGTTGAAAACCAGGTCAGTTCCCGAGACCTGTTGGCGCGGCGGGTCCGAAACGCCGCACCCCACAACCTGGTGTGGGTGTCGGTGATATCTGCCCACCTCGGGTTGCCCGTCGCGACCGCGGCTTCATCGGCATGATCGACCATGAAGGCATAGAACACCTGAGTCTGAGATTGGGTCGCATCGATCGCCGAGGGTGACAACGGCTTGTCCGGGCGGGCCGCGGCCTGCGGAGACTTCAGGTACTCGGAAAACTCGGTGAACACCAACCGCAGCGACCCACGGTCGTCGGTGATCAAGGGGTCAGTGATGTTGCGGGCAGCCAGAAACGGGCCCAGGTGGCGTGCCATGTCCCGGGCCCGGTCCACCACCGACGACCAGCGCAGCAGCTCCCCGGTCAGCGACGTGCGCAGCCAGAACCGCACCCCCTCGCGCAGCCAGTCCGGTTCGATCCCGGCGAGCCGGACCACCTTGTCGTGGCTGGGTTCGTGTTCGCGCTGCGGGATCCGCGGATCTGCGCTCAGGTCCCACACGTCGTGTGCCCACCACTGTGCTGGCGTGCAGCGCACCGACACATACAAGTGCAGGTGCTCGATGAAGCCGGTGATCTGGCGTCGAGCTCCGGGCGAGGGCAAGCGCTTGTTGCGGCGTTCGAATCCGACCATCGCGTGGCGCACAATCGTTGCCGCTGACAGGTCAGCGATGCTGCACGGCCACTGGTGGTGGCCCTGGTGGTGCTCGGCGGCTGCGTCGGTCAGGGCCCGGCCGCACCACTTCAACAGGGACGGGTCGATCTTGCGTACATCGTCGTGGGCGCATGTCCACACCCACCATGCCAATTCGTCGCAGATCCGTTGCGGTACATCGGCAGGTGTGAAGTCATGACTGTCGAGGTTGCGCCAGTAGCGCGGGTTGTGCACGAATACCGACTTGATCGGCGAGGTGTCGAGCACATATGTCAGCGACCGGCAGGATTGCGGTACCTGTTCCCATTGCTGCGCCCATACCTGGTCAGCAGCGGCCGGGGTTGGTCGCGTCGATCCCCTCGGGTGGGTGTGGTCATTGCCCGCCATGGTCGACCTTCCAGCCTGCGACGTAGTTCTTCCATTCGGCCAGGGTCCGCATTTCAGCGTCGGCGGTCACCCACCCGTAGGTCGACAGCGTGGTTTGCACGTCGGCGTGGCCTAGCCGGCGCATCACGACGTGCTCGCTGATGCCGGCCAGCAGCAGCGCGGTGGCGTGGGTGTGGCGCAGCCAATGTGGTGTCCAGTCCTCGGGCAACACATCAGAGCACCGGTCGGTGATGAGATCAACTTTGTCGTAGATGGTTTCGGGCCGCATCGGCGCGTACTTTTCGCCTCGCGTCAGGTTGACGAACACGAAATGGGTGGCCAGATCGGGGACTGCGACGTCGGCGCCATCGGCGATCAGTTGCCACACGTACTCGGAGTAGAGGGCTACCAGGTCATCGCCGACGTGGATGCGGCGGGCACCGGACTTCGCCCGCACCCCGTGCGGGTGATCATTGCGGCCGGCGATCACGATCGACGGCGTATCGCCGCCACTGATGTGAAAGTCATGGTGCCGCAAAGACAATGCTTCGCCCATTCGCATTCCGGTCTCGGACAGCACCGCGAGGAACAAGCGGTCACGCAAGCCGGTCGCTCCACCTGACCACTGACCGGAATCGGTTTGGACACTACAGGCGTCCAAGATGGCGTTCACCTGGACCGGAAGCAGCAGCGGGGTTTCGCTGCGGTTGGGTGTGCGTCGGCGATAGATCGGCGCGTCGTGGTCGCGTTGCGGACCGATTCCGGTCAGAAACGATGCGTAGCGCCGTCGAGCAGCGCGGGCGTGGGAGGAGAACAAGCGTCGGTAAGGACGATCGAGGTCGTGTGCCTCGGCGAAGTATCGATACATCGACAACACCGCGGCACCGCGTGGTAGCAGCGAGGACTCGGCCATCGATTGCTCGACATCACCGATACGGCTGGTGCCGGGAAGATCCCCGGTCCGCAGATAGCGCAGGAACTGGCCGAACAGACTGGTGGGGAAGTCGTCCCAGGCGGTGTGGGTGTGCTCCAACAAGGTCCACCAGGCGGCCAGTCCGTAGGCGTATGCGCGGACCGTGTGCGGTGAGGCACTGCTGTCGACCAGGAATCGCAGGTACTCCCGAGCAGGTGCAATCGGAAGCTTGTCGGCGCCGACCACGGTGTAGGAGTGGGACCGGTCGGCAAACGACAACCGCTGCACTTGCGCCACGATCACCGACCCCCGCCCCGACTCACGACTATCTGCCTCGGCGGAAATCGTCCAGTCGGATCACCCGGGTGCCCCGCTCGCCAGCCGGAGACGACGATCTGCTCGAAGACCCGGCCGCAGCGGCCACCGGATGACGATCGGCCTCGGGTGCTGGTCGTTGTGTCGCCAAGAACCAATCCAGCAGATCCGGCGGAAAGATCATGGACTCACGAGCGGCCAGCATCGGGACCGAAGCGCCGCCATAGCAGCGTTCTACCCACTTGCGTAGCAGCCGAGGCCGCTCTGGCTCACGGTCCTTCCACCCAGGCTCGGTCATGCCCCAGGTGTGTCCGGTCGCAGGATTGATCCGTGAATGTAGCTGTGTGGTCAATGTTTTGGCTCGCACAGCATCGATCAACTTCGTGTCCCGCAGATGCATGATCAGCGACCCCAGCGACAAGCCCCACTTGTCTTTGATCGGCCGCAAATTCAACAGCGACATCACCCGGGGCAACTCCGAGGCGATCACTGCCGCCGGCGCCAACAACTCGGTGGCGAACCGGTTGGCTTCCAACTCTTCGTGAGCACTCACTGAACAGTAGGCACGGCTGTGCAGAACCAAATGCCCCAACTCGTGAGCAATGGTGAACCGAGTGCGCTCCCAGGATTCGGTCTCCCGCAGCACCAGCAGCGGGCGGTCTCGGTGCCGGCCCACCCAGCTCGAATAGCCAAGGTGCTTCTCGTCACGCGCCCGCCCGGGAGTGGCGGCGAACTCGCTTTCCCATTCGCCGGGAACGCGCCGACGCACGATGACCGGGGCGCCCAAGCGTTCAGCTTCATACGTCAAATCGTCCAGGGGCGCATCGGGATCCACGCCCATCGCTTCCCTCATGCGGGCCGCCGCGCCGGCGATCGACGTCTTCACCGGCCCGTCGCCGACTACGGCGGGAACCTTGACCGGCGGCAGCTTCGACTGGGCGTCAAGATCGCTGAGGAAGTCCCCAGCCAGCGACGCGAACGTGGCCAGGAATTCCTGCTCGCCGACCGTCATCGACTTCGGCGCCCGAAACAGCAGTTCATCAGCGGTTACCCGAGATTGCGGTTCGGAACTGAAAAACCGTGCAGGGAAGCGAAACAACACTGCCAGCCGTTCAACATCGGAGTCCTCAAGCCAAATCGTGGGAGACTTCTCGATCTTCGTCTGGCGGTGGTTGGTCCAGCCAACCGACTCCACTACCGAAGTTGCTGTCATCCGCCGCAGCAGCCGGGCCTGCCGGACCCGTGCACCAAATACCTCTGTCATCGCGCGCTCGATTCAACATCATCGGGTTGGGAATCGCACATGCACCCGACACTGTGCATGAGGGCTACGACGTCTGCGGCGGTGCCGCCTCCTCGCCACCGTCTTCCTGGTCGACGTCCCCGAAATCGTCGTCCCGACGACGCTTCTCGGTGCCTGTCAATCCCGGCGCACTGCCCGTGCCACCGGTCGCGCCGGAAGGATCCGAGCGTTCCTCCATGATCGGTGGGGGCAACGGCGTCGCCGCATAGAGCAGCTGCACCGTTTCGGTGAGCACGCCCGCGGCCAGCACTGCCCCACCCAAGCCGCCAGACGGGCCCGACCACCACAAGACGTACAGGCGATAGCCCGGCGGCTCCGCAATCCCGTCCTCGCCGCCCACCGAATGGCCCAACTCCTCCTCGATGCTCAGCTGGACCGCACCAGGGACATAGGCCACCAACCCCAGCAGGCTGCCATCCCACTTGCGTGGATGCTTCTTGACCGGGATTCGCGTCCCCTTCCCGTCCAGAAGTAAAATCCCCATCCCATTGCCCCGTGCGACCTTCAGCGTTGAATCGTCCGTCTGCCGGCGCCGCCGTGACGTCAGCAGGGTCTCCAACAACGTGCACGACACCGTGATCGACCGCGGCTCGCTGCCCTGGTCGCTGAACCGATCCGGCACCTCCGGCAGCCGCGCGACGATATCGCCGTGAAACTCGCCCAGAGCCAGGCCGTGCTGCGCTGCGAACGCCTCCACCAAGGCCTGCGGATCTTCGTGTAGTTCCATGGGGTGTTTTTTTACCCCGCCACACAACATTTGTTGGTCCGCCACGCCGCCGAACGCCGCGCAATTTTCCGCGTACCATACCTAGTAGGATACATGTGTAGCAGGTAATCATCCCATTTCAAAACGCAATATTGCGCTCTGAAATCAGTTTAACGCCTGATAAGCCGTGGCGCGAACAGCGCATTGTGGAGCAGTACAACCAGACCATGAATGCACACGTGTTGCGCAGCCATGATGGTTCGCACTTGACATTCCCAGGCTTGGCCGACGGGATCGAACTGTGGCCGTGGCAACGCGATTTTGTCGACCGGGGCGTGTCCACTCCAAGTGTTTACTGTGCACATGAGGTCGGCCTCGGAAAAACTTTGACAGCAATAACTTTGGCGATGACGTTACGTCAGTTCGGGTTAGCTAACAGGCCCGCGCTGATCGTACCATTGCACCTCATAGAGCAGGCCACCCGCCAGTGCTACCAGGCGTGGCCGGCGGGCCGGTTTTTGATGATAGTGCCCCTTGGGGTGGTGGACTTCGGATCGGCGTGGGTTCACGCGTGGTGATCAACGAGTCGTGGTGAATGCTAGGCGATTTGGCGTTGTGAGGAAACCGGTTCGGTCACTGGGTGGGCGGCGGCGTGTTTTGCGTCGATGACTTTGCGCAGCTCAGCCATGGACACCTCGGACAGGTAGCGGCGGGTGACCTGCCATTCGTCGTGGGCCTCGATGACCACCGCGGTGGCCAGCCGTAGGAACGCGGCGGGGTTGGGGAAGATCTCCACGACATCGGCACGGCGTTTGATCTCCTTGTTGAGCCGCTCGATGGGATTGTTCGACCAGATCTTCTGCCAGTGGGTGCGCGGGAACGCGGTAAAGGCCAGCACGTCGGCTTTCGCCTCATCCATCATCGCGGCCACCTTCGGAAAACTGCCCGACAGGGTGTCGGCGACCTGATCCCACTGCGCAGCCACATCAGCGGGGTCGGTGTGGGCGAAGATCGTCTTGACCGCCGCGGTGACCGCCGGGGCGTGTTTGGCGGCCACCGCGCCATGCAGGTTGCGCATGAAATGGACCCGGCAGCGCTGCCACGAGGACCCGGTGAACTGCTGGGCCACGGCGGCTTTGAGCCCGGCGTGGGCATCGGAGATCACCAGGTGCACCCCGGAAAGGCCGCGGGCCTTGAGCGAGGCCAGAAACTCCCGCCAGAACTCGAAAGACTCGCTGTCACCGACCGCGGTGCCCAGCACCTCACGGGTGCCATCGATGGAGACGCCGGTGGCCACCACCAGGGCCTGGGAGACCACGTGGGCGCCGACGCGGACTTTGCAGAAGGTGGCGTCGCAGAAGACGTACGGGAACGTGGTGTGGGTCAGGCTGCGGGTACGGAAAGCCTCGATCTCCTTGTCGAGGCCGGCGCAGACGCGCGAGACCTCTGATTTGGAGACCCCGGATCCAACGCCGAGTGCGGCGACCAGGTCATCGACGCTGCGGGTCGACACGCCATGGACGTAGGCCTCCATGATCACCGCATGCAGGGCCTTGTCGATGCGACGGCGGCGTTCCAGCAGCGAGGGGAAGAAGGAGCCAGCCCGCAGTTTGGGGATCTTGACCTCGATATCGCCGGAGGTCGTCGATACCGTCTTGGGCCGATGCCCGTTGCGGTGCGTGCTGCGTTCGCCGCTGCGTTGGTAGCGTCCGGCCCCGATGGTCTCGGTGGCCTCGGCCTCGATCAACGCCTGCAGCCCGGCGCGGATCAGCTCGGCGAACACCGCCCCAGCATCAGCGGACTTGAGTGCATCGAGCTGGGCGAGCAAGGCAGAATGGTCCTGGGTCATCGCGTGGTGCGTCCTTTGCTTGAGTCACTTGGTAGGTAACTCACTGACCACTACGCGATGGCCCGCCCGAAAGCCTTCACCGACACACCCGGGCCCGGGTCGTCCTCAGCTCCGAAACCCCACCACCCCAGGGGACTTACCCTTTTTGATCGTGACCCGCGATGATCTGCACGGTGACGCGCGGCGCCAGTTTGTCGCCCGGTGCGCCACTGGGGACTGGGATCTGGTGATCATGACTCACGAAACGTTCTCGTCGCTTCCGGTGCCGGCCACTGTGGAGCGGGCCTGGTTGGAGGACCAGCTGGGCGAGCTGGAGAACTTTGCGCGGTCCGAGGGGTACACCGGTAAGCGGATCGCTGCTGCTGTGCGCTCGCTGGAGGGGCGGATTAAGCGGCTACGGTCATCGGTCAACGACCCGCGCGCGATCACGTTCAAGAGTCTGGGTCTGGACTATCTGATCGTTGATTTAACCGACCTACCTTATTGCCGTTCGTGTCGTTCGTCGAAATGTGTGGTCGGGAAGGTACCGTCTGCTTAACCAAATTCGCATTCAATGTTCGTAACGTCTGCGGTAGGTGGTGGATTGTGGCGGGTCGTCTGGTGGTTGGGCTCCGTGTGCAGGAGATTACGCGAGGTGATGGACGCCGCGCCTATACGATTCTCGATGGCGTCGGCGCGGTTTATGGTGTCGCGGATGGCTACCTGCGCAGGTGCGCCGGTGGCACGGACCGCACATACGCGTATCTGTTGGTTGATCATCTGCGGTGGCTGGAATTCGAGTCTCTGACAACGGAAACGGTGCAGCTGCGGGATTTGCAGCGTTACATGGGTGCCGTCGGCGCGGAGTACCACGGCCCGTTCGGCTGTCCGTGGCGCACCGACAAACGTCCCTATAGCCAGGGCACATTGGAGACGGCCGCGGCCTGCCTAAAAGGTATGTATCTGTACCAGGGCTCGCGAGGCGTACGTTCCGACCTTGCCAAGGAGCTCGAACACACACGACTGCCGACGACAGCAGACCGGCGGCGAATCTTCCTAGGCCACACGGTCAATGAGATGTCATCTAACCCATTGACACCGGCGAAGACGGTGCGACGGCGTCATCCGAAGCTGCCACCGGAGGATGCACGTGGTCATCTTGTAGATGCTGTGTCGAGCGCGCGCGATCGGATGGTGGTGACCTGGTTGGCCGACGGCGGTTTCCGCATCGGCGAATTGTGCGGTCTGCACTTGATAGATCTCCATCTGCGTGAAGGCGCTGGCTGCGGGCAATGCCGGTCGCGGCATGTCCATATCTGTCACCGGGAGACCAACCCGAACGGGGCGCGAGCGAAAACCAAGCACCCGTGGCGAATTGACGGAGGCACCGTGCACGGTGGATTGATCCGGCGTGCCAGTCCGGCCATGGTGCACGCCTATTTCGAGTACCTGACGACCGAATACCCCTCGGATGTGGAGCACGGAATGTTGTTGGTGCAGTTGCACGGAGCCAATCGGGGCGAGCCATTAGCGGCGGCTGCGGTGCGGGGGATGCTGGCACGTGCCAGCAAGCGGGCTGATGTGGGAAAGGTTCGGCCGCATGCGTTTCGGCACCAGTTCGCCACCGATGTGCTCGAGGCGTCGGGCGGCAACAGCATTATTGCGCGTGATGCCGGCGGTTGGGCATCGGCGACGACGGTCGAGCAGGTGTACGGCCACGCCGACATCGACGACCCGACCTTTTCGGCGGCTCTGGACCATGTGTGGGGCCGGACAAAATGATCCCGTTGACCCTGGTACCCGACGAGAGCGAAAGCCGGGCCGCGCGTGACCGTTTGGAGCTACTGACTGCCCTGATCTCGGTGCCGGGGTTCGATCCGCTCTATCGGGACGACGTGATTGTCATCCCGCGCGATCATCTGGTCTATGGGTGGGGGTGTGCGGTCGCCAATTGTGAGCGGCCCCGCCGCAGCCACAGTGCGCGGGTATGTGAACGCCACCATCAGGAGTGGCTGCAGGCTCAGGCTTCGGGTGTCACGTTGGGTGTGTTCGTTGCCGCCGCGCAGCCGTTGACGGCGCGCTTGGGTGCCGGCCTGGAGATGTGTCGAATCTGCAATGATCGGGCTGTTTTTCACCGCGACACGCGGTTGTGCAAGCGCCACTATCAGTCCTGGTGGCGCCGCTTCACCGCGGACGGGGACGCGGATTTCGATCACTGGCTGCAGGCCCAACATTCCTACCCGAGCTACGGGGTTTGTCGGTGCATGGTGTGCTCGGACCCGGCAGCCAGTCCGTTGGGGTTGTGCCAGCAACACGGCGACCGCTACAAACAGGCCGGTAAACCCGGCGGTGCGCGGTTGCCCGACAGTTGGGCGTTGAGTCTGGAGCCCAAAGGTTTGCCGGTACCGGTGTCCTACGACGACCCCATCCTCTTTGGCCAATGGTGTGCGCAGGCTAACCCGGTCTACCGGTCCGGGGTGATCAACCTGATCGGGTTGGCTCCGATGCTCAAGGCCGAATTCCAATGGGGCTTGCACGCGCACTGCCAGGACCGCGATCCCACGGCGTGGGAGGTCTTCGAAATTCAGCGGCTGGTGAACGTCTGCCGGCGGCTAGGTTGTGTGTCGTTGGCCGATCACGACGGGCAGCGATGGACCGACGTCGATGGGAAATCGGTTCTGGACGCCCGTATTTCGCAGATCGGCCGCGAAATCATCGACTCGTTGCGGATGGTGTATTACAGTCCGGCCGATACCCGGGAGGCCGGATTCATCGAGACCCATCATTTCGGCCGACGCTTCCCGGTGTTGCGCAGCAAGTTCGATTTGACCACTGTTCCGCAACGCTGGCTGCGCGATCTGCTGTGGGACCATTTGGCCGAACTGCTGCGATCGGAACGGCCGCCCCGCAGCCGCGGCCCGCTCGACGCGTTGCGCCGCGGGGCCGTGGAACTCGGCGCCTACCTGGAACTCAACGCTGCACAGGGAGGTCACGTCCCGGCGCTGCTGACAGCGCAGGATGCGCAGGGCTTCGTCGCCGATCAGCGTCATCGCGAGCAGCATGGCCTGGTATCGCTGGGCATGGTGCGCCAAGACGGCAAACCCTCGATCGTCACCAACGTGACCCGCCGGCTGGTCTTCAACGCCATCCGCAAATTGCTGTACCGCGCACTGGAATCCGGCCGCGCCGCCGAGATTGAACTCAAGCGCGATTTTATCGTCGAATTCCCGGCCGGTGGCCCTGACCCGAAGACATCCCGCAGTCCGTTCAGCGACGACGTCGCGCAGGCCCTCGCCGATGACACGAATCTCGCGGCGTTCGCGGCTACCTACGATCCTCACGATCGGGGTCTGCGCGATGTGTGGGAAGCCATTGTGGTCACGGGCCGGCGCTGCGGGGAGGTTCTCACGCTGCGGTTGGACTGCATCGGGCGGTATGGGCAGCTGCCGATGCTCTGGCACGACCAGACCAAGGTCGGCAACTACAACGAAGGGATCCGCATCCCCGAACCACTCTTCGTGCGAATCGAAGAACGCCGCACCAAAACGATTGCCAGGTTCGAACGCCGCCACGGCCGCCTGCCCACCCCGGCGGAGCGATCGGTGATGGCGCTGTTTCCCTCCAACGTGCGCAATCGCGCCGAAACCCGTTCGATCTCCTACGGATTCTTCAGCCGTAGCTTCAAGGAATGGGTGGCTGAGTTGGCCCTGCCTCGGACCGTTGCGCACCAGGCTCGCCATACGCTGGCCACCAACCTGCTGCGGGCCGGGGCGAGCCTGGCGCACATCCGCCGGTATCTGGGCCAGGTCAGTGACCGCATGGCTGAGCATTACGTCACTGTGGCCCACTCCGATTTGGAGGACATCCTGGCGTGCGTGTGGGTCACCGGACCGGCCACTGCCAACCCCGGTGAAATGCTGTCCGACGAGCGACCGTTGACCCGCGAGCACGCGATGGCGATTGCCGTCGACCTGTCCCGACGCAGCACACCGGCCGAAGGTGGGTTCTGCACCTTCCAGCCGGTGGTCAATGGTGCGGCCTGCCCCTGGAACCTGGACTGCCACAATTGCGACAAATTTGTTCTGTCGGGCGCGGATCTGCTGTATTGGCGTAGAAAGCAACAGCAGTGGCGCTCGATCGCTGAGCGTGCACCCGACGAAGCGACCGCCAACTATCTGCACGACGTCTTCGAACCGACCGCCCGGGCCATCGCCGGACTGGAACGCGCACTAGCTGGCCTTGGCCTGCTTGACGAGGCCCTCAGCCTCGATCTGCGCCGCCCGCAGGACTACTTCCACCGGGTGTGGAGTACGAACTTTCCGGTCGCTGACCTCACCACCCTTGATGGCGCTGACGATCCTGACGGGCAGGAGATCGCCTAACTATGGCAGGCCCCACATCGAGTCGCACCGCGGCCGCGCTACAGTCCCGCCGCACCGCGGCCGCCGCCATGGTCGAGCGTGTGCACGATGCGCTGCGACACATGAAACGCGAACAAATGGACATCACCGCCGCGGCCGTGGCGCGACGCGCAAACGTATCGCGCACATTCCTCTACCAAAATGCGGCAGCACGCCAAGGCGTCGCTGAGGCCATCGCCGAGACGACCGATCGCCATGCACGAGCACAATCCGAGAGAGACAAGCAAACGGCGGCGACATGGCGTGAACGCGCACTCAACGCCGAAGAACAACTCACGTGTCTGAACCGTGAAATCATTAAACAGCGCAACACCATTGGTGACCTCCTCGGCAAAATCCGTGACCTCGAAGCTGACCTACCCGAAGACGGCGTGCAACGGCTGATCACCGAGCGCACCACCCTCAAGCGCCAAATCCAAGACCTCACCCACGAAAAGAACCGACTCAACGAGCGACTCCACGCAGCGCGCGACAACAATCGATTCCTGGATAACCGAATCGCTGACCTCGAGGCTCAACTCATCGACCGATCCGTTGTGCGGGACAACGCTTGACCACCCGTCGATGCGACCAACTCCGGAAATTGGTCTATCGAGGAAGTCGCTGTTCTAATTGGGCCCTAGCCGTGGTCCTCAATGATCAGGGCGACCACTTCGCTGAGATGGGATGAATCGGAGTTCCGTTCTGGCTACGTTGCCAAACGCGTTGTGCTCGATGGAAAGCCCCCCACCGGCCCGGTTCAACGCAAATCGCCGCTACAGCGATGGCTGCATCGCAGGCTCTCGACGTCAGGCATGCATTGCCCGAGGGCATCGTTAATTGATTGAGACAGTCTGTGAGCTTCGCAGCCATATCTGGGTGCGTGCCGGTTTCATCGGTAATTTGGTTCGGTGGTGCTCACGCGAGGAATTGTTCAACTGCCTGTAGTGCGTGATCCTGGTAGCCCAGATTGCCCAATGCGGGATAGATGTACTCCTGGTTGGTGACCGGACCGGTCAGCGTCTTGGCGTGGCTCGCGTAGAACAGCCCAGTTTTGAGTTCGGGATTGGTCAGGGCTTTGACCATCCGTTCGCCGCCCGCAGGCAAAGGATGTGCGAGACCGAATAACGGTGCGACGTACGGAAACACGAACCGCGCGCCGAGCGTGCGTGCGAGCAATCCGCTGTGGTCGAGTGCGCCGGTACCGCTGGTATTGCCGGGGCTCATCGTTAGGAGGCGCAGATTCGGATGGCGGCGTGCTGATGCGGCCATCCAGGCGGCTCCGAGGAACTTTACGTATGCATAGGCGTGCAATGGGTTTCGCGTGCGCCCTTCGAAGAAGGACCCGTCGATTACGGCCGCGTATTCATCAACGGAGTGCTGCTGGAATGTAGGCCGCGGGATTCGTAGCGCGGGTACGCCGCGGGCGGCTTCGCTGCCGGCCAGCACCCCGGTATTGAGGAGTGCTCCCGAGTCAATCAGCGCTGCCAAGAGCGCGGCGTGGCCGCCGATATTATCGGCGAAGATTCTGGTCATGCCTGTATCGGTCCGTTGAAACGGCATGTTGCCTCCGGTGCCTCCGGCGTTGAGCAGGACACCATGGAGAGGATTATCGAGGGCCTGGACCAGGCGCTGTGCAGATTCCGGGTTCGCAGCGTCGAAATCGACGGTGATGAATCGTGTGTAGCCGGTCAGAGCTTGCAGCTCCGATCGTGCTCGCTGCGCCTTGACGCGGTTGCGGCAGGCCAGGTAAATCGCCGAATAGTTGCCGTGCACCGCCAGTTGGCGGGCTGATTCACGGCCGATTCCAGAGTTGGCGCCTGTGATAAGTACTGCGTTTTGCATACTGGTTCCTTAACGGCTGATGGATGGCGAGACCAGACTACGCACCAACTGTACTTATTAGTACATAGTCCTGCGATGGTCCGCGCACCGAATCGAGACTGCTCCAAAGGCAAGCTCCCATCAGGCGCTCGCGGGGCAGCCGGAGCGTGACAGTCGCCGATGGAAGGTGCGGCTTGCTGTTTGCGATGCTGCCGCGTCGACGAATGCCCACGATGCCATCGAGCTGGACTCTCAATCGAAACGTCCTATCGGACGGGATTTTCCCGGCACTACGTCCACGGACGGGATCGGCATCTCGAGCACTGACTTCTGAATCTGTGACGTCGAGGTCACCGAAATCAACTGCACCGCTTTAACTTCCACAAAAACTCGGTTACCGCATCACTGATCGTTATATACCGAAGTCAAGCTGTGTCATAGTTGAGCTAGTTCAGCTGGATTCCAACCCACGCATCGACGATGCCGGGGTGTATGGCTTACTGCTGTGCGTCTATGAACGCGGCTAGTTGGGTGAGGTTGGGGCCGGTGGCTTCGGGGGTTGTGGGTAGGCGTTCGGTTGGGGCGTTGGTTCGATTTACCCAGAATGTGCGGTAGCCGAATGTGCTGGCGCCGGCTGAGTCCCAGCCGCCGTGTGCGCTGAAGGCGATTTGTGTGCGCGGAAGCCCGAATGCATCAACTCCCATCTGGTATGCGCGGGGGTCGGGTTTGAATGCTTGGACGCGGTCGGTGCTTAGCCTCGATCCACCGATGAATCGGCTTGGTGAATTGGTGTCGTAACGAGGAAAGTGCCTTCTGAGCTGTGATGATGAGTGTTCCTACGCACTTATCGGCACAACTTCGAAAGGCACTTCCGGTGAAA
>NZ_VCMY01000037.1:0-58264 GCF_005924235.1 Mycobacterium sp. DBP42
CGGCTGTGCCCGGTGCTCCGGCGCCCGCTCCCGCTCCCGCTCCCGCCCCGCCGCCTGCTCCCGGTGCGCCCGCGCCGGCTCCGCCGCCTGCTCCCGGTGCGCCCGCGCCGGCTCCGCCGCCTGCTCCCGGTGCACCCGCTCCCGCTCCGGCACCCGTCGATCCCAATGCGCCGGTCCCGCCGCCCGCCCCGCCCGCTCCGGAGCCGGGTCGTGTCGACAATGCCGCGGGCGGGTTCAGCTATGTGGTGCCCGGTGGGTGGAAGGTTTCGGACGCAACCCAGTTGTCTTACGGGCAGGCGTTGTTGACCAAGATCCCGCCGGAGGGCACTCCTGAGCCGCCGAACGACACGAGTGTGCTGCTGGGGCGCCTGGATCTGAAGCTGTTCGCCGGTGCCGAGGCCGACAACGCCAAGGCGGCGGTCCGGCTGGCCTCCGACATGGGTGAGTTCTTCATGCCGTTCCCCGGGACCCGGGTGAATCAGGAGACCGTGCCGCTCGACGCCAACGGGCTCACCGGCGTCGCGTCGTACTACGAGGTGAAGTTCACCGATACCAACAAGCCCAACGGCCAGATCTGGGCCGGCGTGGTCGGTGCGCCGTCGCCCCCGGGAACCCCGCGCGGGCAACGCGCACCGGAACGTTGGTTCGTGGTGTGGTTGGGCTCGGCCAGCAATCCGGTGGACAAGGCTGCTGCCGCGACACTGGCCAACTCGATCCGGCCGTGGACGCCGCCGGCGGCGGCCGCTCCTGACCCGAACTCGCCGCCGCCCCCGGCCGATCCGGCGCATCCGGGTGTCGGCGTGCCGGTGCCGGTCACCGACGCCCCGCCGGAAATGCAGCCCCCGGCCTGATAGCCGTGCGGTGTGGTGCGTCGGTCCTCAGGGGCCGACGTACGGCACGTTGCCGCCGAGGTTGTTGACGTTCATCTGGTAGCAGTTCGTTCCGCCGAAACCCATCGCGCCCGCGGTGACGCACCGCTGAAAGCTGCCGTCGTGGCCGATGGGCCCGTCGCAGGTGGTGCCGCCGCCCCAGGGGGTCCAGCCGCCCCGACAGCCGGCGCTCGCCGGGGCGGCGCCGGCCAGTGCAATGCCCCCGGCCGCCAACATGCAGGCGGCCAAGCCGACCAATGTTCTCATGTGCCCTCCTCCGCCGATGGCCGGAAAACGTTTGCTGGCCACCGTGTGTGACGCGTGTTGCCAGTGTGGCGCCCGAGGTGGATGTGCGGTAGCTGCCCGGCCTGAAGCCGGCCGGAGTCGGTGTCCGGAGCGGCTCGGCCCGCCACCATGCCCCGTAGCAAATATGCAGTACATAGCCCCCCTCTCGGTCTGAGGCGGGGTACCTCGCGTGGCGCTGACAGTATGTTCGCGGCCAGTTGCCAGATGATTCCCACGGTAGCCATACGCGCCCGTTCGCGACAATGTGATCTTCGTTTGCCGGGCCGTGCGTGACCTGCGGTGCGGCGGGTTGGGGAATCTGTGGAGGAACGCTGATCGTTCCCAAACCGCCAACCGAATCGTTACGTTCGGGAGGTACACCTGGGGTGTGGCTCAGCGAGCCCGCTGGGCCGGCCAGTGACAGGCAGGAGATCTGCAATGGATGTAATGGCGGCTACCGAAATCCTGGCTCGTTCCTCCACGCTGACCAGTGTTGGCTGGATCGGCTACATCATCATCGGCGCGCTCGCCGGCTGGATCGCAGGCAAAATCGTCGACGGCGGCGGTGCCGGCATTCTGATGAACATCGTCATCGGCGTGGTCGGTGCGCTCATCGGCGGATTCCTGCTCAGCTTTTTCGTCGACACCGCGTCCGGCGGGTGGTGGTTCACCCTCTTCACGGCAATCCTGGGTTCGGTGATCCTGCTCTGGATCGTCGGGCTGGTGCGCCGGCGCAGCTGAGCTGGCGCCGGTGATGGGCTCGGGGGCCATGACGGCCTGGCAGGTCGTAGCCCCGGGCCCCGTCGGTTCGCATCCGCTGCGCCGCGTCAGTGTGCCGATTCCGCAGCCGGGGGCCGGCGAACTGCTGGTCAAGGTGCTGGCCTGCGGCGTGTGCCGAACAGATCTGCATGTCGCCGAAGGGGATCTGGCCGTACACCGGCCGCGGGTGATACCCGGGCACGAGGTGGTCGGCGAGGTGGTCGCGATCGGTGCCGATGCCGGCGGCGGGTTCACGCCGGGTGATCGCGTCGGGGTGGCCTGGCTACGGCACACCTGTGGGCGCTGCCGCTACTGTCTGCGTGGCCGGGAAAATCTCTGTCCGTCCTCGTTGTACACCGGTTGGGACGCCGACGGCGGCTACGCCGAATTCACCACCGTCCCGGCCGCTTTCGCGCTGCGCCTGCCTTCCGGGTACTCCGATGTCGAGCTGGCGCCGCTGTTGTGTGCTGGGATCATCGGCTACCGGGCGCTGTCGCGTACGGATCTGCCGCCGGGCGGGCGACTGGGGCTCTATGGCTTCGGCGGTAGTGCGCACCTGACCGCGCAGGTGGCATTGGCTCAGGGGGCCCGGGTACACGTGATGACCCGTGGCGAGCGGGCGCGTGCACTTGCCCTGGAGCTAGGAGCATCGTCGGTGCAGGGCAGCGCCGATATGCCGCCGGAACCCCTGGATGCCGCGATTCTGTTTGCGCCGGTGGGGGACTTGGTGCTGCCCGCGATGGCAGCACTCGACCGGGGCGGTGTGCTGGCGATCGCGGGCATTCACCTCAGCGACATCCCGGCCCTGGACTATCAACGACATCTGTTCCAGGAACGCGAGATCCGGTCGGTCACCGCCAATACCCGTTCCGACGCGCGTGATTTCCTGGCATTCGCCGGTGAGCACCGGATGGCGGTCAGCACCCCGGTGTACGCATTGGACCGTGCGGACGAGGCGCTGGCGGATCTGAGCGCGGGACGTATCGCCGGTGCTGCGGTGCTCCACGGGTAGCTCAGAGTGCGGGAACAAGTTGAAGAATCGGGAGTTCCGGGCGCGTCGCCGCGCCGCGAATTGAGCCGGGGCGCCGGCGGTTAGGTCGACAGATGCCAGACCACGGCGGCGGCCAACGCGCCGACGCCGTTGAGTGACCAGTGCAGCGCGATCGGGGCGATCAGGCTGCCGCTGCGCCGGCGCAGCCAGGTGAAGACGAAGCCGGCGATGCCGGTGGCAACGACGGCCAGCACCACACCGGCGACCATGCCGAAGATGCCGCCCCCGAACAGTCGGGTGAAGCCGACGTTCTCACTCGTCAACCCGAGCGAACTGGCGATGTGCCACAGGCCGAAAAGCAGTGAGCCGCCTGCGGCGACTCCGCGAAAACCCCAGGCCCGGTTGAGGGCTCCGTGGAGCACTCCGCGGAATGCCAGCTCCTCGGGGATCACCGTCTGCAGCGGGATGATGACCATCGACGCGAGCAGTGCACCCGAGATGGTGGCGTAGTTGTCGTTCATGAACATCGGACGGGTCCACGGCAGCATCGTCCCGATCGCGATCACCGAGACCACCAGCGCCACGGCCGCCAGTGCGTAACCGACACCGGAGCGCCAGTGTTCGCGACCCAGCCCCAGTTCGGCCCAGCCCAGGCCACGGGCTCGCACCAGGATCAGCAGACCGACTGCGGCCGCCGGGACGGTGGCGATGCTGGCCCAGGGAGTGGTGAAGTGCGCGATCAGGTTGGTCACCGTGAGGATGACGACGACGATGCCGATGTCGGCGTAGATCCGGAAGTGATGCAATGCCGAGAGCTGGGCCACCAGCGGATGAGGATGCGCGGCCACGGCGCTCTGATCAGACATGACTCGGCAATCTTACCGGTGCGGCGCAATTACCCAGGTCACATCGGCTCCCAGGTCCAGTTGGCGATCGCGGGATCGTCCTCGCCGTGTTCACGGGTGTAGCTGCGGGCGGCCAATCGTGCATCGACCATCTCCTGACGCAGCCCGGCCGCACTGGCCGACAGCCCCTCGACGCGGTCGATCACGTCCATGACGAGATGGAACCGGTCGAGGTCGTTGAGCATCACCATGTCGAACGGCGTCGTCGTCGTGCCCCGCTCCTTGAACCCGCGCACGTGCAGTTGGGCGTGGTTGGTGTGCCGGTAGGCCAGCCGGTGGATCAGCCACGGGTAGCCGTGGTAGGCGAAGATGACCGGCTTATCGGTGGTGAAGATCGAATCGAACTCACGCTCGGACAGCCCGTGCGGATGTTCGGACTCGGGTTGCAGGCGCATGATGTCGACGACGTTGACCACCCTGACCTTCACCTCGGGCAGGCGGCGGCGCAGGATGTCGGCGGCCGCCAGGGTCTCCAGCGTCGGGATGTCGCCCGCGCAGGCCAGCACCACATCGGGTTCGCCGGTCGTATTGCTCGCCCATTCCCAGATTCCCAACCCGCGGGTGCAGTGCGCGACGGCCTCGTCCATCGTGAGGTAGGTCAGGGCGGGTTGCTTGCCGGCCACGATGACATTGACGTACTGGCGGCTGCGCAGACAGTGGTCGGCGACCGACAACAGGGTGTTGGCGTCCGGCGGCAGGTAGACGCGCACCACTTCGGGTCGTTTGTTGGCGACGTGGTCGATGAAGCCGGGATCCTGATGCGACGCGCCGTTGTGGTCTTGGCGCCATACATGGGAGGTCAGCAGATAGTTGAGCGACGCGATCGGCCGGCGCCATGTCAGGTGAGAACTGCTGAACAACCATTTGGCGTGTTGGTTGAGCATCGAGTCGACGATGTGGACGAAGGCCTCGTAGCAGTTGAACAACCCGTGCCGCCCGGTCAGCAGGTAGCCCTCCAGCCAGCCTTGGCACAGATGTTCGGAAAGGACTTCCATCACCCGGCCGTCGGGCGCCAGATTCTCGTCGACGGGCAGCGTTTCGGCCTGCCAGGCTTTGTCGGTCTTCTCCAGCACTGCGCCCAGGCGGTTCGATGCCGTTTCGTCCGGGCCCATCAGCCGGAAGCGGTCCGGATTGTCGGCGATGACATCGCGCAGGAACGTGCCGAGCACCCGGGTGGCCTCGGCGGTCGCGGTTGCCGGCTTGTCCACGGGAACTGCATATTCGGTGAAATCGGGCAGGTCGAGATCACGAAGGAGCAATCCGCCGTTGGCATGCGGGTTGGCGCTCATCCGGCGGGCGCCCGAGGGCGCCAGCGCGCGTAGCTCGGGCCGCAGCGCCCCGGTGGCGTCGAACAATTCCTCGGGCCGGTAGCTGCGCAACCACGTCTCGAGTTGTGCCATGTGCGACGGGTTGGTCCGAGTCGCCGACAGCGGCACCTGGTGGGACCGCCAGGTGTCTTCGACCTGCTTCCCGTCCACCTCGCGCGGCCCGGTCCAGCCTTTGGGGGTGCGCAGGACGATCATCGGCCACAGCGGCCGGCCCGGCTCGCCGTCGAGGCGAGCCGCACGTTGGATCGCTGCGATCTGGTCGAACGCCTCGTCCATGCCGGTGGCCAGCTGCTGATGCACGATGTCCGGGTCGTCGCCGGCCACGGTGATGGGGCGGTAGCCGTAGCCGTAGAACAGCGATTCGAGCTCTTCTTGCGGAATACGGGACAGCACCGTGGGATTGGCGATCTTGTAGCCGTTCAGGTGCAGGATCGGCAGCACTGCGCCGTCGACGACCGGGTTGAGGAACTTGTTGGAGTGCCAGCTGGCGGCCAGCGGGCCGGTCTCGGCCTCGCCGTCGCCGACGACGCAGGCCACCACCAGGTCCGGGTTGTCGAACGCGGCGCCGTAGGCGTGCACCAACGCGTATCCGAGTTCGCCGCCCTCATGGATGGAGCCGGGGGTTTCGGCTGCCACGTGGCTCGGGATCCCACCGGGAAAGGAGAACTGGCGGAACAGCTTCCGCAGACCATCGGTGTCCTGCCCGAGGCCGGTGTAGACCTCGCTGTAGGTGCCTTCCAGATAGGCGTTGGCCACCAGGCCCGGTCCGCCGTGGCCGGGGCCCGTGACGTAGATGACGTTCGCGTCGCGTTCCCGGATGATCCGATTGAGATGGGTGTAGAGCAGGTTCAATCCAGGGGTGGTGCCCCAGTGTCCGAGCAGCCGCGGTTTGACGTGTTCGGCGGCCAGCGGCTCGGTGAGCAGCGGGTTGTCCAACAGATAGATCTGACCGACGGACAGGTAGTTGGCCGCCCGCCAGTACGCGTTGAGCTGCTCGAGTTCCGTGTCGGTCAATGCCGTTGAGACAGTCGCGTCGCTCATGTTCTCCATAGTGGCCGGTGTCGGTGAATGGCGCCCGCGATCCAAGTACCCGAATTCATACCGATCAACCAACGGCCAGTGCGTGCGTGGGGGTCGTGTCCTGCGTCGGCTAGGTTCGTGGGCATGACGGTCCCGCGCACTCTCGACCCGCGATCCCCGGTACTGGTGGGCTACGGCCAGGTCAACCAACGGCAGGAGCAGCCGGATGTCGAACCGGTCGATCTGATGGTTGCTGCGGCCCGGTCCGCCGCTGACCCACGGGTGCTCGAGGCGGTCGATTCGGTACGAATCGTCAACCTGCTGTCCTGGCATTACCGCGATCCGGGTTTGCTGCTGGCGCAGCGTATCCGGGCCGAGAAAGCCGCGACGCGCTACACCGGGGTCGGCGGCAACGTTCCGCAGACGCTGGTGAACGAGGCTTGCCGGGATCTGCAGGGCGGGCGGGCCGAGGTGGTGCTGATCGCCGGTGCCGAGACCTGGCGGACCCGCAGCCGGTTGCGCGCCCGCGGGATCAAACCGGAATGGACGCGCCAGGACGAATCCGTACCCGAGGCCCCGGGTGCGCATGACGGGGTGCCGATGGCCGGCGAGGCCGAGCTGCGCATCAAGCTCGACCGGCCGGCCTATGTGTACCCGATGTTCGAGCAGGCACTGCGGATCGCGGGCGGCGAGACCAGCGACGAGCACCGAAAGCGGATCGGCCGGCTGTGGTCGCGGTTCAGTGCGGTGGCGGCCGACAACCCGCATGCCTGGAGCTCCGAGGCGGTGCCCGCCGAGCAGATCTGGCAACCCGGCCCGGACAATCGGATGATCAGCTGGCCCTACACCAAGCTGATGAACTCCAACAACATGGTGGACCAGGGCGCGGTGCTGATCCTGACGACGGTCGAGAAGGCGACATATCTCCAGATCCCTTCCGACCGTTGGGTTTTCCCGTATGCCGGGACAGACTCGCACGATACGTACGCGATCGGAGAGCGGGCCGAGTTCTATCGGTCACCGGCGATCCGCATCGCCGGGCGCCGAGTCCTGGAGCTGGCCGGGGTGACGGCCGACGAGTTGGATTTCGTCGACGTGTATTCGTGCTTCCCGTCGGCGGTGCAGGTGGCGGCGGCCGAGCTCGGTCTGCCCCTGGATGATCCGTTGCGGCCGCTGACGGTGACCGGCGGGCTGACATTCGCGGGCGGGCCGTGGAACAACTACGTGTCCCATTCGATCGCCACCATGGCCGAGCGACTCGTGGCAAATCCCGGGACCCGGGGCCTGGTCACCGCCAACGGCGGTTACCTCACCAAGCACAGCTTCGGCGTGTACGGCACCGAGCCGCCAACAGATGAATTCCGTTGGCAGGACGTGCAATCCGAGGTGGATGCGGAGCCGACACGGCAGCTGCAGGTGGACTTCGCCGGCACCGGCACCGTGGAATCCTGGACCACGCCGGTGGGGCGTGACGGCACCGCGGAACGGGCCTTCCTGGCGGTACGCACCCCCGAGGACGCACGCACGCTGGCCCGGATCGTCGACGAGTCCCAGGCCGCGGCGACGATGTCGGAGGACATCGCCGGGGCCAAGGTTCAGGTGCACGCCGACGGCAGCGCGACCCTGCTTTAGCGCGCCGCCAGTTCCCGCTGGGCCAGCGCCAGAACCTCGTCGGTGGTCGGCGGGCTGGGCGGATGACTCGACAGGCACCAGGGTGTCTGGACCTTGTGAAAAGCATTGCCTTCCAAGGCCACATAGAACTGGCCTGACCGCAGCTTGCTGATGTCGGGCACGTGACCGCCCTTCACCCGGGCCATCTCCCGGGCCACGGCGATCTGGGCGGGGGAGTTCAGCAGCCCGTAGAACTGCGTGGTGGCGTTGCCGGGGATGTGGTTGTGCAGCCCGCGTGGGGACTGCGTGGCGAAAACCAGTCCCAGCCCGTACTTTCGGGCCTGCGAGGACAGCGCCAGGGTGCTGTGGGTGGAGGCGGTCGTGTGACTGGACGGCGCGAAGTTCTGTGCCTCGTCCATCACCAGCAGCCCGCCCAGCGGCCGGTCCCCGGCCGGGTTGCGCTTGATCCAGGCGAACAGCGCCATCTGCAACTGGTTGACGAACCCCTCGCGTTGTTGGTCGCTGGTCAGGCCGACCATGCTGATCACCGACACCCGGGCGCGATAACCCGGGGACGGAGTCAGCAGCATCCCGGGATCTGCGGCAGTGCCGGTGCCGCCGAACAGCGGATCGTTGACGGTGGCCGCGCGCAGGTTCTGAGCCAGCTCGGCGGCCAGCTTCTGTGCCCCGCCCAGCGCGCTGACTTCGACCGGCAGGTTGCTGAGCAGGTCGATGAACCCGCCCAGGGTTACCATCGGCTTGGCCCCGTAGAACCGCAGCGCCTCGCGCAACACTGCGCGGGACCGCTCGGCCTTGGCGGTGTTGCCGGAGATCAGGGCGCGGGGTTCCAGTGCGGCGACAGCGGATTCGACGGCGTCGGAGAACTCGTCGTCGTCGTCGATGACACTGGCGAAATCGGGGAGCGGCGAGAAGGCCAGCGGCCGACCGGTCGAGCGGCGCGGCGTCCACACCACGACCTCGGCGTTGTCGAAGTATGCCTCGGCACGTTCGTCGTCGGCCGGATTCCAGCCCGGGGGATTGTCGGGCCAACGCACACCCAGCCGGGACAGGTCGTTGTTGGGGTCCAGCACGATCGAGGACACGCCGCGCAGCGCGCACTCCTCGACCAGTCGCCGGATCAGCACGGTTTTGCCCGATCCGGAGCCGGCGAAGATCGCGGTGTGTTTACGCAGCGCAGCCAGGTCGACGGATACCGGACGCCCGCCGGCGCTGTCGAGGCCCAGGGTGACCGCGGTGGGCGAGTGCTCGATGCTGACCGGTGCGGACGTCTGCGTCCGTATCGGTCCGGTCGCGAGCTCGTCGTCCACGTCGATCTGGGCCGGGGGCGGCGGATCGCCCGCGATCTCTCCGAGGGCGGCGCGCAGCCAGCCGATCCCGTGGGCGGGGCGGCGCCGGCGTAGCCACTCGGGCAGGTCGGGGTGGTTGTCGTCGATCAGATCGCGCAGCGCCGTCATGGTGCGTACGTCGTCCT
The DNA here is from genome assembly GCF_005924235.1 of Mycobacterium sp. DBP42. NCBI lineage: Bacteria > Bacillati > Actinomycetota > Actinomycetes > Mycobacteriales > Mycobacteriaceae > Mycobacterium > Mycobacterium sp. DBP42. The sequence continues at coordinate 9,261 of NZ_VCMY01000037.1, forward strand.
CACTCATCGGCAGCACCCGGCCGCCGGCCGCCTCGAACTCGGCGATCATCACCGCGGTCTTCGCGCCCTTGGGCCACGCGGTGTTCCGCAGCAGGAACAGCCGACGCCGGTCGGGGTTGAAGCCTGTCGCCTCCCAGGCCTTTCGAACCCGGTTCTGCACCGCGACGGCGTTGCCGGACGAGATCGCGCGAAATGCCCAGTGCCGTTCGTCGTCGGTCGCGGCGTCGAGGGTCTGGCGCAGCCGGCCGTGCAGCACCACCCGCTGGCCCGGAAGTGGATCGGGCCGAAACGCCTGCCCGGCCTCGCCCAGCTCGGTGATCCAGGCGTCCAGCGCCGCCGAGAGCAGGCCGGGCATCGTGGTGTCCTCGCCGTCGGGGTCCAGCGCGGCCACGGTCACCGCACGGCGCCGGTAGTCGGCGAAGCGGCGGTCCAGTTCGCCGGTGTCCCCGAGCGCGGCGCCGTTGCCGGTGGGCTCGTGGGGTGTGGCGACCTCGCCGGTGAGTTGGGGCAGTTCTTCGATCGTGTCGCGTTCCAGGCATTGGCGCACATGCGTGTCTGCGCGTTTGAGCAGCTGGCGTGGCGTGTACTGGGTCGCCTCGTCGAACGCCGAGGGCAGGATCGGCCAGCTCGGATATGGCGCGGCGAATCCGAGCGCTGAGTAGCTGGCGGTGAACCGCCGTTCCAGGATGGCGCGGCCGACCTCCGGTGTCGGCAGGCCCTGCAGCAGCGCGGTGGTCCGGAAGCGGTCCTGAACGGTGGCCGTGGCGCGGTCCTGGATCGCTTCCCAGGCAGCGGGCAGGCAGGCCACCACGCCGACGGTGCGCCGCATGGTCTGGCGGATCGACATCAGACCGTGCGCGATGTGTTCGAGGTCGCGGTTGCTCGCGGGGCGGGCCGTACCAGCGGAGTCCGTGACGGTGTCGGTTCGATCGGTGGACTGGGCCAGCAGGGTGTCGATCTGGTCGATGGCCAGAACAGACGGCCCGGCCAGGGCGATCAGCCGGGAGATGTCGCGCACCGACTCCTGCGGGGTGAGCACCGGCGCGGGCAGGCCCCAGGCTTCTTTCTCACCGCTGCCGGTCAGGAATGCCTCACCGACATCCTGAAGCTCAAGATCGCCGGCACCGAGCAGCACCAGGGCGCGCAGCGTGTGGTGCGCACGTTTGACGGTGTGGCGGTGGACTTTGTGCAGTGAGTTGACGAAGTCGGTGAGGATCTCGGGGGTCAGGTCGTCGTCGCCGATCACGGCCCGGCGGTTGGCGCGGGAGATGTGGGCCACCGAAGACAGTTCCCACAGCAGGTCTTTCAGCTGGGTTTCGCGCTCGCTGCCCGGCCTGCCCAGGCTTTCCAGGATGCCTGCGCGGGCGGACTGCCAGAAACTCGCCGCATCGAGCAGCTCGACGAGGAAGAAGAATCCGCCGCTGGTCTGCACCTGTTCGCGCACCTGCCCCAGCAGGTGGGTCTTGCCCGAACCCGCCGGGCCGCGTACCACCACGCCCAGCGGGCTGGAGTCGGACTCCCGTTCGGCGTCGCCGAAGGCGGCCATCACGTCGGCCATCGGCCGGTCGTGCAGACCGCGCACGTGCAGCGCGCCCTGCGAATGCCACAGATCGTCGGCGGTCGGCGCCCAGGTCAGACGAAGCGCGCTGAGCGCTTCGCGGTGCTGTAACTCCATCAGGACTCGATCGCGATCAGGTGCTTGTCCTGGTTACCTATCTCCACCGCGGCTTCGCGGTCGGCGGGGGTCAGCACCTTCTGGTTCTCCTCGGGGATCAGGCTGACGCCGGGTTGCTGATAGAGGCTGATCAGCGCGGCGTCGACGGTCGGTCTGGGTAGGCCGGGTACGGCCTGGCGCAGCCGCAGCAGGCTCACCCAGCCGCCGGGCCGGGCAGCCAGCCCGGCGTAGGCGGTACGCAACTGGATTTCGGGACCTGCCCCGGTTGCCGGTACGGGCACCTCAGCGGGTCGCTCGGCAGGCAGGAACACGTCGGCGGGTACGAGCTCGGCTCGCTCGAAGTAGCGATGCAGCGCGCCCAGCAGTGTGTAGAGCGCCTTGCCCTGCCCGGTGGACCGGGGCGGCGCATCTGCGCCGAAAAGTGACCGGCACAGGGCCCAGCCGGCATCGGTCAGTTCGTGGACGACGGGCCGGGTGCCGGTGGATTCGATCAGGCCCAACCGGTTGAGCCGGTCGCGCTTCGGCTTGTCGAGTTTGGGTCCGAGCCGCTCCAGTTCGGGGTTGGGCACCGGGCGGGACTCGGCCATGAGTACCAGCAGCACTGCCTGCTCGGTGCCGGTCAGCTCGTCGGGCGCGACATTCACCGGATGCTCACCTTCCTGCCGTCGTGGTTGGGGCACGCGGGCGGGGCGATACCGGCACGTGTCTCATGCACGTTAGCGTGTGCCCCTGACCCCGCGAGAATGTCGTTGCGCTGCACGGGTTTCGCCCGCACGTCGGGCGCGGGGCCGGCAGCTACCCGACCGGCAGGGGCTGCGCCGGGTCGGCGATGCGTTCCGGATCGACCGGGGCGGCCGACCGGATCAGCGCCTTGACGTCGTCAAGGACGTCCCACACGTTGACATTCATCCCCGCCAGAACCCGGTTCCCGCCGTCGAGCCAGAACGCGACGAACTCTCGTCCAGCAACGTCGCCGCGGAAAACCACCCGCTGATATTCGGGTGCGTGTCCGGCGTATTCCATGCCGAGGTCGTACTGATCGGTGAAGAAATAAGGCAGTTCTGTGTACTCTCGGGCGGATTCCGGGCCTCGGCCCAGCATCCCCGCGACTGCCACCGCGGGCTGTTTGAGCGCATTGGCCCAGTGCTCGGTGCGGATCCGCATCCCGAAGAAGGGATGCTGGGCGGCGGCGATGTCGCCGACGGCGTAGATGTCGGGGTCGCTGCTGCGCAGCGATGCGTCGACGAGGACCCCGCCGTCTCCGACGGCCAGGCCGGCCCGTTGGGCCAGCCCGATGTTCGGCGCCGCACCGACGGCGACCAGCACCGCGTCGGCGGGGACGGTCGAGCCGTCGCCGAGGCGCAGCCCGGTGGCGGTGCCGTTGTCGGTGGTGACCTCTTGCACCGATTGGCCCAACCGCAGATCGACGCCATGGTCGCGGTGCAACTGTGCGAACACCTCGCCGACTTCGGCGCCCAGGGCGGCCAGCAGTGGCAGGCGGGCGGTTTCGACGACGGTGACGTTCACGTCGCGGCCACGGGCACCGGCGGCTACCTCCAGCCCGATCCAGCCGGCGCCGACGACGGCCAGTGTCGCCCCCGGGCGCAATGCCGCACTCAAGGTCTCGGCGTCGTCGATCGTGCGCAGGTAGTGCACCCCCGACGCATCCGATCCGGGGATCGGCGGCCGCCGCGATGAGGACCCGGTGGCCAGCAGCAGCTTGTCGTAGCCGACGGTGGTGCCGTCGGGAAGTGCGAGCGTGTGTTCGGCGGGGTCGAGGGCGCTGACTTCGGTGCCCAGCCGCACCTCGATGTTGTGGTCGCGATACCAGGCCGCCGGATCGACGGTGAAGTCATCGAGAGTCTTCTTGCCCGCGAGGTACTCCTTGGACAGCGGCGGACGCTCGTAGGGAAGCCGGTCTTCGGCGGCGAACAACACGACATGGCCGTCAAAGTCATTGTCCCGCAAAGCTTCAGCGGCCTTGGCGCCGGCCAGCCCACCGCCGACGATCGCGAATGTGGACGACGTGGTCATGCCAACTCAGCCTACTCGCCCGACAGCATTTGCTTCAGTTTCCGGGCGTTACGTACCGCATGACCACCGAGATCGTTGTTGAAGTAGACAACGACCCGGTGCCCGTCCCGATCCCACTCGCGGATCTGCTGTGCCCATCTCTGCAACTCGTCGTCGGAATAGCAGCCCGCGTACATACCGCCTTCGCCCGGGCCGTGCATGCGAACGTAGACCAGGTCGCTGGTGGCGACCTGCCTGCAGGTCAATCCGGGACCGCTCATCACCACATAGGCGGCCCCGTGCCGTTCCAGCAGCTCATACACCGCAGGCACATCCCACGAGGGGTGGCGCAGCTCCATCGCCACCCGGATCTGGCGGGGGAGCTGCGACAGGAACCCGGTCAGCAGTTCGTCGTCGCGTTCGAGGGCGGGATGCGGCTGAACCAGCAGCGCTTCGTTGTGCGCGCCGAACACTTTCCAATACTCCTCGAACCTCGGTGTCCAGCTCTCCGGCGAGCGCAGCCGCCGATAGTGGGTCAACCCGCGGTGCGCCTTGACCGACATGGTGAAACCGTCGGGCATCTGGTCGCGCCACCCGGTGAACGTGGTGTCAGCGGGCCAGCGGTAGAAGCTGCCGTTGAGTTCGACGGTGTCGAATTCGTCGACGTAGTGGGCCAGTCGGGATTTCGCCGGTGTGCCGCGGGGATAGAGCACATCGGTCCAATGGTCGTATGACCAACCCGAGGTGCCGATCCTGATCATGTGCCATCGCTAGGGGACGTCCGTGTACCGCAGGGTGTAGCCCTCGGCCGAGAAGGTGAAACCTCGGCCGGACAACTCCCGCACACACGACACCCCGGACTGCTCCTGGACGTTGCAGCGGAATCCGGCCACCGCCAGCACCTTCCCGAATGGCAGCACCACGGCGGCCGGTTGCGCGAATTCGGGCTGTGCCAGGTTGGCGAACTGGGCGTCGGCGGCCCGGTCCAGCACAAGGGCATTCGGTGCCGCCGTGCCGCCGGCGGGGTCGGGCACCTCTTCGGGTGCTCCGGTCACAGCCATCGACGAGGTACCGCCGGCGGCTTGGCAGCCGGCCCGTTCGCGGGGCAGGATCGCGCACTGCCAGCGTCCGCTCGGGGTGCTGAAGTAGTAGGCCTTGCGGCCGTCGACCTCGAGCAGGTAGTCGGCAGCGTTCACCAGGTGCGCGGTACCGAACACCGGTGGTGCCGTGGTGGTGCTCGTGGGTGCCGGCGGCGCGGCATCATCGGTGTTGACAACGGTTCCCGACGCGCATCCGGAAAGCGCGATCGCGGCGGCGCCAAAGATTGCACAGCGGATGAGGCAAGCCTTCACGACGCAAGACCCTAGCCAATCGAGGTACCTACCCGGGCGGTAGCGTCGGGTTTTCGGCTGCTGTGGCGTTCACATCGTGACGCACACGTCGGCGCCCAGTAACAGCACCGGCCACAACAGCGTCACCTGACCGAAGGCCACCAGATCGGCACCGGCCGGGAACTTGGTCAGCAGGCTCGCCTCGATGAGCTGGACCTGCTCGGGATGGAAGAACGTCCAGACCAGGCCGATCACCAGGTACGGCAGGGACAACCACATGAGGGTCTCGAGCAGCTGCTCGACGCTGAGCTTGTAGCTCAGGGCGCGGCGGATCCGGTCCATCAGATCAGCGCCTTGCCGGCGGCCACACGCCGGCGGACGTCGGCGAGCAGCAGGTAACTGCCGCCCTGTCGGATGAACACCGGCAGGAAGCGGTTGCCGAAAGCCACTGTCCAAAACAGCCATTCGAACAGGCGCTGTCGGCGCGGGCCCCAGCCGAAGCCGACGGCATGGCGGAACACCGGGGCGAGAAAGCCGACCGTGAGGAATTTCAGCAGCGGCCGAAACGGTATCCGCAGCAAGGGGTTGATCATTCTCAGGTCCACCAGATCGTGCAGGTACTTCCTGACGACGTCATCCATCTCCACTTGGGCACAGGCGGCGTCCCAGTACGTGTCGAACTCCGGCCGTGTCGCGGGCCACTGTTCGGGGCTGACCTGCAGGGTGGTGCCCAGTGTTGCCGCGGATTGGTAGAACTGCTCTGCTTGGGCGTTGGTCATCTCGCCTCGCAAGAGCTGGTAGACATCCTCCAACCCGACGAACAGGCAGGCCGCCACCCACAGCTGCAGGTTGCGGTCGAACGCGTTGTACTGCACGGGACTTGTGGGTCCGGACCGGACCTGCCGATGCGCGGCGTCGACGGCGTCGCGGAACGCCGCACGGTCCTCGGGTGTGCCGAGGATGGCCACCGCCAGGTAGCTCAGGGTGGTGCGGGCCCGCTTCCACGGGTGCTTGAGCAGGTTGCCGGAATCCACGGTGCTCTCGACGACTCCGTAGCCGACACCCGGCGCGGCCAGCTGCATGATCACGTTGGCCGCGCCGGCGGCGAACCCCCACAGGTCCATCGCGTCGGCGATGGTGACGTCCTCGTCGGACCAACGTGAGGTGCGCCGGGTGATCGAGATCCGGTTGGCGGGGGTCGAAATCATGCGCCGTCTCCTCGTCAGCTCATGCACACGTTGGTGAACAGCAGCACGGGCCAGGAGACGATGGAACCCAGGAAGGACACCGTGGCGTCGGCGCCGTGCATGCCGGCCAGGTGCCCGGTGTGGGTGAGCGACCAGACCAGACCGATCAGCAGATAGGGAACCGCCAGGATGATGGCGGTGCCGATCCACTCGGCGATGGTCATCTGGAAGCCGAGAATCTTGCGTACTGCGGTCAGCATGGAAAAACGCGCCCCCGTCGTTGTCAGGCGGGCTCTATGTTAATGGTGATTCTGCTCGGCGTCCCGGAAATTACTTGGGCGGCAGGCTCTTGGCGTACTCGATTCCCCGGGCGACCCACGATTGGAGTTGGCGTTTGGTCTTCACGCCGGGGCCCGCGATCCGCAGCCATCCCCGCATCTCCCGGCCGCCCATCATCATCGGCTCGACGTGGTCGCGTTGCAGCAGCTTGTCGCTGTCGCCCCGCGCCACCCGCACCATCAGGCCGCCTTCCCGGGTTGCCGCGACGGCCATGTTGCCGTTGATCAGGAACGCCAATCCGCCGAACATGCGCTTCTCGTCGATACCGCTTTCGGCTGCCGCCAGCTCCCGGATGCGGTCGGCCAGATTCGGATCGAAGGCCATGTCAGTCGAGGTCGATGCGGAGGGTCAGCAGGTCGGTGCCCGCGGCACGGACCACCGCACTGTTGAGCGTTGGCAGCCCTTTCAATCGTGCGACCGGGTCGTCGTCGGGCAGCAGGTGCGCGGTCCCACTGCGCCAGTGCCCGTTGATGCGGACTCGCACAGCGGGGTTGGCCCTGATGTTGAGCACATAGTGCGACCGGTCGCCGTGTTCGGAGACCATCCAGAACTGGTCACCGATCACCCTGCCGCCGACGGCGGTGTGCCGTGGCCGGCCGGTTTTGCGACCGATGGTCTCCAGCATGGTGACGGGCAGCCGGCGGCCGATGGGGTTTACGAGGCGGCGTTGGGTGCCGTGGACGATGCGCCGCTTGAGATCACGAAGATCGATCATGACGCAACCCTAGCGAGGCTTACCTGAACAGGCCCTTCCGATCGCACCGTCGGCGGCCAGGGTCAGCCCAGGATGGGGAAGCGCCGCTGCGAAGCCAGCCGGTCGAGTGCGGTCTGCATGACGGTGCGGATATGGGCGTCGACCTCGTGGATGTCCGGTTTGTCGCCGAATCGGGCGGTGATGTCGATCGGCGGCAGGACTTCGGTGATCACCTTGGTGGGCAGCGGCAGGTTGGGCGGCACGATGACGCTGAGGCCGAACGGGATGCCGATGCTCACCGGAAGGATGTCCAGCTGGAAGCGGGGCAGCCCGAGCCGCTTGGCCAGCCAGTGGCCTCGGGTGAGGAACAGCTGGCTTTCCTGGGCACCGATCGAGACGGTGGGCACGATCGGGACACCGGCGGCGAGAGCGGTACGCACGTATCCGGTCCGCCCGTTGAAGTCGATGGTGTTCGCTTCGGCGGTAGGCCGGTAGGCGTCATAGTCGCCGTCGGGAAACACCAGTACGACAGCACCCGAATGCAGGGCCGCCGCGGCGTTCTCGCGGCTGGCGTGGACGATCCCCAGCCGCCGCAACAGCGCCCCGGTGGGTCCGAGCAGCACACCGTAATGAGCGAGCGTGTACAGCGGACGCTCATACCCGAAGTGCCGGTAATACGCCGGAGCGAAGACCAGCACGTCGGGTGTGAGCATGCCGCCGGAGTGGTTGGCGACGACGAGGGCAGCGCCGTCGCCAGGGATGTTTTCCAGGCCCCGCACCTCGGAACGGAACCACCACTTGACGATCGGGTCGGCCAGGGATTTCACCTGCCGGGCCACGTCAGGATCCCACTGGTCGAGCTCGGTTCCGTCCATCATGGCCAGATTGACCCGAATGCCGGGCGGATAAACCGCCCGCCCGTCGTTACGCGGCGATCGACGCGTCCTCGCGGATCGGTTCCAGCGCCGCGGCGATGATGTCGGCGACATCGGTCATCGGTTTGACCTCCAACGCTTCCAGCACCTCGGCCGGGACCTCATCCAGATCGGGCTCGTTGCGTTGCGGGATGAAGACCGTCTTCAGCCCGGCGCGCTGTGCGGCGAGCAGCTTCTGCTTCACGCCGCCGATCGGCAGCACCCGGCCGTTCAGCGTGACCTCGCCGGTCATGCCGACATCGCCGCGCACCTGCCGCCCGGTGGCCATCGACACCAGTGCCGTGACCATCGTGACGCCGGCCGACGGACCGTCCTTGGGCACCGCGCCCGCGGGCACGTGCACGTGGATCTGGCGGTCCAGCGCCTTCGGGTCGACCCCGAGCTGTTCGGCGTGGGCCCGCACATAGGACAGCGCGATCTGCGCCGACTCCTTCATCACATCGCCCAGTTGCCCGGTGAGCTTCAGGCCTGGCTCTCCGTCGTTGGCGTTGGCCTCGATGTAGAGGACATCGCCGCCCAGCCCGGTGACGGCCAGACCCGTCGCCACACCCGGCACCGCGGTGCGCTCGGTGGATTCGGGGGTGAACCGTGGACGACCCAGGTACTCAACGAGATCCGGCTCGTCGATGGCCACCGGTTCGTCGCTGGAGTCGAGCTTCGTCGTCACCTTGCGCAGCGCCTTGGCCAGCAGCCGCTCGAACTGGCGCACGCCCGGCTCGCGGGTGTAGTCGGCGGCGATCTTGCGCAGCGCCGCGTCGGTCACCGTCACCTCGGACTCGGTCAGGGCCGCGCGTTCGGCCTGCCGGGGCAGCAGGTAGTCCCGCGCGATCGCGACCTTGTCGTCCTCGGTGTAGCCGTCGATCTGTACCAGTTCCATCCGGTCCAGCAGGGCTGAGGGGATGTTCTCGATGACGTTGGCCGTCGCCAGGAACACCACGTCGGACAGGTCCAGGTCCAGATCCAGGTAGTGGTCGCGGAACGTGTGGTTCTGCGCCGGGTCCAGCACCTCCAGCAGCGCGGCCGACGGGTCGCCTCGGTAGTCCGAGCCCACCTTGTCGATCTCGTCCAGCAGCACAACGGGATTCATCGAACCCGCCTCACCGATCGCCCGCACGACGCGACCCGGCAGCGCACCGACGTAGGTGCGCCGGTGACCCCGGATCTCGGCTTCGTCACGGACGCCGCCCAGGGCCACGCGCACGAACTTGCGCCCCAGTGCTCGGGCCACGGACTCACCCAGCGACGTCTTGCCGACCCCGGGCGGACCGGCCAGCACCATCACGGCGCCCGACCCGCGGCCGCCGACGATCGCCATGCCGCGCTGGGCGCGACGCGCCCGCACGGCCAGGTACTCGACGATGCGGTCCTTCACGTCGTCCAGCCCGTGGTGGTCGGCGTCCAGGATCTCCCGGGCACCCTTGAGATCGGCCGAGTCCTCGGTGCGCACATTCCACGGCAGGTCCAGCACGGTGTCCAGCCAGGTGCGGATCCAGCCGCCCTCGGGGCTCTGGTCGCTGGACCGTTCCAGCTTGCCGACCTCGCGCAGTGCGGCTTCGCGCACCTTCTCGGGCAGGTCGGCGGCCTCGACCCGGGCCCGGTAATCGTCGGACCCCTCCGGTTCGCCCTCACCCAGTTCCTTGCGGATGGCCGCCAGCTGCTGGCGCAGCAGGAATTCCTTCTGCTGCTTGTCCATGCCGGCGCGGACGTCCTCGGCGATCTTGTCGTTGACCTCGACCTCGGCCAGGTGTTCACCGGTCCATTCGATCAGGACCTGCAACCGCGCGGCCGCGTCCTCGGTCTCCAGCAGTTGCCGTTTCTGCACGTCGGTCAGGTACGAGGCGTACCCGGCGGTGTCGGCCAGTGCGGACGGGTCGGTGATCTTGTTCACCACGTCGACGATCTGCCAGGCTTCCCGGCGCTGCAGCATGGCCAGCAGAAGCTTCTTGTACTCGGCGGCCAGGGCCTTGGTCTCGTCGGTCGCGGTGTCGGTCTCGGCGGCTTCCTGCACCTCGACCCACAGGGCCGCGCCGGGCCCGGTGGTTCCCGAACCGATGTGGGCGCGGCGTTCACCGCGGACGACGGCGGCTTCGGCGCCACCGGGCATGCGCCCCACCTGCACGATCGACGCGATCACCCCGTGGGTGGGGTAGCGATCGTCCAGGCGCGGGGCGATCAGCAGTTTGCCGGATTCGCTGGCTTGGGCCGCGTCGACCGCCGCCCGGGCGGCGTCGTCGAGTTCGACGGGCACCACCATTCCGGGCAGCACGATCGGCTCGCTGATGAACAGGATGGGCACAACACTCGTCGTAGCGCTTGATTCGGACATCAAACCTCCAAAGTTCAGTCTGATGGGCTCAACCTTGACGGGCTCGCCTTTGTTCCCGGTAGGCCTGGGAGGTTCGCCGGCCCGCATGGACTGCGACACGTCGATGACCAGCGTCACGACCGCGCGGTTGCGGGGGATGCGAATGTCGCGGGTGGGCCCGGCCGGTGTAACTCACAGGCCCAGCACGGTCTTGGCAATGACGAAGTAGATCATCAAGCCAGTGGCATCGACGAACGTCGAGATGAACGGATTGGAGAACACCGCAGGGTCAGCACGAATAGCGCGGGCCAGCAACGGCATTGCACCGCCGACCGTGGCGGCCATGGTGCACAAGCTCACGAACGTCAGCCCGATCACCATGCCGATGTCGCGGCCATAGACGATGGTGGTCACCACGAACGCCAGCGAGCCGAGCAACACGCCCAGCGACAGGCCCACGCGGAACTCCCGAAACAACACCTTGCCCAGGTCTCGTGGCCCGACATCGCCCAGAGCCAATGCACGGGTTACCGTCGTCGCGGCCTGGTTCCCGGTGTTCCCACCAGTGCCGATCAGCAGCGGCACAAACAAGGCGAGTGTCACCACCTGCTCTAGTGTGGCTTCGAACACTTCGAGGACCTGCACAGTGAGCGTAGCGCCGACAGCCAGCACAAGCAGCCACACCACCCGCGACCGGACCAGGCTGGCGACCGAGGCGGTCAGATAGGGCCGGCGCAGCGGTTCGGTACCGCTGATGCGGGCCTGGTCCTCGGAATCGGCGTTCTCCAGAATCGCCAACGCGTCGTCAACGGTGAGGATCCCGACGAGTCGGTTCTCATTGTCGACGATGGGCAGGGCAAGGAGCTTGAGGCCGGCGCAGCGGCGAGCGGACTCTTCGGCATCGTCGGTAGCCCGCATGCTGTGGGGCCGCTGCATCAGGTCACCGATAGCGGTTTGCTGGGGTGCCGTCATCAGATCACGTAGGCTCACGATGCCCACCAGGATCCGTCGGGTGTCGGTGACCGGCAGCGTATATACGGTTTCGGCGTCCCCGAGGTGGGCCTGCACCCGGCTCAATGCTTCGGTGGTCGACATGTCGGGGCGGACGGCGACGAACTCGGGGCTCATCCGCCGCCCGATCGAACCCTGCGGATAGCCGAGGATGGTCGCGGTCAGGTCTCGTTCGGGCGCCGGGAGCGCTTGCATGAGCCGGCGCGCGACCTTCGCCGGCAGCTCATCGAGGAGCTCGACGCGATCATCGGGGTCCAGGTCGGCGAACAGCGTGGCGACATCGTCGTCTTGGAGGGCGCCGACGAGATCGCTTTGCAGGCTGGCATCGAGATTCTCGAACACTTCGAGAGCCTGATCCTTGCTCAGCAGCCGGTACAGAACGGCTCGACGCTTGGAATCCAGGCGCTCCAGGACGTCGACGATGTGTGACGCAGTCAGCGGCCGCACCATCGACGTCAGCGCTGACAGATCAAGATCGTCGGCCACTGCCCGTTCAATCGCCTTGGTCATCGCATCACGATCGGTGTTGTCGATCTCGCTCATCGGCACCTCAGACATGCCCCCACCCCCACATTCGCGTCCCGTGCGGACTCGACACCACGAGACCGTTACCAACCCCCGCTAGGGCCGAGTCAAACAACCTAGCCATCGAATCCTCCAATCACACTGCGCACCAACGGCATCAGTGCGTGTCGCACAGCCGTTGTGGGATCGTCGCGGGACCCCCGTCGACGCCGGGCATGTCCGGTGCGGCCACGCAGCAACCTCCCGCACTTTCCCAGGGGGTGCACGATCCAGACAGCCAAAACCAGCTCGACGGTCTGCAACCGTTCAGGCCACGGTCAGTGCGACGTGAAGCCAACCTGATTCGTGAGGGCGGTCCGACCAAGTGCCCCGATACTGTCGCTGGGCATGTGCCACTCACCTCGCTTCCGCATTGCCGGCCGCACCCGCAGAATGCGTGCGGCCCCGCTCATTAGACCCGGCCCACAGACGACGGTCAAACGCTTGCACGAGCGAGAGATCTGCGCCAGCCTGGCCGACAAGCACGCCAGAGGAACGACCGCACCCATTGGCCTGACGTGAGAATCCCGGACGGCGCGGGCCGAAATCTGCACCGGTTCCGCGTAGCATCCCAGGCATGAACCGGGGATTCGTCGTGACGTTCGCGGTCGGTGTGATCGTGGCACTGTTCGGGCTCATCTGGGCGCTGCAGGGTTTCGGCGTGCTGCAGGGCAGTCCGATGAGCAACACCACCACGTGGTCGGTCATCGGGCCGATCACCGCGGTGATCGGTGTCGTGATCTGCGTGGTGAGTTGGCGCAAGCTCTCGGCCAAGTGACCGCAGGTGTCTAGGCCTGCGTCACGGTGAAGTTCACCGAGTGCCATCCGGTGGCGCCGTCGGGCACGGTGGGGGCCTGGTCTGACGTCTGGACCGCCCCGGTGTTGTCGGTGGCCCGCACCGTGATCGTGTGCCGGCCGGGGCCGGCGGCCTGCCAATCGAAGCTCCACAGCCGCCACGTCTGGTTGGAGTAGGCATCCCCGAGTTGGGCGGATTGCCATGGGCCGTCGTCGATTCGGACTTCAACGGTACGGACGCCGCGATTCTGTGCCCACGCGACTCCGCCGAACGTCGTCGGTCCCACCGGCACCTTCTGGCCGTTCTTCGGCACGTCGATTCGCGACTCGGTCTTGATCGGCCCGCGCGGCGCCCAGCCCTGTCTGGTCCAATACGCCTCTGCGCGGTCGAACCGGGTCAGTTCCAGGTCGGTGACCCACTTGGTGGCCGACACGTATCCGTAGAGTCCGGCCACCACCAGCCTGGCGGGATAGCCGTGTTCGACCGGTAGTGGTTGCCCGTTGAGGCCGACGGCCAGCAGGGCGTCGCCGCCTACGGCGAGAGCTTCCGCCGGGGTGCCCACGGTGAACCCGTCGACCGCAGTGGACAGCACCATGTCGGCATCCGGGTGCACGCCGGCGGCCCGCAGCAGATCCGCCACCCGGTAGCCCGTCCACATTCCTGTCGAGATGAGATTGCCCCCAACCGGATTCGAGACGCAGGTCAGCGTGATGGCCTTTTCGATCACCTCGAAGCGGTCCAGGTCGGCGAAGCTGTAGGTGATCTCTCGGTCCACCATGCCGTGGATGCGAAGCCGCCACTCGTCGCGGCTCAACTGTGGCACGGTAAGTGCGGTGTCGACACGGTAGAAGTCACCGGCATCGGTGATGAAGCTGGGCAGGGCAACGTTTTTCGGCTGTGCACCCGGCGGTATCGGGGGAGCGGGAACGCGGGGTGGAGGGATCACCGAGGTGTCGCGCTCGGCTGCCACGGAACTGGTCAACCGGTCGATGACGACGCCCATGAGCCCACTGGCCACCCCGAAACCCAGCAGGCCGGCCGTGGTGAGCCAGGTCCGTCGGGTGACGCCGAACTCGTCACGGGTGTCGGGCTGGTCATCGGCTGGGGCCGTCCAGCGCCGCAGCGCCAGCATGCGCAGCACCGCCATGCCCGCCGCGGTGCCCACCACGGTGGGAATGACGTCGAGGAGGGAGGCACCCGGACGCGAGAGCACGGCAACGCAGGCGAGCAGGCCGGCGACGCCGAAGATCGCGCTGCCGATCGGGCGGGCCCGGGTTTCGTATGTCGCAGCCAGAGCGGCGATGACGGCGATCACCACCAGGACGACGACAGCCAGAAAGAGCTTGTCCAGACTGCCGAGTGCTTGTATCACAAACTCTTTGACGGGCCCCGGTGTCAGGTCGACGACTGCCGCTCCGACCGCGTTGCGCGGCTCGGCGTGTGGCGGAAACGGAATGGCCACGACCTGGGCCACACCGAGCGACACCGCGGCCGCGGCGACTCCGCCGAGCATCCGCGCGTTCGGTGACGCACCCGCCGAGGACTGAGCCATCGGTACAAACCTACTCCGCGCACAGGCAGGGAGCCTGCCGTTGGGGTTGACGACAGGCTCCCTGGATGGGTGGATCTCTAGGTGGCGGACTGCGCGCCCAGCACCCGCTGGATGTCGGGCTTCATCTGCTGCAGCTGCTGTCCCCAGTAGCCCCAGGAGTGCGTACCGCTGGCGGGGAAGTTGAACACCCCGTTGGTGCCGCCGGCGGCGATGTAGTTGTCCCGGAAGGTGACGTTGGTGCGCAGGGTCAACCCTTCGAGGAACTGGGCTGCCATCAGGTTGCCGCCGTTGGTTCCGGCGTCGAGGTCCGACGGGGTCCCGGTGCCGCAGTAGATCCAGAGGCGGGTGTTGTTGGCGACCAGCTGGTTGATGTTGACCATCGGGTCGTTGCGCTTCCATGCCGGGTCGGTCGACGGTCCCCACATGCTCTCGGCGCTGTAGCCGCCGGCGTCGTTCATCGCCAGCCCGATCAGCATCGGCCACCATCCTTCGGACGGGTTCAGGAAGCCCGAAAGCGTTCCGGCGTAGATGAATTGCTGCGGGTGGTGGATCGCGTAGGTCAGGGCCGCGCTTCCGGCCATCGAGATGCCGACGACGGCGTTGCCGGTCTGGGACACGCCGCGGTTGGCTGCCAGCCAGGTGGGCAGCTCGCTGGTCAGGAAGGTCTCCCACTTGTACGTGTAGTCCTGACCGTTGCCCTTCGAGGGCTGGTACCAGTCGGTGTAGAAGCTGGACTGTCCGCCGACCGGCATGACCACCGACAGGCCCGAGTCGTTGTACCACTCAAAGGCCGGGGTGTTGATGTCCCAACCGTTGTAGTCGTCCTGGGCGCGCAGGCCGTCGAGCAGGTAGACCGCGTGCGGACCGCCGCCCTGGAACTGGACCCGGATGTCGCGGTTCATCGACGGCGAGAACACGTCGAGGTATTCGACCGGAAGGCCGGGACGGGAGAATGCGCCAGCGGTCGCCGAACCTCCTGCGAAACCGATCAGCGCGGGCAGGGTGGCGGCTGCCATTGCCCCCGCCGCCAGTCGGCGCGTCCACGCTCCGCGAATCTTGTTGAGGAACCTCATAACGGCAACCAACCGTCCTTTCTGCACGTGTCTCAAGCAGTTTGCCGCTTGCCTCGGTAGTGAATCACGCGCCTCATAAGTCACAGGCGTAACAACACCGAACGCGCAGATCGCGGTTTGCTAACGGTTGGAACTCGGCGCCGAGACCCGCGGTGCCGACAGCGCCCGTTGGACGTTGACCTTGCGCTCCTCGATCGCCCGGCCGATGTCCTGCATCAGCAACGGGTTTCGCATCACCAGCGTTTCGATGTGTTCCCGTGCCACCCGCACCACGGTGACCTCTTCCAGCGCCGTGGCCGATGCTCGCACCGGCTCACGGGTCAGCGTCGACTGGCCCAGGTAGTCACCGCGTTCGAGGATGCGCAGGCTGATCGTGGCGCCGTCCTCGGTGGTGGCGGACAATCGGATCCGGCCGCTGATCACGAACATCATGCAGGTGGGCACCTCGCCGGGTTGCTGCACGGGTTCACCGGTGCCGTAGCGGACCACTCTGATGTAGGGGGTCAGCAGCTCCTCGTCGGTCCGCCCGATACGGAGGGACTGGCGCAGCACTTCGCCTGCGTCCTGTTCGATTTCGGCCGTCGGGAACCCGTCGGCAGCGTCGTCGAGATGTAGCTCGGCGCGACGCGACGCATACCAGGTCCAGCGCAGGAATGTCGACCGTGCCGCGGCGTCGTCACTGGGGCCGCGCAGCGGGATCGTCGTGGTGTATTCCCCAGCGGCACCTTTGGCGACCGATGGTGTGGCCCCTGCCCGCAGCTGCGGCAACCGCTCGGCGACCTCGGTCAGGACCGCACTGACGGTGTCGGGTGAGTCCGATGTCGAGAACATCGTCACGAGGTTGATCGAATGGTTGTCGCGCGGCAGGCTCAGGTTGATGAACCATTCCGTGGCCAGCAGCGAGTTCGGCAGTATATACACTCCGCTTCCGGAGTCGAGATGCGTTGCCCGCCAGTTGACTTCGACAACGCGACCGCCGGGGATCCAGCGGGTCTCCACGCGGTCGCCGAGCTGGAACGGCTGCTCGAAAAGCACCAGCAACCCGGAGATGATCTGGCCGACCGAGTTCTGCAGAACCAGGCCGAGGACGATGGAGCCGACTCCCAGGGCGGCGAACAGCCCGCCGATGTTGGCTCCCCAGATCCAGGCGAAGATCAGGGCGATGCCGACGGCGATCACCACGAACCGTGCGACATCGAGGAAGATCGACGGAACCCGGCTACGCCAACTCCCCTCCGGAGCGCCTTGGAAAATCGTCGCATTGAGACCGGACAGCAACAGCATGAGGACGACGAACCCGAAGCCCGTTGCCACCACCCGCACGGGCGTCGCCTCGGTGGTGATCTCGGTCGCCTTGATCAGCAGAACCAGCAGCGCTCCCAGCGGCAGCACATAGTTTCGGATCAGGCTGACCGGGCGGGCCAGATAGCTGCGCCGGCGCACCAACGCGTTGTGAACCTCGGTGAGGGCGACCAGGGCCACCGGAAGCCCGACCGCGACGACGACGGACCACCAGAACCACGGGGTGGCGAGGATGTCCCGCATCAGAGGTGCTCCGTGAGTCGCCACACGGGTTCATCGCGGCCGTCCACCGCAATGTCGCCTGCCGGGACGAACTGTTTGGAGCTCTGCATGGTCTCGAAGACCCGGGCGGTGACATAGATCCCCGGTTGCGAGAAGCCGCTCTGCACCTGGTAGGCCAGGTTCACCGCGCCGCCCCACATGTCGTAGGCCATGTTGGTGCGGCCGACCAGCCCGCTGGTCACCGTGCCGGTATTGATGCCGGCCCGTAGTTGCAGATGGTTGCCGGTCTCGCCGTTGAACCGGTCGACGATGCGCTGCATCTCGATGGCGAAATCGACGGTTCTTCGCACGTTGTCCAGGCGCGGCACGTTCAGTCCGCAGCTCGCCAGGTAGCCGTTGTGCAGTGTCCGTACCTTCTCCACGCCCAGGTTCTCGGCCGCCGCGTCGAATTGCCGTACCAGCCGATTGACGATCGACAGCGACTCGTCGGAGCTCAGGTCGTTGGCGAGGGTGTCCAGCCCCGCGACGTCGGCGAAGATGACGGTGACGTCCTGGTGGTCCTGGGCGATGGTTTCCTCGCCTTCGCGATAACGCGCCACCACCGTCTCCGGCATCAGCGTCAGCAAGAGCCGGTCGTTCTCCTGGCGCTGCTCGTTGAGCAGGTCTTCCTTGATCCGGAGGTTGCGGCTCATCTCGTTGAATGCGTTGCTGAGATCTCCGAACTCGTCTCGCGACGTAACCGGCAGGGTGATGTCGTAGTCTCCGCCGCTGATGCGGTGCGCGCCGGCTTCGAGGCGGCGAAGCGGCCGCACGAACACCCGTGCGAGCAGCATCGCGGCGATACAGACGATGAAGATGATCACCGCGGTGGACAACACCAGAGTGCGGGTGAACGCCGATACCGGCGAGAACGCTTCGGCCGTGTCGATCTTCGCCACGATGGTCCAGTTCAGTTTCGGCAAATCGACGGGCGCATACGCCTGCAGGGTGTTGCGGCCCTCATAGTCCCGGCCGATCAGGGTGCCGCTGCGCCCCTGGAGCGCCAGTTGCGCCGACTGCGTCGCAACCGGCTGCACCAGCGTGGTGCCGCCCTGCTGGATCGCCCGCTCGGCCACCTCGGCCGGCGTGCCCGCAGCCACGGCTTCCCGCAGGTAGGCCTGTGGATCCTCGAGGAACAAGCGCGAGTCCGACCTCATCAATCCGTCGGGCCCGACGATCATGGTCTCGCCCGTCTGGCCGAGGCCGGCGGCCTCCCAGCGTGAGTTGAACGTCATCGCCCGGTTGAGGTTGGCGATCGGCAGTTGCAGCGCCAGGACCCCTTGGATGTCGGCCGCCGGTCCGACCGGTGAGACCAGCCAGGCCGCGGGCTGCGCGGCCGGCTGGTATTTGCCGAAATCGGTGACTGCAACGTAATCGAGTGAGTTGGAGTCGAGCGCTTCGTGGAAGGCTTCGCTCAGATTGCTTCCGCGGTAGGGGCCGTCGACGATGTTGGTGCCCAGGTCGGCGCCTTTGTACGCCGAGTAGACGACGTTCCCCTTGGTGTCGATCAGCAGGGCATCCTCGAATTGGAACCGTTTGACGATCTCCCGGAAGTACGGGTTGAACCGGGCGTTGGCGGCTGTCCATGCGCTGCCGTCGTGTGCGTCGTCGGTGTCGAGAGCGGCTTTGCGGTTTGCCGCCGAGGCGGTGTAGTGCGCCTGCAGATAGCGCTGGGGAGTGGACCGCGGCAGGAGCGCCTGTGCCTCGCCCCCGTCGCCGTTGCCCTCGGGAAACGCCTCGGCGTAGTAGCTGCTGACCGACTGCTGTTCTTGCGGGCTGACCTGGGCGTCGGTCAACTCGGCGAACCCGGCGCTGAAGGCACGCATGGCATCGCCGGCCGTGGCGCCGCGGGTGTAGATCACCAGCGAGTTGGTCAGGTTTCGTACCGTGACCTGTAGCTGACGTGCTTGGGAGCCGCGGATTTCGGTGAGGCGTTCGAACACCGACTCGCGCAGCGATTCGCGCCCGGACTGGTAGCCGATGAAGCCCACCACTGCGGCCGACAACACGCTGGTGAGCAGCAACATCACCAGCAGTTTCGACTGAATGCCGATCCGCGACACGGCCCGTCGTCGCGTGGGTTTGCGTACCGGCGGTGGGTCGCCCGGCAGGGCGGCGTCAGCGGAGGTGATCGGCGACGGCCCGATCGGTGGCGGCGGCATGGTATCCCTTCGGGTTGTTTTCGCTCGCAGCTCATCGGCGACTGGGGTATACCCGGCAAGGCTCTCACGCTACCGACCGTGTCGAATGTGGCGCGTGTGATTCGCGGACCTCCCGACGTGGCGGGGCGGAGCCGACCGACTATGGTCGGCTCTTGATGTCAATGCTGCGACGACTCGGAATCGGTCCGGCGTCAGCCGAAGTGCCGGGCGACCGGTTGCAACGTTGGGAGGCCGGCACCGAATGGCCGCTGGCCGGTGTGGCGCTGGTCTTTCTCGCGGTCTACTCGGTGCAGGTACTGGCCCAGACCACCGGCGCTCTGCACCGGGCCCTCAGCCTGACCGACGCGGTGTTGTACCTGGCCTTCGTGGTGGACTACGTGGTTCGCCTGTGGCTCGCGCCCAACCGGGGCCGGTGGTTTGTTCGCCACCTGCTCGATCTGGCCATCGTGGTGCTGCCGATGCTGCGACCGTTGCGGTTGTTGCGGCTGATCGTGCTGCTCAAGGTGATGCAACGGGCTGTCGGTCGCGCGATCCGCGGCCGCGTCGTGATCTACACGGCGTGCAGCGTGACGATGCTGATCTATGTCGCCTCGCTCGCCGTCCTCGACGCCGAGCGTGGCGAGCCGACATCCGACATCAACTCGTTCGGCGACGCACTGTGGTGGGCGATCGCCACCGTCACCACGGTGGGCTATGGGGACTACGCACCGGCGACACCGACCGGGCGGGTGATCGCAGCGTTCCTGATGCTCGGCGGGATCAGCTTGCTCGGTGTGGTCACCGCGACGCTGGCGTCCTGGATCGTGCAGCGGGTAGCCGAGGAGGACACGGCCAATCAGGCGGCGACCGCGGCCCAGATCGAGGACCTCCGCGCCGAGATCCGGCGGCTGGCCGCCGCGGTCTCGGATCCGGATGCCCGGTCCGACACCCCGGCCTTCCAGGGCAGTCGGCTGAGATAGCCGGTCAGGCGGGGGCGATGACGGCCCAGGCGTGCTCGCCCACGGTGGCCCGCTCGACGACCTCGTCGGGAGGGGCACCCGCGCCAGCGATGATCCGGCCGGCGGTCAGGCCGAACTCGGCCAGTTCGAACTGCAACGGGGTGCTGCCTACGTTCAGCGCGACCACCAGCCAGTCGGCATCTGAGTACACCTGATAGACGTAGTGTTCGTTGGTCAACCTCAGCGCGCGGGTTCGGGCGTGGTGCAACCAGGGATGGCGACGGCGCAACCCGATCAGGTGCCGGTGTAATCGCAGGACATCTGAATCCTCTGGGGGAGTGGAGAATTCCGGTCGTACGGCGTCGTCCCCGCCGCGGCGCTCCTCTTTGACGCCGCGATAGCCGGCCTCGTCGCCCGCGTAGATGCTCGGGGTGCCACCGATCGTCAGCAGCAAGACCAGCGCGTGCTCGAGGTGCGCGGAATTCTGCAGCTGACTGGCTATCCGGGTGACATCGTGGTTGCCCACGAAGGTCAGCGGCACGAAGGTGTCGAGAAAATCGTTGTGCCGCTTGAGTGCCCAGTCGAGTTCGTGGAAGTTACCGTCGTTGAGGCTGCTCCAGATCGCCTTCCACAGCTCGTACTGGGTCACCGAATCGAAACTGGTGGCATGCACCGTCGCGGAGTAGTCGCCGTGGATCACCTCGCCCACGAACCAGGCGTCGGGGAACTCCCCGCGCACCGACGGCAACACCTGCGCCCAGAACCGGTCGGGCACCGCGTACGCGGCATCGAGCCGCCACCCGTCGGCGCCGCGGCTCAACCAGTGGCGCAGCACGGTGGCCGTGTAGTCGATCACCGCGGGCTCGTCGTGGTTGAGCGCGATCAGCTCGCCGTGGCCTTCGAAGGTGTCAAAACCGTTGCCGCGGCGCCGAAACCACGATGCATCATCGTCGCGGTACCGGGCGAAATCGGTGCCCACGTGATTGAAGACGCCGTCGAGCAGGATGCGCAGCCCACGCCGCTTGGCCTCGGCCACCAGGTGGTCGAAGTCGTCGTCGTCACCCAGGCGCGGGTCGATGCGGAAGTGGTCGGTGGTGTCGTAACCGTGGGTTCGCGAGGCGAAGATCGGGCCGAGCGCGATGCCGGAGGCGCCGAGCTGCACCGCGTGGTCGAGCCAGTCGACGATCCGGCGCAGCCGGTGTTCCTCGGCGGTCGGAGGCGGTTCGGCAGGAAACGCCCCGACGAAACCCAGTGGGTAGATGTGCCACCAGATGGCGTGTGCGACCCAGGCCGGCTCAGGCACGAAACTTCGCCGCGTACAGGTCTTTCATGGTCTCGGCCAGTTCTCGCGCCGGGCCGTCCACGTCGAGACCGGGGGCCACGGTGGTGATCGGCAGCGGCGCCACCGGAGCGGCCGGCGCACCCCATTCCGACAGCCAGCCGCTGAGCTGCTGGGAGGACGTGGCGTAGACGATCCGGCCCAGACCCACCCAGGCGTGGGCGGCCGAACACATCGGGCAGTGTTCGCCGGAGGTGTACACCGTGGCGCGGGCCCGGTCCTCGGGGCTCAGGTGCTCGACGGCCCAGCGGGCGATGGCGAACTCGGGATGCTGGGTGGCGTCCCCGTCCTTGACCCGGTTGCGGTCGGTGAACACTGCCGTGCCGGTGTGATCGACCAGCAACGATCCGAACGGTTCGTCACCGTTGTCAAGAGCTTCGCGGGCCAACTCGACACATTTGCGCAGCTGATCGAGATCATTCTCGGTGATGGCCACGGTGGCGAGTTTACGCCCGTGCCGATCGCGCAGCCGTCAGTCGCAACACGGTTCTGCCGCTTCGAGGCGGCAGGCGCACGAGGCGCGGACCGTGATGTCGGCCCGGGCCCGGGCCAACTCGAGTTGCTGTCCGATGATGACGGCTTCGGCGTCGCGGCCCAGCCGGCGCAGGCATTCGTGGTAGCCGTGCAGACTCCACACGTTGTTCGGATGCTGGCTGGATCGGCTCAGTGTCGGGTCCAGGCCCAGGTCCGCGGCGTAGACACCGGCGGCCTCCTCGACATGGTTCTGTTCGAGCAGCAGGGCGCCGTAGGCATGCCGGGTCGGCTGCATCCATCCCCATGGTTCGTCGTAGGGCAGGGCGTCGTCGAGTTCGATGGCTCGGCGCAGGTGGGTGAACGCCGCATCGTGATCGCCTTCCCGGTAGGCGATCTCACCGTGCAGCATCTGCTCGGCAATCGCCAGGATGTCCAGGCTGGTGTTGTTGAACAGGTAGCGCGTATCGGGGATGCGCCGGTATGCCGCCAGGAATTCGTCGCGCTCGCAACGGGCCTGCTCGATCCGACCGGTGGCGGCGTAGGCGATGCCCCGGCCGTAGTGAACCGTGGCGGTGGTGGTGCAGTACAGCTCGGGATCGGCGGGCAGGGGTTCGGCGATCAGGTCGTCCCAGCGCCCGAACCGCACCAGCACGTGTACCCGCAGCGGGACGAAGGCCTCCAGCCAGTCCGCCATCGGTGGTGAGCAGATCGACAGCACCTCGGGGGTCAGCTGGTCGGCCAGCTCCTGTGCTGCTTGCAGAGCGGTCTGCGAACTGCCTTCGAACATCGCCGAATACACCACGAAATGCAGGTCGTGGGCCCGGTAGAGCGAATAGAAATTGAGTGGCCCTTCGCGGGTGAGAAACTTTCTGTCGGCGTGTACCGCAGCGAGATTGGCCGTCACCGAGTTGCGGTAGTCGCCGCACAGCACGTCGATGTGGCTGGCCATGTGTTGCAGGTGCCCGGCATCGGGCACCAGCCCGCGCAACAGATCGGCGGCCCGCAGGGCGGCCTGGGGCGTCGCCGACATCTCCATGGCGTGGATGTAGAGGTGCAGGACCCCGGGATGTTGCCGTCCGGCGGCGGTGGCCAGTGCTGCGTCGAGGAGCCGTTTGGCCTCCACCACGCGAGATCCCGGGGCGGGGTCACCGGTGCGGCCGTCCCACAGCGCCCACGCGGTCACGTTGAGCAGGGCGTCGGCGGCCAGGGTCTGTACGTCGACGTCGTCGGGGTAGGCCTCCGCCAGCGTCGTCATTACGTCGGCATAGGCGGTATGCCCCGCGGTCAGGGCTTCGGCGTCCTCGGGGTCGGCGGTCGGAAATCGCTTGTGCAGAGCGCTGATCAGGTCGCGTTCCAGGGTCGTGGCGCGGCCGGTGGCGGCACGCTCGAGTTCGGTCCGGGCCCGGGCCAACGATGTGCTGAGGTCGGCCGGGTCGAACGCCTCCCAGGCCTTGTTGTAGTTGGGTCCCACGGCGTAGGCGATACCCCAGCGGGCGAGCGCGAATTCAGGGTCGAGGCGCAGAGCGCGCTCGAAGCACCGGATGGCCTCCTCGTGGTTGAAGGCATAGGACCAGATCATGCCTCGGTCGAACCAGATCTGCGCCGTCGGCGAGGGCGTATCCGTCGGCCGGTGGTAGTTCCCGAGCCGGTAATACGGTTCGGTCTGGGCAGGATCCGTCACGGAGCTGACGCTACTCCGGGGTGGCTCGACACCGGCGTTGCGAACATGTTCTAGTGCTGGGATGCCGGGTTACACCCATGTCGAGGGTCTCAGTTCTGCCGACGTGCAGCGTCTGCGGGAGGTGTGGGCGCCGTTGGCCGATTCGGTGCGGGCGCTGATCGACGCCAGCATCCGCTCACAGGTGGACGCCGACGAGGTCGCGGCCGTGCGGGCCCAGATCGACGATGCGACCACCCGGCTGCGGGCTGAGCAGATGGACGGGCCGTTCGGCGTCCAGTTCACCTCCGACGGAGACCGGATGCCGTGGGGCAACCCGGCGATCGGCATCCGCAATCCGATCGCGCCGCCACTGGTGATGGTCAAAGACCCGGACGGTGGTGTCCACACCGATTTTTATCTGGGGGCGGCCTACGAAGGGCCGCCGGGCCATGTCCACGGCGGCATGGTGGCCATGGTTCTCGACCACGTGCTGGGGGAGGTGGCTGCCAGCGACTCGGATCGCCCGCGGTTCACCGGCACGCTGACCATCCGTTATCTGCGGGCCACTCCGCTGGGCGAGCTGCATGCCGAAGGCCGGATCACCCGCACCGACGGAATCAAAGCCTTTGCCTCCGGCCACGTTTCCGACGCCGAAGGGATCACCGCCGAGGCTGAAGGGGTTTTCATCCTGCCGAAATGGGCACGCAGCTGAGCTAGTGCGAGTCGTCGGCCGGCTCGACACGATCGATCGCGATGTCCTCGAGGCTGCGGGTGATCGTTGTCAATTCGCCGATCAGGATGCGGGCCGCCCCGTTGTCGGCCGACAGCGTCGAGGCCACGTTGTGGACGCGGCGCAGCGCGGTGGACAGTTCGGCGGTATCGAGGCTCCATGGCACGGCCGGGCTCGGCGGTGCTCCGCGCAGCGCCTCCACATAATCGTCCACCGCAGCGATGAACTCGTTGTGCAGTGCGGACGACGGATGGGTCGGCAAGCTGTTCTCCAGCGTGGTGCAGGCGCTGGTCACCGAGTTGAGCGCGGTGCGGTAGGACCGCAACCACCGACGCAGGATCGGTGGGTCCAGACTGGTCGCGCCCCACGCGGCCTCGAAGGCTGCCCGCGCGCGGAACGCCCGCTGCCAGGCCGCCGACAGGATCTCGGCCGGGTGATCGACCTCGTGTACGAAGGCCTTGATCACCAGCGCGGCGTAGTCGATCTCGGTCATCAAGAGTTCACCGGCGCGCTGGCGCAGCCGGATCAGGGCGTGATCGGGTAGCGCCACGTGGGCCATCACGGCCAACGAGCCGCCGATCATCACCGCGAACAACCGGTCGGTGTTGCCCGACCAGGGTTCCGCGGCGCTCACCCCGACGGCGAACATCACGATCGTCCCTACCGCCGCGCCGACGGCCAGATACCCGAACTGCGCGACACCATAGGCGAGCCCGACGAACAACAGGGCACACACCGCCGAGCCGACCGGGCCGGGTTGCCAGATGAAGGTGAGGAGGGAGGCCACGGCGATGCCGACGCACAGGCCCGCGATGCGCCCTGCGCACCGGGTATAGGTATGTGCCGTTTCCGGCCGCAGCACCACCACGACCGTCAGCGGCATCCAGTAGGCGTGCTCGAGCCCGCCGTACCGAGCCGCCGCGACCGCCAGGGCAGTTGTCACCGACAGCCGGATGGCGTGCCGCAGGATGGGGGAGGTCCAGGTCAGGTGGGAGCGCACCACGGCGGGCGCCGAGGCCAGCGAGCCGATCAGGTCGGGCCGGTGCAGCTGGCCGAACCGCAGTACCGCGGCTTCCCGCAACTGTTCACAGAATCGTTGTGCCAGCGCGGCTTCGGGGCCTGTGACGGCGGCTGCGGCGGTGTGGACGCGCACCAGGGCGTGCTCGGCGTCCCGTCGCGCGGTGTGACTGTGATCGGCGATCGCGTCGAGCAGCACCGCGGCGGCGGTCAGCAGTTGCGGCAGCCCGCTGCCGGCCGCGGATTCTTCCTCGGGCATGTCGTCGCGTCCGGCGGTGGCGTGCAGCGAGGCCAACGTGCCTGCGAGACGTTCCGGTAGCCGATAGCCGCCGTGGTAGGCCCGCGGCCGTTGGCTGACCTGGCTGTCGGCGAACACTTCACGCAGCCAGGTCAACGGTGCGTCGTCGACATCGGCGGCGCTGTTGGTCGCGACGTTGCGGGAATCGGTGGCCAACGACCGGTAGGCCCGGGTGAGCCCTTCGCGCTGGGCCCGCCAGCGCCGCGGTGGCCAGACGGCGATCAATACCGCCTGCACCACGCCGGCCAGCACCACCAGGACAGGTGTCAGCAGAGCCTGGCCGACCGTCGGGGCGACCGGTGGCGCCAGGACCAGCAGCGCGCTGGCTGCCGAGGCCACCAGGCCCGCATTGGCGCCGAGCGACCACTGCATGCCTGCGGCGAAGCACCACAGCGCCACCACGGCGACGAACACCGGGCTGTGCCCGCCGGCGAGGATGCCGAGCAGTACGGCGATGGCCAGTTCGACGGAGCCGGTGACAACCAGCGGGATCCGGCCGCCGGGGCTGCGCTGCAGCGCGATCGCGCCGGCGATCACGCCACCGCTCAGTGTCCACATCGCGGTCGCACCGGTTCCCCACGCCAGGGCGACAGCTGTCACTGCCAGGACGCCGATCAGGCTGCGGGCCACCGCGCCGGCGTCGGGGGTGCTCAGCCGGAGCGCGTCGGCTGCCTGTCCACCCGTGTGCACCCCACCATTCTCTCTCGCCGCGGGCTGCCGGGGTGGCAAGCACCCACGCGTGGCGGAAATCGGTGCGCCGGTAGGTTCTCCCACCGTGGAGAAAGTCATCGTTCTGCTACGTGGGGCCCACTCGGATCAACAGTGGTGCGAGCGGCTGCGCACCCGTGCGGCCGACGAACTGCTGGCGCTGGGGATCGACGGCCTGGCGGTCAATGTTCGCGACGACGCGGTGCGAGAGTCGTTGATGACGCTGACCACGCTGGACCCGCCCGTGGTTGCGGTGGTGAGCCTGTGGGTTCGGCAGTACTACGGTGAGCAGGTCCGGCAGGCATTGGAAGTGCTTGCGGCCGAATGTGATTCGCTGGCGGCATATCTGGTCACCGAATCGGTTCCGATGTCTGCGCCGCCCACCGCGGCGGGTGAGCGGACCGACGGCCTGGCCAATATCGCACTGCTGCGCCGGCCCGCGGACCTGGACCGGGCCACCTGGCTGCGTCGCTGGCACCTCGATCACACCTCGGTGGCCATCGAAACCCAGGACACGTTCGGCTACACGCAGAACACCGTGGTCCGCGCCCTCACCGAGGATGCCCCGGCGATCGACGGCATCGTCGAAGAGTTGTTCCGCCAGGAGGCGGTGTCGGATCTGCATGCGTTCTTCGGCGCGGCCGACGACGACGATCTTGCCGACCGCATGCGTCGCATGGTGGCCAGTACCGACGCCTTCGGCGCCAGCAGCAACATCGACACCGTGCCGACCAGTCGGTACGTCTATGTCACCCCGTTCGCCGGAGGGTAGCCCGCACCCGGCCGGCAATAGTGAAACGTGTTCTAGTTAGGCTGCAGCGGTCACGGCGCGCACCCGAGGAGTGAGAGATGACCCTGCTGATCGAGGACAACAACCGGGTCCGCACCCTTACCCTCAACCGCCCGGAAGCGCTCAACGCGTTCAACGAGGCGTTGTACGACGAGACGACGATCGCCCTGCGCGCCGCGGCCGAGGATCCCGACGTGGCGGTGGTGCTGCTGACCGGGGCCGGTCGGGCTTTCAGCGCGGGCAACGATCTCGTCGAGATGCAGACTCGCATCACCAATCCGGAGTTCACCCCGGGCGAGCACGGGTTCTACGGGATGATCGAGGTGATCGCCGATTTCCCGAAGCCGTTGATCTGTGCGGTGAACGGGGTCGGCGTGGGTGTCGGGTGCACCATCCTTGGTTACGCCGACCTCGCGTTCATGTCGTCGACGGCCCGGCTGAAGTGCCCGTTCACCAGCCTCGGGGTGGCGCCGGAGGCGGCGTCGTCGTATCTGATGCCGCGGCTGGTCGGCCGGCAGAACGCCGCCTGGCTGTTGATGTCCTCGGAATGGCTGAGCGCGTCCGAGGCTCTTGAGATGGGCCTGGTATGGAAGGTCTGTGAGCCTGACGAGCTGCTGTCCGAGGCCCGCCGCCATGCCGAAATCCTTGCAGCGAAGCCGATTTCGAGCCTGGTTGCGGTCAAGCAGGCCATGGTGGCACCGATCCGCGACCAGATCTCGGCGGCAGTGCAGCGGGAGAAGGCGTTGTTCGTCGAATTGGTCGGCGCGGCGGCCAATGTCGATGCGCTGGCGCAGTTCGCCGATCGCAAGCGCTAGCGGGTGACCCGTGAGGGGCAGCCGTTGATCTGCGGCGGGCCCCCCTCGGCCGCCTGATGGGCGGCGATGATGGCGCGGATCGTGCGTCGGCACCGTCCGCAATCTGCCCCGGCGCCGCAGGCTTCCGCCACCTCCTTGGACGTCCTCGCGCCGGCCTCGACGATTTCGTTGACGACCTGGCTGGTCGCCCCGGTGCACAGGCAGACGAACATCAGTCGTCCCGCTCGTCGACGTTCATGATGTGCGCCAATTTGCCCACGAACAGGCTCGGATAGGCGCCGAAGCCGGCCGTGGTCATCCACTCGGCAGCCGCATCGGGGTGGTCGATCCACTGCCGGGCGCTGATCTCGTCGGAGACCTCCTGCAGGATCATCACTTCCTGGCCGTCATCGAGCGCCTGGTAGACCCAGATCTTGCGGATGCCGCCCTGCTCGAAGCGGTCGAGACCGTCGTGCACCTTGCGCATCAGCGTGGGGACGTCGTCGACGGTGGCGACCGCGCCCACGATCACCCCGGCCACGTGCCCCTCCGGCGACGGCTCGGTCAGGTCGATTTTCTCGACCACTTCGCCGCCGAATATCGGCGGAATATCTTCGACGCCGGAAATATCGAACCACTCGAAAATCGCCGGGGAACGTAATACGTCGCGGATTGACCGGGCGTGCCGAATGCCAATTGTCACCAATACCCGGCCGGGCTCCCAAATTGATTTATAGAGCACCACATGATGGGCGCCGATAGACAATAGGCCGGACCGGTGCTTCTTCATCCATTTCCACATCTCTTCGACGTCGTCGACGCGGAAATCGCACGAGAGAATGAGCGAGTGTAAATCGTACTCACTCATCTTTACCGACCTTTCTTTTGGGGTGTGGCAAGAGATTAGCGCAGTCTAACCTTAGTTAGGACAGCCAGTCCACTCCTCGTGGCCACGCCTCGGTCCGGTTGCGTCCAAAGCTTCGCCAATGTCGCACCAACACGCCGAATTAGGCGTTGAACATTGCGCCGCGCCATGCTTTCTGCACTAGATTGGATGTGCACGACAGACGGCAACACTTGACCAGCCCTCAAGGTGCTTAGGAGTCACGATGCAAGGCGATCCGGATGTTCTGAAATTGCTCAACGAGCAATTGACAAGCGAACTCACCGCAATTAATCAGTATTTTCTTCATTCGAAAATGCAGGACAATTGGGGATTTACCGAACTGGCGGAACACACCCGTGCCGAGTCTTTCGAAGAGATGCGGCACGCGGAGACCATCACCGACCGAATCCTGCTCTTGGACGGCCTGCCCAACTATCAGCGACTGTTTTCGCTGCGGGTGGGCCAGACGCTTCGGGAGCAGTTCGAGGCCGATCTGGCGATCGAGTACGAAGTGGTGGCCCGGCTGAAGCCGGGAATCATCATGTGCCGGGAGAAGCAAGACGCTACTTCCGCGGGGATTCTGGAGAAGATCCTGGCCGATGAGGAAGGCCACATCGACTACCTGGAGACCCAGTTGGAGCTCATGGAGAAGCTCGGCGACGCGCTGTATGCAGCGCAGTGCGTCTCCCGGCCGCCGCAATAAGGACGGTCGTACCACCCGTTTCAGTCGAAGCCGCCCTGGGTAGCCGGTGACCGCCGGTTGTCCAGGGCGGTGTTCGTCACGGCTGTAACTTTCATAGCCTATCTAACGATATCGTGGTTGAACTGGCAGGCTGATGAAAGGAAGTCATGTCGAGCCCATCGACCACCGCCGAGCCGACCTCGGGTGCGGCCCTGTTGAGCGTGCGCATGCGCAATCTGGTGTTCATCGCCGTGCTGCTCGGCATGCTGCTGGCCTCGCTGAACCAGACCATCGTCGCGACGGCCCTTCCGACCGTGGTGGCAGACCTCGGCGGGGCCGGCCATCAGGCGTGGGTGGTGACGAGCTACCTGCTCGCCTCGACCGTCGTGACCGCTGTGGTCGGCAAAGTCGGCGACATCTTCGGCCGCAAGGCGGTGTACCAGGCCGCGGTGTTGTGTTTTCTCATCGGATCGGTCCTGAGCGGGCTGTCCGGTTCGATGGTCATGCTGGTGGCCGCGCGGGCGCTGCAGGGGATCGGCGGCGGTGCGATCATGGTGACTTCCTCCGCGCTGATCGCCGAGGTCATTCCGCTGCGCGATCGCGGGCGGTACCAGGGTGCGCTCGGGGCGGTTTTCGGTGTCACGACCGTGGCCGGCCCGCTGCTCGGCGGTTTCGTCACCGACCACCTCGGCTGGCGGTGGGCGTTCTGGCTGAGCATCCCGGTGGGCCTGGTTGTGCTCGTGGTCGCGGCCGCCACCATCCCGGCGCTCACCTCTCGGCCGGCCCGCCCGGTCATCGACTACGCCGGAATCGTCTGGGTCGGGATCGGGGCGTCCGGTCTCACCCTGGCCACCAGCCTCGGCGGCGAACTGGCGTGGACGTCACCGACGATCATCGGCCTGGTGTTGGG
This sequence comes from Mycobacterium sp. DBP42, assembly GCF_005924235.1. NCBI lineage: Bacteria > Bacillati > Actinomycetota > Actinomycetes > Mycobacteriales > Mycobacteriaceae > Mycobacterium > Mycobacterium sp. DBP42. The sequence goes on from NZ_VCMY01000037.1 coordinate 39,687, forward strand.
GTCGGTCTTGGCCCTGGCGATGTTCGTGCGAGCGGAATTCAAGGCGGCCGAACCGATTCTGCCGATGCGCCTGTTCCGCAATCCGGTGTTCACCATGTGCTGCGTGCTGTCGTTGGTGGTCGGTTTCGCGATGCTCGGTGCACTCACCTTCATGCCCACCTTCATGCAGTTCGTCGACGGTGTGTCGCCGTCTGAATCCGGTCTGAGGACCATGCCGATGGTGGTCGGGCTACTGATCACCTCGACGGTCAGCGGCAGCCTGGTGGGGCGCACGGGTCGCTACAAGATCTATCCGGTGGCCGGGACGGCCGTCATGCTCGTCGGCTTCGTGCTGCTGTCGCGAATGAACGCCGCGACGCCGATCCCGTTGCAGTCGCTGTACTTGTTGATCCTGGGCGCCGGTATCGGCATGTGCATGCAGGTGCTCGTCCTCATCGTGCAGAACACCTCGGACTTTGCCGACTTGGGCGTGGCGACCTCCGGGGTGACGTTCTTCCGGACCATCGGAAGTTCGTTCGGTGCCGCAATTTTCGGTTCGCTGTTCGCCGGATTTCTCTCCGACCGGCTGCCGGGTGCGCTCGCGGCCAGCGGAGCCCCGCCGGTTGCGGGGGCCTCGCCCAAGGCGCTGCACGAGTTGCCGCCCGAGGTTGCCGCCCCGATCGTCAACGCCTATGCCGATGCATTGGATCTGGTCTTCCTGTGTGCCGCACCGGTGGCGCTAATGGGCTTGATCGCGGCGCTGTTCCTCAAGGAGGTGCCGTTGGTCGAGGCCGAGGCGACGCTGGCTGCCGACCTCGGCGAGGGCTTCGGCATGCCGAGCGCGGAATCCTCGGACCAGGTGCTGGAGACGGTGGTCAGCCGCCTGATGCGCAGCTCACCGGAGGTGCGATTGCGCAGCGTCGCCGGGACGTCGGGGTGCGAACTGGATGTGGCCGGACTCTGGGCGCTGCTCAAGATCTACCGGCACAACCAGGTATTCGGCTCGGCCCGCCTCACCGAGATCGCCGATCGGCTCGTGGTGCCCTATGAGGTGCTCGAGCCGACGTTCAACCGCCTGGTGCAGGACGGGTATGTGCTCCGTACGGGAGACAGCCTGTGGCTGACCCAGAAGGGCGTGCAGCAGGTTGACTGCGTATCCGCCGCGCTGGTCGGGCGGATCGTCGACAAGCTGGGCGAATCAGCGTCTTTCGAAGGCCGGCCAGACCGAGCGCAGGTCGAGGCCGCGCTCGAGCGGATCGCTCACCGGGTGGTCGTGCAACGGGACTGGGGTGACGAGGACCGAGCCACCGAGCTGAGTGGCTCGGGGGCCAAAAACTAGAACTTGTTCCAGAATCGGCTTCGCGCGCGTACGATTCGGCCATGAGCCGTATCGGAGAATTTCCCGACGACGACGTGGCCGGCTGGATCCTGAAGTCTCCGGAGATCGGCACCGCCATGGCCAACTTCACCAACGCGGTGTACACCAAGGGGCGGCTGCCGTTGCGGGTCCGCGAGCTCGCCCGGATGGTGATCGCGCTGGACAACGAATGCGCGGTGTGCCAGAACACCCGCGACTCCGACGGGGCCGCGGCCGGGGTGGACGAGGATCTCTACGATCACGCCGCCGAGTGGCAGACGTGGCCGGGTTACAGCGCCCAGGAGCGGATTGCCGCCGAGTTCGCCCACCGGTTCGCCACCGGTCACACCGAACTTCGCGACGACGAGGACTTCTGGGAGCGCGCCGGTGAGCAGTTGGATGCCGAGTTGCTCACCGACCTGGCACTGTCGTGCGCGATGTGGCTCGGGATGGGCCGGATGTTACGTACGCTCGACATCGGCCAAACCTGCAAGATCACCCTGTAGCGCACCCTGCCCCGGCGCACAATGAGGTTGTGACGGCTGGATCATCGGGACCGGCGAAACCGCTGGCTGCGGCCGCCATCGCCCAGCTGGAGTCCGACGGGGTCGCGACTCTGATCGGCACGGTGGTCAGTCCGGCCGGGTTGACCCACGCGAAAACCGTTCCGCTGCGCCGGATGGGGATCTTCGCCGATCCGGGTCTGGGTGCCAGTCCGGTGTTCCACGCGTTCACCATCGATCAGACCGGGATCGCCAAGAGCGCGGACATCGGCGTGGTGGGGGATCAGCGGATCCGCATCGACCTCGGTGCACTCCGGATCCTCGGTGATGGATTGGCTTGGGCCCCAGCGGCTTTCTACAACCAGGACTGTTCCGCAGATCCGTACTGCACGCGCGGGACGCTGCAGCGCGTACAAGACCGGCTGGACGCCGCCGAGCTGACCGCTCTCGTCGGCCATGAGGTGGAATTCGTGCTCGTGGGGCCGGACGGGGGCCGGCTCCCGTCACTGCTGTGGGCGCAGTACGGGTTGGCCGGTGTGTTGGAGTTCGAGGGGTTCGTCCGCGATGTCACCAATGCGGCCAACAGTTCCGGAGTGGCAATCGAGCAATTCCATCCCGAGTACGGGCCCAACCAGTTCGAGATCTCGTTGGCGCCGTTGCCCCCGGTGGCCGCCGCCGACCAGTTGGTACTGATGCGGATCATCGTGGCCCGGGTCGCCCGACGATACGGATTCCGGGTCAGCCTGTCTCCCTTTCCGTTTGCCGGCGGCGTGGGTTCCGGTGCACACCAGCACTTTTCACTGGCCAGGTCGGGGGTGCCGCTGTTCTCCGGTGGGACCGGCACCCAGGGAATGACACCGGAGGGCCAATCGGCGTTGGCCGGGCTGCTCGCCGGCCTGCCCGCGGCCCAGGGGGTGCTGTGCGGGTCGGTGCTCTCCGGGCTGCGCATCCAGCCTGGTTACTGGGCCGGTGCCTACAACTGCTGGGGCACCGAGAACCGCGAAGCCGCCCTGCGTTTCCTGATCGGCGGTCCCAGCAATCCCTACGGCGCCAACGTCGAGGTCAAGGTCATCGACCCGTCCGCCAATCCGTACCTGGCGAGCGCGACCATCCTGGGGCTGGCCCAGCACGGCATCGACCAGGGCTTGACCCTGGGTCCGGAGGTCATCGTCGATCCCGCCTCGCTGAGCGATACCCAGCGTGCCGACAGCGGCGCCGTGCGGTTGCCCGATCGCCAGGCCGACAACCTCGCCGCACTCGACGCCTCGGCAGTGATCCGGAAAATACTCGGAGATCAGCCCGTCGAGGCGGTGCTCGCGGTACGCAACTACGAGCGGGAGAACTTCGAAGCCCTCGACGCCGAGCAACTCACCGAGCGGTTCCGCCTGGCCTGGAGCTTGTGAGCGGCAGGGCGAAACGTTTGTGGTCTGCCCGCGATGGCAATATCGATCCGATGATCGGAACACTTCGCTCCATAGTGCTGGACTGCCGGGATCCGCGGGCACTGGCCGAGTTCTACGCCGGGCTGCTGGGCGGACACGTCGCCGCCGAGGACGACACGTGGGTCGTCGTGACAGATCCGGCCGGGCGGCGGGTCGCATGCCAGTACTCGCCGCAACACGAGCCCCCGGACTTCCCCGATCCGCGAGGATCCCAGCAGCTCCACCTGGACATCGAGGTCGACGATGCGGATGTGGCCGAGCGCCAGGTGCTGGCGCTGGGCGCCACCCGGGTCACCGATGCCGTCGGTGAGGAGAACTTCCGGGTGTTCCGGGATCCGGCCGGCCACCCGTTCTGCCTGGTGTGGGGCACCGGCTAGTCAGGTGTCGGGTCAGACCAGCCCGGTGGCATCGAACACCCACGACATGTCCGCGGTGGCGAAATTCTCCAGCCAGTCCGGCGGGGCATGGTTGGCCAGGGCGCCCATGTCCCAGTAGTCCTTCCACAGCGTGACCTTGCCGTCCTCGACCCGGTGTACCGTGACGAACTTCAGCACGGCGGATTCGCCGCTGGCCCAATGCCATTCCTCATGATGTTCGTACATGGCGTCGCGACCGTTGTCCACGAGCAGGCCCGGGAAGTTCTCGTAGGACGCCAGCGGTTCGAGGCCGATCTTGAGGCGCTTGACGATGTCGGTGGGTCCCTTGGCTGCCGCGGCGGGACCCACCGGCATGTCGAGGTAGATGCAGTCGTCCGACAGATACGTCATGAGGGTGTCCCAGTCGCGCTCCGAAAGCGCTTTCCACATGCCGTGGACGGTCTCTTCGATCGTGACATCTTCAACGGACACTGGTCAGCTCACTGTTCTCGGCGGAGATCGACGGGGTCTGATGTGCGGCTCGCAGGAACCGGCCGGTACGCTGCTTGCCCACCAGGTCGGTCAACCGGCCGTCGGCGAACACGGTGCGCCCGCCGACGAGTACGGCGGTGACGGTGTCGTCATTGCGATTCACCATGCGGCACAAGCCGCCGTACTGGTCGACGGTGTCCTCGGCGTAGGCGTCGAGGGAGTCGTCGAGATGCTCGGGGTCGATGATCACCACGTCGGCGCGGTCTCCGATGCGCAGGTGGCCGGCGTCGATGCGATACCAGTCCGCGAGTTCGCCGGTGAGCCGGTGCACGGCCTGCTCGGTCGACATGAACGGCGTGCCCGCACGTTCGGCGTCGCGAACATGCCGAAGCAGTCGCAGCCCCATGTTGTAGAACGCCATGTTCCGCAGGTGCGCACCCGCGTCGGAGAACCCGAGCTGGATACCGGGGTCGCGGGCCAGCTTCTTGAGCACCTCCGGCCGGTGGTTGGATATCGTGGTGCGCCACCGCAGCGCCGTGCCGTGCTCGAGCACCAGGTCCAGGAAGGCATCAACCGGGTGCAGCCCACCCCGTTCCTGCCCGACCTCGCCGAACGATTTGCCGACCACGGATTCGTCAGGGCAGGAGACGATTTCGGCGTCGAAGAAGTCCCGGTGCCAGACCCGCACACCGAACTTGCTGTCGTAGTCCTTGCGGAACTTGCGCCGGTATTCCTCGTCGCGCAGTAGTTCATTGCGCTCGACTTCGTCGCGCAGGTGCAGAGCCGCTGCGCCGGAACCGAATTCCTCGAACACCACCAGGTCGATGCCGTCGGCGTACACCTCGAACGGCACCGGAAGATGCTGCCAGCGGAAGTTGCCGCCGAGCTTGTTCACCAGCCGGGCGACGGGGCCCATGATCGCGATCGAGTACGGGTTGGCCTTGATGTCCGCGGCCGAGAGCAGGCTGGTCTTCAGGTTGTTTCGGAACAGCCCGAGCGACTGCGCCAACTGCGAGACGAGGTTCAGCGGGTTCTGGATGTCCGGACCGGATTGCAGAACCCGGCCCGAGCGGCGTAGCAACGACTTGAGTCGGCGCAGCTCACGGGGTTTGGCGTAGGTCGAGGGCAGGGTGCGCGACCGGCAGGTGTCGCCGTCGATCTTGTCGAAGAGCAGCTGCTGAGACGACATTCCGACGAAGCCGGCCTCCAGGGCCTCGGTGAGCATCTGCTCCATCCGGGCCTGTTCGGCGGCGGTGGGCCGCTCGTCTTTGCGGGTGGCGCGGTCCAGGCCCATCACCGCGGTGCGCATGTCGGAATGCCCGATGAACGCGGCGAGGTTGGGTCCCAGCGGCAGGCTCTCCAGTGCCGTCACGTACCCCTTGCAGTCGGTCCAGGTCTTGTTCTCGTCCACTGCGGCGATGACTTGGCCCCGGGGGATGGCCTCGACCCGGCCGAACAGGTCACCGGCGTCGACGCCGCCGACGTGCACGGTCGACAGTGAGCAGGAGCCGAGCATCACGGTGGTCACGCCGTGGCGCAGCGATTCTGACAGCGAGGGGCCGCCCAGCACCTCGACGTCGTAGTGGGTGTGGATGTCCAGCATGCCGGGCATCACCCACTTGCCTGCGGCATCGATGACCTGCGGGCCGCCCGTCTCATCGAGAGGCTCGGGGGAGATCGCGACCACGTGCCCGTTGCGAATTCCGATGTTGCGGACGGCTGACGGGGCGCCGGTGCCGTCGAACCACCGGCCGTTGCGAATGATTGTGTCGAACGTCACTCAGCCATAGAACAGGCCCGGTCACGCCGATGTCAATGAAAATAGTGAACAGATTCGAGGAAATGTCTACTGGCCGTGTGCGATGACGCCTCACCTGGGGTTATAGCGGAGCCCAGACGTCCGGCACCCGCCCGTCGAGGTCGCTGAAACCGTAGTGGCGGGCGAGCGCGGCCGAGCTGACGGAATGCTGGTTCCATCGGGCCCGATCCGGGTCCGCGGCCACCGCGGCGATCCCGCGGCCGACGAACCTGGGGGACTCGGACTCGGCGAACCCGGGCGGCGCCGCCGGGTATCCGTCCGAGCGAGCCAGGTCGAGTGCGCCCCGCCAGTTGGCTTCGGTGACGCCGTAGTTGTCCAGCATCATTTCCGAGCGCAGCCAACCCGGGGTGACTGCCACGGCGGTGGCGCCGAATGCGGCGAGTTCGTGCCCATGGCTGAACGCCAGCCGGTTCACCGCGGTCTTGACGAGGTCGTAGAATACCGACAGTCGGGGATTTTCTGAGTTGAATTCCGTTGTCCCATCGGTCATCTCAACCAACAGCCCGCCGGGGCGGTCGGCGAGCAGCGGCAGGATGCAGTGCGAGGTGATCAAGTGGGTGTCCAGCCCGAGTCGCAGCATCCGCAACCCGTCGTCGAGATCGTGCTGCCACATCGGGCGGCCCCAGGTGTCGGGCGGCCCCTTGAGGATCTCGGCGCCCCAGATGTCGTTGACCAGAATGTCGATGTGCCCGTAGTCGGCCTTGAGCCGGCCGGCCAGTTTGCGCACCTGCGTCACCTCGAGGTGATCGACCTGAACCGCGATGCCGCACCCACCGAGCGCCGTGACCAGTTCGGCGGTTTCTTCGATGGTTTCGGGCCGGCGATAGTCGGAGTCGCGGCTTCCGTACCGGCTGCTGCGTCCGGTGCACACGACGGTGGCGCCGACCTCACCCAGCGCCGCCGCGATGCCCCGGCCCGCACCGCGGGTGGCCCCGGCGACCACGGCGATACGGCCCCGCAGCGCGTCCGGCTCCGGTGTCCAGCCCATCCGATGAGTATCCCGCGGGAGGCACCGTTTTAGCTGTGGTTCGGGATTTCGGCGCATACTGGATCGCCACACTTCTCACCCGAACCCGAGCGGGCCCCAGGGCTTGTTCAGTGGCTGTTCAGGTCACGGTCGCGCCCTCGTTGTTGACCGCACACGCGGCCCGGTTCTGATCGTGGCATGCGGGTTGTCCAGGTCGCCAACTTCTACGGCCCGCGATCGGGAGGCCTGCGGACCGCCGTCGACCGGCTGGGCGCAGAGTACTGTGCGCTGGGGCACGAGGTGTTTCTCATCGTCCCGGGTTCACAACCGCAGCGGCATGTCCTGGCCAGCGGCGTCGTGCGAATCTCCCTGCCCGCCAGGCTCATCCCGTTTACCGGTGGCTATCGTGCGGTGCTACCAGGTCCGGTGACCACGTTGTTGGAACAGCTGGGCCCCGACGCCATCGAAGTGTCGGACCGGTTGACCCTGAGGTCGCTGGGACCATGGGGCCGCAGCCATGGAGTGGCCACCGTGATGATTTCCCATGAACGCCTCGACCGGTTGGTCGGCCAGGTGCTGCCACGGTCGGCGGCGGTGGTGGTGGCTGACTTCGCCAATCGGCGAACCGCGGCCAACTATGACGCCGTGGTGTGCACGACGGCCTTCGCGCGGGAGGAATTCGACCGCATCGGCGCGCACAACGTCGCGACCGTTCCGCTCGGGGTGGACCTCGAGCAGTTCCATCCGCGGCGCCGGTGTCCGGCGATGCGCAGTCGGTGGGCCGGGCCGCAGCAGACCCTGCTGGTGCACTGCGGCAGGCTATCGGTCGAGAAGCATGCCCACCGGAGCATCGATACCGTCGCCGCACTGCAGGATTCGGGGGTCGACGCGCGGCTGGTGGTGGTCGGGGAGGGGCCGTTGCGGGCCCGGCTGGAACGGCAGGCCAGCGGGCTGCCGGTGGCCTTCACCGGATACATCGGCTGCCGAGACACGGTGGCGACCATCCTGGCCTCCGCCGACGTCGCGCTCGCGCCGGGACCGCACGAGACCTTCGGCCTGGCCGCGCTGGAAGCGCTGGCCTGCGGAACACCGGCGGTCGTGTCACGAACCTCGGCGCTGGCCGAGATCCTCACCCGCGACAGCGGAGCCACCGCCGACAACGACCCACAGGCCATTGCCCGTGCGGTCACCTCGGTGATCGGTCGCCCCGAACCGTTGCGGCGCAGCAGTGCCCGACAGCGGGCCGAGCAGTTCAGCTGGCCGCGATCAGCGGCAGGCATGCTCGATGTCCTGGGGCCCCGCTAGCAGCGCCGGATCGGCGGATTCGAGCACATCACGCCCTGGGGGGAGGGGATAATCGGCCCCGTCAGCACGATCCCGAGGGGGCCCGAATGTTGCGACTCGCGGCGGCGGTGGTGTCGTCGTTCTTACTAGTGGTTGCCAGTGTTGCTTGCGGGCAAGCCAATTCGCCGGGCGGTCACGGTCAGCATTCCGAGACGGTCACCGCGAGCTCCGACACATCGGTCCCATCCGGCCCTGTCCTCGCGATCGAGGGTATGGGGTTCAGCTCGCTCGGACCCGTCGCGCCGGGCACCGAGATCACGATCGTCAACAACGACGAGGTCGAGCATTCGGTGACCTCGCGGACCAAAGGGCTGTTCGACGTCCATGTCGAGGGCAAGGGTCGGGCGACGCTGACGGCTCCCGAAGAGTCGGGGGAGTATGCCTTCTACTGCCTGTATCACCCCGCGATGCTGGGCACCCTGACGGTCAGGTAGCCGCTGGGCCCGAGGACCAGGCCACCGGCATGCGCTTGATGCCGTGGATGAATTGTGACTGCAGCCGGTCGGGTTCCTCGGTCGCCACGATGTCGGGCAATTGCCGGTGCAGTTCCTCGAACGCCACGGTGATCTCACGGCGCGCCAAGTTCGCTCCGAGACAGAAATGTGCACCGCCGCCGCCGAATCCGAGATGGGGATTGGGATGGCGGGTGACGTCGAACATCCACGGATCGGCAAACTTCGACTCGTCGCGGTTCGCCGACCCGTACCACAGCGTGACCTTCGCCCCGGCGGGCAGCGGTGTCCCGCCGAGCACCGTGTCCTGGGTGACCGTGCGGCGCATGTAGCTCACCGGCGATGCCCAGCGCACGATCTCCTCCACCGCGGTGGGGGCCAGCTCGTCGTAGGCTGCCCACCATTTTTGGCGCTGCTCGGGGAATCGGGTGAGGGCCAGTACGCCGTGGCTGATGGCGTTGCGGGTGGTCTCGTTTCCGGCGACCACCAGCAGAATGAAGAACGAGGCCACCTCCGCCGAGGTCAGGCGTTCGCCGTCGACCTCGGCCTGGACCAGGCTCGTCGTGAGGTCCTCGGCCCCGACGGCGCGGCGCTCGTCGGCCAGCCCCGTGGCATAGGCGCCGATGTCCGTCGCCACCTGGAGGAACTCGTCGAAGTCGGTGGTCAGATCCGGATCGCCGAACCCCAGGATCACGTTGGTCCAGTGGAAGATCTGCTGATGGTCGGGCTCGGGAATTCCCATCATGTCGCAGATGATCTGCAGCGGTAACGGGCCGGCGAGTTCGTTGACGAGCTCGGCGTTGCCGTCGGGATTTCTGGCGACCATGTCGGCAACGAGCCGCCGGGCCCGATCACGGACAGAGTCCTCGATCAGCGCCACCACCCGTGGCGTGAACGCGCTGCGCACGATGTTGCGCAAGCGGGTATGACGCGGATCGTCCATCACGATCATGGAGCCGAAATACTCTGCCAGTTCCGGGGTTTGGTCACCGATGGTGATCCCGGACGCGGAGCTGAAGATCTCCGGATGCCGGCTGGCATGGAAGACATCGTCGTATCGGGTCACCGCCCAGTGCCCGGGGGTTTCGGGGAAACCCTCGAGGGTGCAGGCCGGGTGATACGAGATCGGGTCGTCGTGGCGCAGTGCAGCGAACGCTGCGTCCCGAATGTCGTCGTCCTCGCGCCAGAACTGCCAGGATCCGAGATCGACCTCCGACCGTGCTATGTCGGGAGGAGGTGCGCCATTGGTCCGCGGTGCGATACCCACCTCGCCAGGGTAGGTGCGCCAGGTGGGTGGACAACGGGTAACGCTCGGATCCGTGGTGGCGATACCTCCCTGGGGTGCACGTTTCGCCGCTCGCACAGGGCTGGGTTGCAAGGCGTTGCGGCGCCGGGCCGTTGGGGGACGGCCGGCGCCGGGGTCACGACTGTAGGAGGTCCAGGTATGAAACTGACCAAGTTCGTGGCGGCTGCGTTGACAGTCGGTGCGTTCGGAATCGGCGCCGCGGGGATGGGGGCCCCGGTGGCGTCGGCGTCGCCGGCGGTGCCCGCGCCGCTCAAGCCGGGGCACGGCAACGATGACTGCTTCCCGTTCTGCAACGGCGGGCGACCCGGTCATGACCGCGATTTCGACAGCCGTGGGCGCGGCCCTGACCGCGGCCCTGATTTCGACAATCGACGGCACTGGGATGACAAGGGACCCTGGTGGGCGAACAACCGGCACGACTGGTGGGACGACCGCAATGGCCCGCCGCCGTGGGGTTGGGGTCCGCCACCACCGTTCCACTGGCGGGGCGGGCCGCTGCCACCGACCGTCAATTACTGGGGTTACAACTTGAACCCAGTGTGGGACAACGGCTTCCGGCAGTGGGGCGTGTGGCTGTTCGGCGTCTGGATCCCGATCATCGGGGTTGGCGTCGGCTGATCTTCGGTAAAGGGGTACCCACGGCCGCGCCGTACGCCGGTCAGCCGCTCTCACGGGTGGGATTCTCGTCGGCGCCCTGATCGGAGTCATCCTGATCGTGGCGGACGACGCGAACCCGGCCGTGCGGCAGGCATGCGGCGTAGCCGTGGTACTTCCCGTACAGCTCCCACGAGGTATGCCCCTCGTTAGGCCGGACGTCGATGCGGTGGCCGTCCGAGAAGCTCAGGTGGAGACTGCCGTCGTCCTCCCAGTCGGCATGGGTACAGCGCTGGCCGGCGAAATCGAACAGCGGCCGGACCTCGTTTCGCAGTGCACGGGGGTCCAGTGACACCACTTCGGAATCGTCGGTGCCGGTCGCCGGCAGCGTCAGTTCCAGCGGAACCGAGATCACCAATTCGTTGTAGTCGTCGAGGTTGAGCACCAGGCCATCACGAAACGTGATCCGCTGGACCAAGCACCCTTGAATCCATTGTTCGCTCATTGTCTTACTCTGAACCGCCTGACGGGCGGGCACAAGAGGCGCGTCGCCGGTGTTACGCCCAATATGAACGGTATGGGACGCCCCCGATGAAGGTCCGCTTCGGTGTCGGGCTCGGTGCTGAAACCGCCCCGGAGGAGCTGGCCGACATCCTCGATCACCTCGAGGGTTCCGGCGTCGACTCGGTGTGGTTCTCCGAGCTGGTCTATACGCCCGCGGTGGACCCTTTCGTCGGTATGGCCTACGCGCTGGCCCGCACCCGGCGGCTCAAGGTCGGGACCTCGGTCGCGATTCTGCCGGGCCGCCATCCGGTTCTGGTGGCCAAACAACTGGCCTCGCTGGCGGCGCTGGCACCCAAGCGGGTGCTGCCCGCGTTCGGCCTGCACTCGGCACTCCCCGCCGAGCGGGATATCTTCGTCGTCCCCGACGGCCGCCGCGCCGCGGTCTTCGACGAATCCCTGGACCTGCTCCGAACCGCCCTGAACAGCGGCGACGTGACGTTCGAGGGCGAGTATTTCAGTGTCCGTTCCGCCCAGGTGCAGCCGCTGCCCGCCACCCCGATCGACATCTGGCTCGGCGGATCGGCACCGGCGGCGCTGACCCGCATCGGCAAATTCGGTGACGGCTGGCTGGGCAGCTTCCTCACCCCCGACGAGGCGGGCGCGGCCCGTCGGCGTATCGAAGCCGAGGCCGTTGCCGCAGGCCGCCGCATCGAGCCCGACCACTACGGCATCAGCCTTGCCGTGGGGGACGGCGCGCTGCCTGCTGAACTGCTCGCCGCGGTCCGTCGTCGCAGACCCGACGTCGACCCCGAGGAGCTGGTCGCTGCGGATTGGTCCGATCTGCACCGCCAACTCGATGGCTACCAGGCCGCCGGCCTGACCAAGTTCGTGGTCCGAGCGGCCGGGCCGACCGACCGCAACGCATTCCTGAACCGGTTCACCACCGAGCTGTTGCCGCGGCAGAACTGAAGGCGGGAACGCCGCGAACTTGAACCCGGGCGTGTCGACTTGCGTGTTAGGGGGTATGCGCGAGCCGTGGGTGTGCTTGCGCCCCGAGCGAAGGAGACGGTGCCATGAGGATGCGATTGCCGTACATACCCGGCCTGGCGGCCCTGCTGTCCGCGGTCGCGATGGTGTTCGCCCTGGTGGCGGCGCCGAGCGCGACGGCCGACGACCGGCTGCAGTTCACCGGCACCACCTTGTCGGGCGCCCCGTTCAACGGGTCGAGCCTGGCCGGGCGGCCTGCGGTGCTGTGGTTCTGGACGCCCTGGTGCCCGTTCTGCAACGCCGAGGCACCGTCGGTCAGCCAGGTTGCCGCCGCCAATCCAGAGGTCAGCTTCGTCGGTGTGGCGGCGCACTCCGATGTGGGGGCGATGCAGGCGTTCGTCGACAAGTACCACCTCAATTTCCCCAATCTCAATGACGCCGACGGGTCGATCTGGGCCCGCTACAACGTGCCGTGGCAGCCCGCCTACGTCTTCTACCGCTCCGACGGGTCGTCGACATTCGTCAACAACCCGACGTCGGCCATGCCGCAGCAGGAGCTGGCCGATCGGGTCGCGGCCCTGAAGAGCTAGTTACCGGGCGTGCGAGACAACCTGGTGGGGTTGGCGTTCGGTGCCGGGCTCGTCGCGGCACTGAACCCCTGCGGTTTCGCCTTGTTGCCGGGCTACCTCGCGCTGGTGGTGCGCGGTACCTCGCCGCGCGGGCCGCTTGCGGCGCTGGGGCGGGCGCTTGCCGCCACCGCGGTGATGACGGCCGGATTCGTCGCGGTGTTCGGCACATTCGGTCTGCTCACGGTTGCGGCTGCCAGCACTGTCCAGCGCTACCTGCCCTACGTCACCCTGCTGATCGGTGTCGTTCTCGTCGGACTCGGTTGCTGGCTGTTGGCCGGCCGCCGGCTCGGGCTGCTGCTGCCCGACGCCCTGACGGCACATACCGGCTGGGCGCCGACCGCCCGGCTCGGGTCGATGGCCGGCTACGGCGTCGGGTATGCGCTCGCGTCGCTCTCGTGCACCGTGGGCCCGTTCCTGGCCGTCACCGGCGCCACCCTGGAATCGAACACGCCACTGCATCGGGTGGCCGTGTTCGTCGCGTACGCGGCCGGTTTCGCCCTCGTCGTCGGCGTGCTGGCCGTCGCCGCGGCGCTGGCCGGCACCGTAGTGGTCGACCGGCTGCGGCGCGTCGTTCCCTACGTCAGTCGAATCAGCGGGGCCCTGTTGATCGTGGTCGGCGCGTATGTCGCGTACTACGGCTGGTATGAGATCCAATTGTTCAGCGCTGCAGGCAATCCCAGTGACCCCGTGATCGCCGCCGCCGGGCGGGTGCAGGGCAGTCTCGCCGGGTGGGTTCACCGGCACGGGGCGTGGCCCTGGGTGCTCGGCCTGCTGGCACTGGTCGTGCTCGGCGTGGGGCTGCGGATACGGCGGGTCAGATTCGCCGGGAGAACTCGCCGCGCACATCCGGCCACGGCGGACGACGCACCATAGCGGCCGTGGCCAATGTCGCTGCTACCAACCCGATCAGTTCACCCAGCAGGGCGATACGGGTGTGGTCGACCGCGGGCACCCAGGTGGGGTTGCCGTCTTTGACGACGAAGATGCCCAGCGGTCTGCAGTCGGACCGCCCGCTGCCGGGACGGTGCCGGGCCTTGCTGACCGGAATCACCGTTGCCCCGTCCGGCGTGACATACGGGTCACCGAACACCCGGGAGGTCGTCACGGGATCGGTGGCCATGCTCTCGAGCGAGTCGGGCAAGCGCATGCCGGACATCCTTTCGGTCAGCGGTCGAACTCGGATTCGTCGTCCAGGGGCACCGCGATGGCCTGATCGATCAGGTCCGCTTCGGTGGCATCGGTATCTGTCGAGATCCGCACCCGGGGCAGATCTGAGATCGCGTCGTCTTCGTCGTCGACACCGACTGGTATCAGTTGTTCGACAACGTCGGCCTCTGGGGCGCCATCATCGAAGTCGCCACGCTCAGCATGCGTCATGATTTCCCCTCATCGACCGGCAACGCCATCCATACCGATTGTGCTACCCGGGAAGTGGTGTTTCAACGCGAATTTTGGCAATTCATTGGCAGGCAACGGAACTGAGCGCTGTGCGAACAGCTTCGGGAACGGGGCGCTTGGTCCAGTCATCGGTCGAGACGACGACATAGACGTTGCTGCCGTGTACCCGCGGCTGCTCATGTCCGGAGGAGTCGGTGCCGAGCACGGTGAAGCCCAGGGTGAAGCTGGTGGTGCCGATACGCTCGCACCCGACCGCGACGCGGACCCGCTCCCGCCAGCGGACCGGTGCCCGGAAGTCGATCTCGGTGTGCACCACCTGCATGTCGACACCGTGGGCGATCAGGTCGGCATAACTGACCCGCAGGTGGTCGAACAGCCCCGTGCACGCCTCGTCGAACCAAGTGAGGTAGTGGCCGTTGAACACCACGCCCTGCTGGTCGATCTCGGCGTACCGCGGAACGATGCCGAAGCTGTACTGGGTCACGTGTGCACTCCAAAGGCCGGGCGGGGTCTGCGGCTCCACCGTAGCGGGTGCGGCGTGCCCCACCTCTTCCTCCGGGCCGAGCCGCGGGAGAGACTTCTGTCGTGAAGCTGGTGACCCTCGACGACATCGCTGCCGCGGCCGAGCGGATCGACTCCGACATCGTGCGAACCCCACTGTTGCCTGCCGGGTGGGGCGATCCCGTCCGGCCGTTGTGGCTCAAACCCGAGAATCTGCAACCGGTCGGTGCGTTCAAGATCCGTGGGGCGTTCAACGCGTTGGGCCGGCTGGATCCGGATGTGCGGGACAGGGGAGTGGTGGCCTATTCCAGCGGCAATCACGCTCAGGCGGTGGCGTATGCGGCTGCTGCCTATGGAGTTGCCGCGCATATCGTGATGCCCGAGGAGACGCCGGCGGTGAAGGTGCAGGCAACGCGGGATCGCGGAGCTCAGGTGGTGTTGTGTGGGGCCGGACGGCGTGAGAGCGTGGCCGCCGAACTGGTTGAGCGCACCGGCGGTGTGTTGGTGCCGCCCTTCGATCATCCCGATGTCATCGCCGGGCAGGGCACCATCGGTTTGGAGATCGCGCAGGACTTGCCGGATGTCGCATCGGTATTCGTTCCTGTCAGCGGCGGCGGGCTGGCCTCGGGTATCGGCACCGCGATCCGTGAGTTGATCCCGCAGGCGAAGATATTCGGCGTCGAGCCCCAGCTGGCTGCGGATACCGCCGAAAGTCTGGTCGCCGGTTACCGCGTGGACTGGCCTGTGGCACAGCGTAACCGGACGATTGCCGACGGGTTGCGCTCAACACCTTCGGAGCTCACGTTCGCTCATCTGCAGCGGGTTCTCGATGGCGTCATCACCGTGACCGAGGATGAGATCCGTTCGGCGGTAGGGGAGCTGGCATTGTGCGCACACCTTGTCGCCGAACCCAGTGGCGCGGTGGCGCTGGCGGGTTACCGCAAGGTGGCCCAGCCGCCGGGTCCGGCCGTCGTCATCGTCTCCGGCGGCAACATCGAGCCGGCGATGCTGGCCGCTGTCCTGACCGGCGGTCAGTGAACACCTTCCATCATCCGGCTTATCCGCGGCGACATCAGTAGCACCACGACACCGACGAGGATTGCCACCGCTCCCAGGATGCCGAAATAGGCGAGTTCGTTCGTGGGATCGTAGTGCTGCGCGAGGACCCCTGACATCGCCGTACCGAGGCCGACCGAGAAAAAGAACAGCGCCATCATCTGAGCCCGGAAAGCTTGTGGTGCAAGCTTTGTGGTGACCGACAGTCCGATCGGTGATACCAGCAACTCGGAAACCGCGAACACCACCATGATGCCGGCCACCAGCAACGCGGGCACCACCCTGCCGGTGGTGGAGGCGCTCGGCAGGAACAGCAGAAACGCTGCGCCCATGCCCATGACGCCGTAGGCGAACTTGTGCGGGGTACTCGGCGCACGGTTACCCAGCCGGGTCCACAGGATCGCGAACAGCGGTGAGAGCAGGATGATCCAGACGGGTTCGATCGAGCCGATCCAACTCGAGGGTGCGGTCCAGCCGAATACAGACCAGTTGACCCGCTCGTCGGAGTAGAGCGCCAGCACCGTGAAGGTCTGCTGAAACAGTGACCAGAACACCGCGTTGGCGATGAACAGTGGGACGAAAGCGCGAACCCGGGCGCGTTCGGTGCCGGACACCTTGGGGCTGGTCAGCATCACCGCGAAGTACATCACCGAGGCCACGACGATGACGCCGGTGATGAACTGCGACAGGTTCGCCAACTCGACCACGTGCATCATGAACAGTGCCGCCACCGCCGCGGCCAGCGCGGCGACGACACCGAGGGTCTTGCCGATTGCCCGGGGTGGCAACGGATTTGCCACGATGCGCCCGTGGTCCCCGAGGTTTCGCCGGAATGCGACGTACTGCGCGAGGCCCAGCGCCATGCCGATGGCCGCGGCGCCGAACGCGTAATGGAACCCCGAGTGGTTCTGCAGAAAGCCCGTGATCAGCGGTCCGACGAAAGCACCCAAATTGACTCCGAGGTAGAACAAGGTGAAGCCGCCGTCGGCGCGCGGATCGTCCTTGTCATAGAGGGTGCCCAGCAACGAGGACGCGTTGGCCTTGAGTGCGCCGGACCCGAGTGCGACCAAGACCAGGCCGAAGCCGACGCCGGCCAGGCCCGGAATGACCGCGAGGGCGATGTGCCCGGCCATCACGACCACCCCGCCGTAGAACACCGTGCGTTCCATGCCCAGCAGGCGATCGGCGATCCAGCCACCGAGGACGGTGGACAGGTACACCAGCCCTCCGTAGGCGCCGACGATGCCGGTGGCGGTGCTCTTCGGTAGCCCCAAGCCACCGTCGGTGGCCGTGTAGTACAGGTAGTAGCCCAGGATGGTGAGCATCCCGTAGAACGAGAAGCGCTCCCACAGTTCCACCCCGAACAGATTGGCCAGCCCGACGGGATGGCCGAAGAACCCGCGACGGCGTGGTGGATCCTGAACTTCCGGCATGGGTGATCACCTTGCCATGCGTGCGGTCTGCGGGCCGGCATTTGGCTGCGTGACGGCAAACCGGCACAGCGTTGTGTGCTGGCTGTTCTGGGGCACAGCACATTTGGCCGCGGTCGCGACCGGGCTCAGTGGCGGTGCAGAGTTAGACGCCACGCTGCCACCGGGTAATGTCACGGTGAAACGTTTGGACGACGGCCACACATTTCGGGGGTGAACGTGGACGCGGTGCTCGGTGTTTCGTTGACACCGTCTACCGTCGGTCTGGTCCTGGTCGAGGGCAGCGAGGCTGACGGGGTTACCGTCGATCACAACGCCCTCGACATCCGTGGTCTTGCGCCCGCGCGGACAGACGACATCTGCGCTGACGTGGTAAAGGCCGTCCGGAAGTCCGAAAGGCTTGCCGCAGAACATGGTTTGCGGCTGACCGCAATCGGTGTGACCTGGAGTTCGGGGGCAGCCGCCGAGGCCACGGTCCTGCTGAAGAAGTTCGAGGACGCCGGATTTGCCGACGTGGTCCCGGTACGGTTGCCGCACGCGACGGATGCATTGGCCCGGCGCGTCGCCGGCACCGTCGGATTCGACACGACGAGCGTATGCGTCCTGGAACCCGATGTCGTGCAGGCGATGACGGTGGGCGGCGACGATCCGGTGCAGACTTCGGTGAGCCGCGGCATCGAGACCGTGGCCGGCCTGACCGCCTGGTTGTCGGAGATCTTCGATGCGGCGGACCGGCGTCCCGATGCGCTGGTGGTTGTGGGGGCTGCCGTCGACCTGGATTCCGTTCTACCGAAATTGGAACAGGCACTGCAGGTCCCGGTGTTCACCCCGGCCGAGCCGGGGCTGCCGTTGGCCAGGGGCGCGGCCCTGGCCTCGGCGCGACGCGGCCGCTGGGCTTCGGACGAGACCGCGACCTCGATTGTATGGCGCTGGCCCGCCAAGCAATTGACGCCTCTGGCTATATTGGTCGGTGGCGTGCTCGCCTTCGGGGTCTCGTTGGCGTTGGCCGTCGGTCAGCAGCTGCTGCCCGGTTCAGAGCCGGCTCCACACCGAAGCACCCGTCCGGTGGTGAGCACATCGGGCGACTCGGCCGCGGTGCCGCCGCCGTCGCTACCCGCCGTACCTCCGCCCCCCGAAGCGCCCCCCGCGTTGGAGCCTGTGGTCCAGGACGCCGGCCCGGAGTATGCGATCGGTCAAAACCCCACGGCCCCATCCGAGAACACCGCGGTGCCGGCCGAGCAACTCGCCCCTGTCGGTGCCGAGCCGGCACCGGTGATCTCGGAGTTGCCACCGGAGCCCGCCGAGGGGGTACCGGGTGCGCCACCGATCGAAGCGGGACAACTTCCCCCGCCACCGGATCAGTTGCCGCCGGGGGAAACCGTGATGCCGGAGGCGCCGCCTCCGCCATCCGAGCCACCACCTCCGCCCCCGCCCGAGCCACCGCCCCCGCCGCTGTCTCTTA
>NZ_VCMY01000038.1:0-56900 GCF_005924235.1 Mycobacterium sp. DBP42
ACACCTGGTGCCGGCACTACTGCTCAAATGCCAACCCACAACGGGCGACAGACACAAATCGAGCCAGACACCAGATGATCCAGACCCAACCACCGCAACGCGGCAAAAGCCAGACTGACACTGAGACGCAAATGTGCCCAATTCCGCTTGGAAAAACGGCACAATTGCGTCTGTTCGGCGGATGAAATCAGCCCAGTACGAGGCTTTCGCCGTCGGCGCTGACGTTGACCGGCACCACGTCGCCGTCGTGCGCCTCACCCGCCAGCAGCATCTTGGCCAGCTGGTCGCCGATGGCCTGCTGCACCAGGCGGCGCAGCGGCCGAGCACCGTAGAGCGGGTCGAAGCCACGCTGCGCCAGCCACTGCTTGGCCGGCAGCGACACCTCGAGCGTGAGCCGGCGCTGCGCCAGCCGCTTCTGCAGCTGCTGCAGCTGGATGTCGACGATCGAGACCAGCTCGCCGGGTTCGAGGCCGTGGAAGATGATCACGTCATCCAGCCGGTTGATGAACTCGGGCTTGAACGCCGCCCGCACCGCGGCCATCACCTGCTCCTCGGTGCCTCCGGCACCCAGGTTGGAGGTCAGGATCAGGATCGTGTTGCGGAAGTCAACCGTGCGGCCCTGGCCGTCGGTCAACCTACCCTCGTCGAGCACCTGCAGCAGCACGTCGAACACGTCCGGGTGGGCCTTCTCGATCTCATCGAAGAGCACCACGGTGTACGGACGCCGGCGTACCGCCTCGGTCAGCTGACCACCCTGGTCATAGCCGATGTATCCCGGAGGCGCACCGACCAGCCGAGCCACCGAGTGCTTCTCGCCGTACTCGCTCATGTCGATGCGGACCATGGCGCGTTCGTCATCGAACAAGAACTCCGCCAACGCCTTTGCGAGCTCGGTCTTACCGACACCGGTCGGGCCCAGGAACATGAACGAACCCGTGGGCCGGTTGGGGTCGGCGACACCCGCGCGCGAACGGCGCACGGCATCCGACACCGCGGTCACCGCGGCCTTCTGACCGATGACGCGTTTGCCCAGCTCCTCCTCCATGCGCAGCAGCTTGGCGGTCTCGCCTTCGAGCATCCGGCCGGCCGGAATGCCGGTCCACGCCTCGACCACCTCGGCGATGTCGTCTGGTCCGACCTCTTCCTTGAGCATCACGTCTTCGCGGGCCTCGGCCACCGGCAGTGCGGCGTCGAGTTTCTTCTCGACCTCGGGTATGCGCCCGTAGCGCAACTCCGCAGCCTTGGCCAGGTCACCGTCGCGCTCGGCCCGGTCGGCGGCGCCGCGCAAGCTGTCCAGCTGCTCTTTGAGCTCACGGACCACGTCGATGGCGCCCTTCTCGTTCTGCCAACGAGTGGTCAGCTCAGCGAGCTTTTCCTTGTAGTCGGCCAGCTCGCCGCGCAGCTTCTCCAGCCGCTCCTTGGACGCGTCGTCCTCTTCCTTCTCGAGCGCCATCTCCTCGATCTCGAGGCGACGGACCAGCCGCTCGACCTCGTCGATCTCGACGGGCCGGGAGTCGATCTCCATGCGCAACCGGGACGCGGCCTCGTCGACGAGATCGATGGCCTTGTCCGGCAGGAACCGCGCGGTGATGTAGCGATCCGAAAGAGTCGCAGCGGCAACAAGAGCCGAGTCGGTGATGCGCACACCGTGGTGCACCTCGTAGCGGTCCTTGAGGCCGCGCAGGATGCCGACGGTGTCCTCGACCGACGGTTCACCGACCAGCACCTGCTGGAACCGGCGCTCCAGGGCAGCGTCCTTCTCGATGTACTTGCGGTACTCGTCGAGCGTGGTCGCACCGACCAGGCGCAGCTCACCACGGGCCAGCATGGGCTTGATCATGTTGCCCGCGTCCATCGCCGACTCACCGGTGGCACCGGCGCCGACGATGGTGTGCAGCTCGTCGATGAACGTGATGACCTGACCGGCCGACTCCTTGATGTCGTCGAGCACAGCCTTGAGGCGCTCCTCGAACTCGCCGCGGTACTTCGCGCCGGCCACCATCGAGCCCAGGTCCAGGCTGATGACGGTCTTGTCCCGCAAGCTTTCCGGCACGTCGCCGGCCACGATGCGCTGGGCCAGGCCCTCGACGATCGCGGTCTTGCCGACGCCGGGCTCACCGATGAGCACCGGGTTGTTCTTGGTGCGACGGCTCAGCACCTGCACGACACGACGAATCTCGTTGTCGCGCCCGATGACCGGGTCCAGCTTGCCTTCCCGGGCACGAGCGGTCAGGTCCGTGGAGTACTTCTCCAACGCCTGGTAACTGCCCTCGGGGTCCGGGCTCGTGACGCGGGCGCTGCCGCGCACCTTGGTGAATGCCTCACGCAGCGCTTCCGGCGAGGCGCCGTGTCCGGTCAACAGCTTGGCGACCTCTGAGTCGCCGGTGGCCAGGCCGACCATCAGATGCTCGGTGGAGACGTACTCGTCGTCCATCTCGGTGGCCAGATGCTGGGCCGTGGTGATCGCAGCGAGCGATTCCCGGCTCAGTTGGGGTTGGCTGCTGGCGCCACTGGCGCTGGGCAACTGGTCGAGCAACCGCTGCGCCTCGGTCCGGATCGTCGCGGGGTCCACGCCGACGGCCTCGAGCAGGGGTGCGGCAATGCCCTCCTTCTGGGTGAGCAATGCCATCAATAGGTGGGCGGGCCGGATCTCCGGATTGCCTGCGGAACTGGCCGCCTGCAACGCTGAGGTCAGCGCCGCCTGAGTCTTGGTCGTCGGGTTGAACGAGTCCACGACACCTCCCTTTTCCGATAGAGAAAATGCTTGTCGCGATGTACAACGTAGTCAAGGTTGAGTCTGTTCCGCTCAACTTTAAAAATTTTCCCGAGCTGCCCCGACCAGCCGCGTAACGCTGGTCCACGGCGTTTAGGTGTTGCTAGGTTGCTCGCTATGACGCAGAGCTGGGGTTCGGTATTCACCGAACTCATCCCGCTGGCCATGGTGGTGGCCCTCTCGCCACTGTCGATCATTCCCGCGGTACTGGTACTGCACAGCCCCCGCCCCCGGCCGACCGGGCTGTCGTTCCTCGCCGGATGGTTCCTCGGACTTACCGCGCTGACCGCCATCTTCGTCGGCGTCTCCGGGCTTTTCGGCCAGCTCGACGAACCCCCGACATGGGCGTCGTGGCTGCGCATCGTGGTCGGCGCCGCCCTGATCGTCTTCGGGGCGTATCGCTACCTGACGCGGGCCAAGTCAGAGCACAGTCCCAAGTGGATGGCCAACCTGAGCAAGCTCACGCCCGCCCGGGCAGGTGCTGCCGGCGCGGTACTCACCGTGGTGAACCCCAAAGTGCTGTTCATCTGCGTGGCAGCAGGTTTGGCGATCGGTACCGCCGGCCTCGGTCAACCCGGAGTGTGGGCGGCGGGGCTGTACTTCGTGCTGGCCGCCGGATCGACCGTCGCCCTCCCCATCCTCGCCTACGCGGTATCGGGCCAGCGTCTGGATCCCGCGCTGGCCCGCCTCAAGGAATGGATGGAACGCAACCACGCGGTGTTGGTTGCCGCCATTCTCGTCGTGATCGGCCTCCTCGTGCTCTACAAGGGAATTCACGCCCTATAGGCGACGTATTCGGCGCGGGACCGGCTACGGTGTGCGCATGTCCGAATCCGGTTTCGGTGATTTCGAATTCGAGCGGAAGTTCTTTGTCCGCGAATTGCCCGCAGCGGCAGCATCGGATCCCATGCCTGCCCTCATCGTGCAGGCATATCTGTTCGCATCCGACGGATACGCGGTGCGCGTCCGGGTACAAGGGCCTGCGCCCGCGAAATTGGAGGCCACGCCCGCAGAGCTCGTCGCGGCATTGGGCGAACAATCGCTCGGGACCATGACCGCCAAAGGCCCCGCCGTCGGCGGCACCCGATACGAGGCCGAACGCGAACTCGATCCGTTGGTCGCCGCCCAGATCGTCGGTCGATCCGAACACGTGATCGCAAAGGTCCGTTACTCGATGTGGCTGGGCGAGGACGGCTGGATCATCGACCAGTTCCTCGGGCGAAACGCGCCGCTATTGCTCTCCGAAGTCGAACGCGGCGGTCCCGTGGTCGATCTGGTGATTCCATCGTTCTGCGTTTCCGAGGTGTCCGAAGACGACCGGTTCCGCAATGAATATCTGGCACATCAACCATTCGGTACCTGGGCCGAGATGTATCTGAATGAACTCGAACGACGCGGGCCCAGTTTCGTCGACACCTTGGGACACAATCACTTCGAAGGCAGGTGAGCGGCAGGCCATCTACTATCTGCGGCAGCGGCTCGACGTCCCCGAGATAGCATCGACGAAACGCGGCGAGGCCGAGAGCGAATCTTCTCGGCAAGTATGAAGGGTTCCGAATCATCGACAACAGCGTTCCACCAGCTGGACCGCCCGGCTGGTTCACCGATCCGTGGAATCCTCAGCAGCTCCGCTACTTTGACGGCCGACAATGGACCACTCAGTCCGCACCCGGTGCCGCCGCTAAGCCGCAGTTCACAGCACCAGTAGAGGAATCCGGTTACCCGTTCGGTGAGAGAATCCTGATACTGCGCGCCATCGCGACCCAACATGACGCCAGCATCATGTGTGGGGTCGAGAATTCGCGCGGCGAGCACATCGGACTGATACGTCCTACGTCGAAAATCGGCTGGCTCACCAGGGGAGCCGAGGGGATGACGTTCGTCATGATTCGTCCTGACGGATCGCCGCTGCTGTACTTGACCAGTTCCGGCGGATACCGACAGACCATTCAGGTGCAGGACCCCGCCGGGCAGGCAGTGGGCAGTCTGCGTCGAGGTGGATCGCGTTGGCGGATTTACACCCTGACCATGGAGATGGAGTTTCAAGGGCAACGTCTCGGGCAGTCCAATGTAGGCACCACCATCGCGAAAATGGACAAGAAAGTCCACGAACCCATCTACGACGCCGCCGGCGGGTTGCTCGGCCACGTCGATCGCCAGTGGCACCCGAATACCGGATCACGAAATCCGCACTTTGACTACACGCTGGACTGCGCGGCGCCAACGTCACATCCACTCCCCACTCTGATGCTGACGATCGCCTTCGCGCACTACATGAACGACCGAATCCAGATGGGTGGCCCGCTCGGGGGCCCGCGTTGGAAATCACCGAACAACTGAGCGGTGACGGATCGCCCCGTGAACTTGCCATGGCGATCATGCACAAAATTGGTGAGCAGAGGCCCCTTGGCGCGCCGGTACACTCATCTGCGGACAGGGGGTCATAGGTGGCAGCTTGGGACGATATTCTCGGCGGTATCAACACGGCGTGGTCGGCAAAGAGCCACGTGGAGACCGCACAAGACGGAAATGTGCATCCAGTAACGAACGTCTTGACGACCGCATCCGACGGGATAGGGCTGACGCAGTTGGCCGGCACCGTGATTCCCGCCGTTGCGAACAAGTTCTCCCCGAACCTCATCCCCAAATGCCCACAGACCCCGATCATTCAGGGCGGGTTGCTGGCTATCGCCGCGATGAATCTGCAATGCGGAATCGGCACACCCGACAGCGGTGACCGGTTCGCCAACGGCAACAAGGAACTCAATACGGTCGGGCAGATACTCCAGTCGGCCACTCCAACTCAGAACTGGCAAGGCAGTGCCTCAAGTGCTTATGCCTCGCAGGACGTCAAGCAATTGGATCGCTCCCAGCTCATGGCCGAGGCCGACCGCACGATGCAGGCGGTCGTTCAAAAACAAGCGGGCCAAGTGACAAATACCCGGTCCATCTTGGACGCATGTTCGGTTGCACTGGGAATCATGGTCGCACCCGCAATGGCCGCCTACCCGCTCGTTCCCGCGGGGCCTGCTATCTCGATGTCGATCCAGATCGGTGCCGTCGCAGGCTCGGTACCGATCGCGATGGCAGCCATGACGAAAATGGGCGTCGACGCGGCCATGAACGGCGTCGAAGTCGCCAAGGCGACACGTATCTACAACCAGGTAGCCGCGACCGCGCGCTGACGAAGGAGGCATCCATGCCTGATTTCTTGAAGGTAAACACCTCCCACGTGCTGGATCTTGCTGAATTGCAGGGAAAGGCAGCACAACAACTTCTCACGGCCGCCGCGGCCGCACAGGGCGTCGGCACATCGATGATGGTGAATCACGGTCTGGTGTGCACGACGTCGAATACAGCTGTCCTGATGGCTGAACAGGCACGCGCCGCCGCCTGCGCAAAGTTGAATTCCGTTTCGACCGGCCTCTCCACGAAGCTGACGACGGCTGCGTCCCGGTACGATCAGACCGATGCGCAAGCCGCAGGCAAGCTCGGCAAGGAAATGCGTCCGCGGTGAGGGTGAAGCCGTAACAGGCTTGGTCACGATGGGATGCGAAACGACACATGACACCTCACGCTTCGGACGACAATTGGGACGCAGCAGACGACGCGAACGGCCTCGATGCTCTCGACGTGAGCATCGCTGAGTCCGACGGCGGCACATCCGAACTTGATTCTTTGCCGGACTACGCCCCCGGCGACGTTGACGAGAGAGTGGACCTCGACGCTGTTTACGACTATGGAAACCATGAGGCCGAAGACTCCGGAGTCGACGACTTCGCCTCCTCCCCGGCAATGGCCGACACCGAAGATGACGATCAGGGCACCGTCATGCAGGCCATCAACCCGCCGGGCACCGTCGCCGTCACGGCCTATCTCAACGGCTCAGTCGCCCAGGTTGACCTGGACCCGCGAGTGACAACATTGACGGAGTCCCAACTGGCAGACGAGATTCGCTTTGTGGCCGCGGTAGCCGCCGCGAAAGCGACGGCGGTGGTGCATGTCGGTGTGGTCGACATGATGGTCGAGCAGGGTGTGGATCTCGGGGAAGCCACGAATTTCGTGGCGGCGAACATGCCGTTCGCGACTCCGCAGCAAGCCGCAGACGCCGAGCTCGCGCTCATCGCGCGCCACTCCGAGCGGGAAGACTGACCGAGGAGCCACATCAACGAATTCCCGGCCCCGTCCGCGCATGCGGGTTGGTTCACCGACCCGTGGAGCCCACAGCAACTCCGGTACTTTGACGGCAGGCAGTGGACAGCCCATGTGACTTCCGGTCCGCCAATACAGCCGGAGACCGCGGCACCATTACCTTCTCCGCCTGTGTCGTCGGGTGGCTACCCGTTCGGGGAACCCACTCTGTTTCTGCAACCGATCCGCGGCAGCTTCAGCAGCGACATTCGTTGCCACATTACGAACCGCGGTGGGCAACTACTCGCTCTGATCCAACCACGGAAGGCATTGCCCCGAGGGGCTGAGGCAATGAGCGAACTTGCATTCGAGGTCGTTCGGCCCGATGGCACCCAACTGCTGCAGTTCACCCGATTCGTTGGATTCAGGGGTTATGGGAAACACCGTCTTCAGGTCCACGATCCGTCCGGCCAAGATCTCGGCTGCCTTCGCCAGACCAGCTCGTACTGGCAATACTTCCGAACCCACAAAATTTCGTTCGAGCTCGAGTATCAGAACCAACCGGTAGGCGCCACCAAAATACGTTCCTATATCCCGAAGTTCACCAAGTTGGAACTCGACGAACCGATTTGCGACGCCAGTGCAGAGATCGGACGCGTACAAAGTCAACGGAACCAATCCAAGCTTGAACGCATGTTCATGTACGCGACCTTCGATTACCGGCTCGACTGTTCGCGTCCCACTTCCCCACCAATGCCTACGCTGCTGTTGGCCACCGCATTTGCACACTTTCTGTACGACGATCTCGATTCGCTGGCGCCGTTCTCGCGGTTTGCCCGGTGAGCGTGCCGTTAGCTTAGAGGCCAGCCCTCCGCCCATTCAGTGTTGGTCCAGAGAACGCCAAGCCGCGTGTTGAACGCCCAAAATTGTTGTGTAGCAACATATTGCCATGCTATTGGGCTCGCTGCAGCAAGGAGGGCCAGACCGAATGCCAACACTCTGGGTCCACAAAGTCTCACCATGATGCCGGGGACAAGCTTGGGTGGGATCAGACGCGATCGGCGTCGTGCAGATGTTTCTCAACAAGTAGCACCTACAACTCAGGCAAGCCCAGCTCATCCGCATCGGCGGTGAGGTAACGGGTCAAGGTTGGTGCGAGCAGACGCACCACCTGTTCACCGTCGAGTGTCGCCAACGGTGGCACGGCCATCACGTAGCGCAGCATCGCGGTGCCCACCAGGCTCGACGCGGCGAGCATCGCCCGTAGCCGGGCCTGCTCGCCACCACCTAGCACGCCGGACACCGCGGCCAGCACGTAATCCTGCATGAACGCTCGAAATGCCACGTGCGCATCGGAATTCGATGTTGCCGATTGCAGCATGACCCGCATGCTGGCCGCGGTTTCAGGCGTTTCCCACATCTTGAGGTAGACGCGGACCATACGTTCGCCGATCTGCTCTGCCGACCCTTCCAGGGCAGCCACCAGAACGTCGGGATCCAGGATCAGGCGTAGCGATTCCCGGAACAGGTCAGCCTTCGAGCCGAACAGATACAGCACCATCGACGCGTCGACGTGGGCGTCCGAGGCGATGGCGCGCAGCGTCGTCTTCTCGTATCCCTCAGCCGCGAAGCGCAGTTTGGCGGCCGCCAGCACAGCATCGCGCGACACCGGATCACCCTGACGACGCCCGCGTCGGTTGGCAGTTTTCCCAGGTGAAGCCACACGTCGACACTATCATTTCAATAACCGTTGAAAAACTACCCCGCCAAGGCCTACCCTCAGACCAACCGATTAATTCAACGTCGGATGAAAAGAGGGAATGATGCTCTCGACCCAGACCGCCACACCCGTCCACCACGCCGCACCCGAACACGAGCCGCCCGCAGCGCTACGTGCCGCCGGAATCGTCGCCGTGCTGTCCCTCGCGATCGCCGTCGTCGCCATCGCCTTCGCATTGCCCGCTGCGCGGTCAAAGCCCCACGACGTCCCGATCGGCGCAGCCGGCCCGCAGGCAGCCACCAGCCAGGTCACCGAACTCCTCGAACGGCAGGCCCCGGATGCGTTCGCGGTGACCTACTATCCCGGCGAGAAGGCTCTACGGGAAGCCATCCTCAACCGAAACGTATACGGCGGCATAGCATTCGGTCCGCAAGGACCGACCCTGCTGACCGCCACCGGAGGCAGCCCGGCCGTGGCGCAGCTACTCACCCAGATCGGAAACGGCATCGCTGCTCACCAGGGTGTGCCCCTCCACACCGAAGATCTCGCCCCGCCCGCAAGCCAGGATCCCCGCGGCACCGGCCTGGCTGCCTCTGCCTTGCCGATCACGCTGGCCGGGATCCTGCCCGCCGCCGCGCTGGTACTGCTGTTGCGGCGTGAGGTGTGGACCCGGCTGATCACTGCGATTGTGTTCTCCGCGACCGCAGGCATTACCGTCGCGGCCCTGCTCCAGCACGTGTTCGGCTCGATCGACTCGAACTTCTGGGGAGTGGCGGCCGGACTGACGCTGGGAATCGCCGCGGCCGGCCTGACCGTACTCGGACTGGGCTCACTGTTCGGCAAGGCCGGCCTGGGCGTCGGCGCGGCGCTGGCCCTGTTGCTGGGCAACCCCCTGTCGGGGTTGACGGCCGCACCGGAGATGCTGCCCGCCGGCTGGGGTCAGCTCGGCCAGTTGCTGCCACAGGGCGCCACCGCCACGCTGCTGCGATCCACCGCATACTTCGGCGGTGCAGGCGCGGACTTGGCCATCATCGTGCTCAGTTGCTGGGTGCTGGCCGGGCTGACGTTGGTGATCATCGCCGCATTGCGGCGGCCCGCAAGTTCCGCGCATATGATGCGACTCCGTGGGACTCGATGACCGTCAAGCACTGGAGACGCTCCAGCGTGCCGTCGACCCCGAGCAGGGCTCCGCGCCCCTGATCCGCGACTTCTACACCCAGTGGTTCGCCACCGACCTCTCGGCCCGCGATCTGTTCCCGCCCGACATGGACAGCCAGCGCGATGTCTTTGCCCGCGCCCTGACCTGGTTGTTCGGAGAGCTGATCGCCCAGCGCGCCGAAGAACCGGTGGCGTTCCTGGCTCAGCTGGGCAGGGACCACCGCAAGTACGGTGTCACGCAGAGCCATTACGACTCCATGCAGGAGGCGCTGTACAACGCGCTGCACCGCCACCTCGAACCCGAATGGGACGAACGGCTGGCAGAGGCCACCCACGATGCCGTGGCACTGGTCATCGGGGTGATGCGCGGCGCCGCCGACGCCGAGGACTCCCCCGCGTACTGCGACGGCACCGTGATCGAGCACCACCGGGTCACCCGTGACGTCTCGGTGATCCGACTGCAGCTCGACCAGGCATTGTTCTACCACCCCGGCCAGTACGTGACGGTCCAGGTGCCGCAGTGGCCGCGCCGGTGGCGCTATCTGAGTCCCGCCGTCCCCTCCGACCGCTCCGGGGGCATCGAGTTTCACATCCGGTCCGTCCCCGGCGGCATGGTGAGTACCGCCATCGTCGCCGAGACCAAGATCGGGGATCGGTGGCGGATGTCCAGCCCACACGGCGGGTTGCACGTCGACCGCGACGGCGAAGATGTGCTGATGGTAGCGGGCAGCACGGGCCTGGCCCCGCTGCGCAACATCATCATGGACATGACATTGCACGGCGAGAATCCGCGCGTGCACCTGTTCTTCGGCGGCCGCTATCCGTGCGATCTGTACGACCTGAAAACCCTGTGGCACATCGCCTCGACCAACCCGTGGCTGTCGGTGACCCCGGTGTCCGAATACAGCACCGATCCGCCCTGGGCCGGCCAGTATCCCGACGTCCAGCCGCCGCGCGGCCTGCACGTGCGCCAGACCGGCACCTTGGCCGAAGTGGTGACACGGTACGGCAACTGGGGTGATCGGCAGATCCTCATCTGCGGCGGCCCGGACATGGTCACCGCCACCAAAGCCGCCCTGGTCGAGCGGGGTGCGCCGGCCGAGCGCATCCAGCACGACCCACTGACGCGCTGAGGATGCCAGACTTGCCCCATGCCCGAGGTCCAACAAGTCACCTTGTCTGACCCGTCGTCATCGCTGACGGCCACCTACGTTCCGGCGGCGGGGATGATCTGTACCTCGCTTGCCGACGGCGATGTCGAGTACCTGGGCCAGCGACGCGGGCTGCAGGCATACCTCACCGACGGCAAGACCATGGGCATCCCGATCCTCTATCCGTGGGCGAACCGCTTGAGCGCCAACCAATACCGCGTCGGGGACACGGTGGTGGACGTGGCACCCGGAGTAAACGGTGTGCGCGCCGACGCCCACGGGGCGCCGATGCACGGCGTGCTGGCCGCCAATCCGGATTGGCAGGTGACCGAGAAAACCGAGGGTGCACTCATCGCCGACCTGGACTGGGGCGCCCACCCGGGCCTGCTGGCGACATTCCCGTTCCCGCATCGCCTGACCATGGCCGTGACGCTGGCCGACCGGACCCTTACCGTCGCCACCACGGTGACGCCGACCACCGACCGGTCGGTACCACTGTGCTACGGCTACCACCCGTACGTGACAATCCCCGTTGTGCCCCGCGAAGATTGGCAATTGCAGACCCCGACCATGCGGCACCTACTCGTGGATGACCGGGGACTGCCCACGGGCGAATCCCGGGAGTGGCCGGGCGGCGAGGAACGGCTGGGCACCACCGAACTCGACGACGGATGCGATGACGTTGGGCCGGGCGCGGTGTTCACCCTGTCCGGCGGCAGCCACCGGGTCGATGTCAGCTTCGACGAAGGTTACACGGCCGCACAACTTTTCGCTCCCGGGAACGACGCCGTGGTGGGCATCGAGCCGATGGCCGCACCGACCGACGCGCTGCGCCGAGGGAATTACAGAATGGCCGCCCCCGGAAGTCCGGAGACGGCCACCTTTTCGATCAGAGTGGGCTAACGCGCACCGCGGCGGGGCGGCCGCGGCTGCCACAGCACCACCGCTTTGGATGCGACGGAGACGTCGCGGCGCTGATCACTGAGTTGTTCGACCTGCTGGGTCAACTCGGAAACCCTGGTGCGCAGCGCGTCTACCTGATTGGTCAGTTCGATGATGCGCTTGATCCCGGCCAGGTTGACGCCCTCGTCCTGCGACAACCGCTGCACCTCACGGAGCAGGTCGACGTCGCGTTCGGAGTAGCGGCGCCCGCCACCGGAACTGCGCTGCGGGCTGACCAGGCCGAGCCGGTCGTATGTGCGCAGGGTCTGCGCGTGCATACCGGCCAGCTCGGCGGCCACCGAGATCAAAAACGTACGTGCTTCCTCTTTGCGCTGGCTCATATGTTGCCTGCCCACCCGGCCCGCGGATCGAACCCGCTGGCCCGCTCGGCTTTCGCATACGCTTCCAGTGCCTCTGCCGCTTCACCTTCCAGGTTCGGCGGTACCGCCACCTTCACCGTGACCAGCAGGTCACCGTGGCCGCCGGAGCGCTTGGGCACGCCACGTCCGCGCACCCGCAGGATCCGGCCGTCTGAGGTGCCCTTGGGCACCCGCACACCGACCTTGCCATCCAGCGTGGGAACGGAAAGTGTTGTACCCAGCGCCAATTCGTGGAAGCTCACCGGCACCGCGACCGTCAGGTCGTCGCCGTCACGCCCGAACACCTTGTCCGGCCGCACATGCACGGTGACGTAGAGGTCACCCGATGGTGCGCCTCGCAGCCCGGCTTCACCCTGGCCGGCCAGCCGGATGCGCTGACCGTCCTCGACGCCCGGTGGGATCCGCACGTTGATGGTGCGAGTCCGGGTGGTGACGCCGGTGCCCTGACATTCGGAGCAGGGGTGCTCGATGATCGAGCCGCTGCCCCGACATTCGGTGCAGGGTTCGGAGAATCCGAACGCACCTTGGTTGCGGTTGACCACACCCGAGCCGTTGCAGTTCGGGCACACCTTGGGGCTGGTGCCCGGCCGCGCACCACTGCCGTGACAGTTGGTGCACGGCGCCGGGCTGGTCAGCCGCAGCGGCATGGCCACGCCCTTGGTGGCTTCCAGGAAGGACAGCTCGGTTTCGGTTTCCAGGTCGTTGCCCCGGCGGGGCCGGCTCGGCCGCGGTTGTGCACCGCGCCCGAACAACCCACCGAAGAGGTCACCGATGTTGGCGCCGCCGCTCTGTCCGGCCGCGTCGAACAGGTCTCCGAGGTTGAATTCGGCTCCGTCGGAACCGAACCCGCCACTGAAGTTCCCACCCGGGTTGAACCGACGCCCACCCCCGGCGAACAACCGGCGGGTCTCGTCATACTCCTTGCGCTTCGCGGGGTCCGACAGGACACTGTTCGCCTCGGAAACGGCCTTGAACCGATCTGCCGCACCCGAATCGGGATTGCGGTCGGGATGCAGTTCGGAGGCCAGTTTCCGGTAGGCCTTCTTGATCTCGTCGGCGCTGGCGTCAGAGGAGACGCCGAGTTCTTTATAGAAGTCCTTCTCGACCCACTCGCGTTGGGCCATGCGCCACCTCCTTACCTCTTCTCTCTAGTTGGATTGTCTATTTCTCTGATTCTGCGGCCTGATCGCCGGCGGCGTCAGCGTTATCCGCTGTCCCCGACTGGGAATCAGCACCGGCCTCGGCTTCGGGAACAGTGTCGACCACGCCGACGAGGGCGTGCCTGACCACTTGGTCACCGATCTTGTAGCCGCGGCGCATCACGGTTCCGACTACTGGATGGGTGCCCTCGCCCTCGTGCTGCACAGCCTCGTGCAGCGACGGATCGAACTCGTCACCCTCGGCCCCGAATGCGGAAAGACCCTGCCCTTCAAGGGCGCCGACGAGCTTGTCGGCAACCGACTTGAGCGGCCCGGTCTCGAGGTCACCGTGGCTACGGGCCCGGTCCAGATCGTCGAGCACACCCAGCAACTGGGTGATGACGGTGGCCTTGGCCCGGTCCGCGGTCATTTGCTGATCGCGCAGGGCCCGCTTGCGGTAGTTGTCGTACTCGGCCTTGACGCGTTGCAGCGTGGCCTTGAGCTCGGCTACCTCGTCGCTATCGGTCGCCGGCGCACCGGCATCGGAGGCGGCCGGAGCCGGCCCACCAGGGGCCGGCTCCTGCTCGCGAACCTCACCGGTGTCGGGATCGATGCGCCGTTTGTCGGTGATGGTCACCGGCTCGTGCGAATCGTTCTCGCTCACTTGGTCTCCTGATCATCGTCGACGACCTCGGCGTCCACCACGTTGTCGTCCGCGGCACCCGAGGAAGCTCCAGCGTCGGCTCCGGCGGCCTGCTCAGCCTGGGTGGCCTCGTAGATCGCCTGGCCCAGCCCCTGCGATTCGACACCGAGCTTCTCCATGGCGTCCTTGATCGCCGAGATGTCAGTGCCTTCAAGCGCCGTCTTGGCCTCAGCGATCGCGGCGTCGACCTTGGTCAAGGTGTCCTCGGGAACCTTCGAGCCACCATCGGCCTCGCGCTGCTCCTTGACGAACTTCTCCGTCTGGTAGACCAGCGACTCGGCCTGGTTGCGGACATCGGCTTCCTCGCGACGCTTGCGGTCCTCGTCAGCGTGCGCTTCGGCGTCCTTGATCATCCGGTCGATCTCTTCCTTGGACAGGCCGGAGCCTTCCTGGATCTTGATCGTGTTTTCCTTGCCGGTGCCCTTGTCCTTGGCGGTGACGTGCACGATGCCGTTGGCGTCGATGTCGAAGGTGACCTCGATCTGCGGCACGCCGCGGGGGGCCGGCGGGATACCGGTCAGCTCGAAGGAGCCGAGCAGCTTGTTGTGCGAGGCGATTTCGCGCTCACCCTGGAAGACCTGGATCTGCACCGACGGCTGGTTGTCGTCAGCGGTGGTGAAGGTCTCCGACCGCTTGGTCGGGATGGTGGTGTTGCGCTCGATCAGCTTGGTCATCACGCCACCCTTGGTTTCGATACCCAGGGACAGCGGGGTGACGTCAAGCAGCAGAACGTCTTTCACCTCACCCTTGAGCACGCCGGCCTGCAGCGCGGCACCCACTGCGACAACCTCGTCCGGGTTGACGCCCTTGTTGGGCTCCTTGCCGCCGGTCATCTCCTTGACCAGTTCGGCCACGGCGGGCATGCGGGTCGAGCCACCGACGAGCACCACATGGTCGATCTCGCCGACCGAGATGCCGGCATCCTTGATCACCGACTGGAACGGCTGACGGGTGCGGTCCAACAGATCCTGAGTGATCTTCTGGAACTCGGCGCGGGTCAACTGCTCGTCGAGGAACAGCGGGTTCTTGTCGGCGTCGACGGTGATGTAGGGCAGGTTGATCGAGGTGCTCTGCGAGCTCGACAGTTCGATCTTGGCCTTCTCCGCGGCCTCACGCAGCCGCTGCATCGCCATCTTGTCCTTGGTCAGGTCGATGCCACTGGTGGCCTTGAACTTGTCGACCAGCCACTCGACGATCCGGTCGTCCCAGTCGTCGCCACCGAGGTGGTTGTCACCGGAGGTGGCGCGCACCTCGACGACGCCGTCGCCGATTTCCAGCAGCGAGACGTCGAACGTGCCGCCACCGAGGTCGAAGACCAGGATGGTCTGTTCCTTGCTGCCCTTGTCCAGGCCGTAGGCCAGGGCGGCCGCGGTGGGCTCGTTGACGATGCGCAGGACGTTGAGGCCGGCGATCTGGCCGGCTTCCTTGGTGGCCTGACGCTGGGCGTCGTTGAAGTACGCGGGCACGGTGATGACGGCGTCGGTGATGTCCTCACCGAGGTACGCCTCGGCGTCGCGCTTCAGCTTCTGCAGCGTGCGCGCGCTGATCTCCTGCGCCGTGTAGTTCTTGCCGTCGATCTCGACGGTCCAATCGGTGCCCATGTGACGCTTGACCGAACGGATGGTCCGGTCGACGTTGGTCACCGCCTGGTTCTTGGCGGGCTGACCGACCAGCACCTCGCCGTTGCGCGCGAACGCGACGACGGACGGGGTGGTCCGGGAGCCTTCAGAGTTTGCGACGACGACGGGGTCGCCGCCTTCCAGGACCGCCACGACGGAGTTGGTGGTCCCGAGGTCGATACCGACCGCACGAGCCATGTTGTTGCCTCCTGATAGAGATATAGGGGTCTGAGCGGACTGCGCTCAAGCTTGCTCCGGGTCAGCTTAGATTGTCAACCCAGACTTGAGTGTATATCGCTCAACTTGTTGTCGATGTGGTCAACGGCAGCGGCGTGGGATTTGTTCCCGAGCACGACAGCGGAGTGCCGAGCGCCCTGCCGACTTACTACGACAATCCACCCACTCGGCACCGGTGAAGATGGGTGATCCGCCCGAGGCGGCTGACGGCTCCGCCTCCTAGCGTTGGGGATATCACCCGGTCGGCACGTCCCCACCAGGCAAGGGGTGCGATATGAGCACACAACACATCGAGACACTGATCATCGGAGCAGGCCAGGCCGGCCTGTCCACCGGCTATTACCTGCAGAGAATGAACCGGCCGATCTTGATCATCGACGCGAACGAGCGGATGGGCGACAACTGGCGCCGCCACTACGATTCGCTGCGGCTCTACACGCCCGCCAAGTACAGCGGCCTGCCAGGTACGGGGTTCCCGGCGAAAGACCGGTGGAGTTATCCGAACAGGGACCAGGTAGCCGAGTTCCTCGAGCGCTACGCCCTCCAGTGGGATCTGCCGGTGCGGATGCGCACGCGCGTCGACCGACTGGCCCCACGAGCGGGCGGCGGCTACACCGCGTTCATCGGTGACGACACCATCACGTGCGACAACGTCGTGGTCGCGACCGGGACATTCGGTCGCACACCCAATCTTCCCGACTTCGCCAACCGGTTGGATCCGACCATCCGGCAACTGCATTCGAGCGAATACCGACGTCCCGAGCAATTGCTGTCCGGGGCGGTGCTGGTGGTGGGCGCCTCGCACTCCGGCACCGACATCGCCTACGAGACAGCGCTGACCCATCCGACGGTCCTGTGTGGCCGCGACTGCGGCCAGATTCCGGTCCGGTGGGACTCGCGCCGCATCCACGTCGCATTGCCCATCTTGGTATTCACCTGGCGCCACATCGTCACCAGAAGGACACCGATCGGCCGAAAAGCGATGCCGCACATTCGTTTTCATGGCGCACCGATGCTACGCGTCAAGCGCGATGATCTAGCAGCCCGAGGCGTGCTGCGGCACACCGCCCGCGTGTCAGGATTGACCGACGGACGGCCGACACTGTCCGACGGCACGGTACTGGATGTGCGAAATGTCATTTGGTGCACCGGATTCAAGCAGGTATTCGACTGGATCGAGCTACCGATCTTGGGCTCGGATGGCTGGCCGCGGGAGTACCGCGGGGTGTGCACCGAGGCACCCGGCCTGTTTTTCTGCGGGCTGAGTTTCCAGTATGCGTTCAGCTCGATGGTGCTCCCGGGCATCAGCCGCGATGCGGAATACGTCGCCACGAAGATCGCGACGCGCGTGAGACAGGGCCGACGGTCAGCCAGCCCTTCGCAGCGTCAGCTATCAGCCTGACGAGGTCCAGCGGCGTAACCTCATACCCGAGGTGATGCGCGTGGGCGTCGTCGAAGATCTCCTCTCGGCGCGCGAGGCTTATGAGCGCCGCGACTGGCTGGCGGCCTACCAGGCGCTATTGGGTCTGAACACGGCGGACGGTGCCGCCGCCACATTGGGCGGCGAGGATTTTGTGCGCCTTGCGACGGCCGCTTACCTGACCGGACGGCACAACGACTGCATCCAGGCGCTGCAGCGCGCCTACCAGATACATTTGGACGCCGACGACATCGCCGGCGCAGTGAGATGTGCGTTCTGGTTGGCGATGGTGTTGACGGACGCCGGCGAATCGGCGGTCGGTAACGGCTGGGTGGCCCGCGCACAGCGGCTGCTCGAGGACGTGCCCGATGACGTCGTCGAGCGCGGCTATGTGCTGATCCCGGTGATGATGCGCAACGTCTTCGCCGCCGAGTTCGCACCGGCCCACCAATGCGCCATGGAGATCACCGACTACGGGCGCCGGTTCGGCGATCCCGACCTTGTCGCGATGGGCGTCATGGCTCAGGGCCGGATCGCGCTGTACGCCGGGCGTGTCCCCGAAGGGCTCGCCCTGCTCGACGAGGCGATGGTGTGCATCGCGACGGGCGCCGTGTCGCCGATCTTCGCGGGCCAAGTGTATTGCTCGATGATCGAAGGCTGTCAGGAGGTTTCGGATCTGGGCCGGGCCACCGAGTGGACGGTTGCGTTGACCAAGTGGTGCGATGAGCAACCCGGCCTGGTCCCCTTCACCGGTCAGTGTGCCGTACACCGCGGCCAGATCATGACGTTGCGCGGCGCATTCGACGAGGCACTGGAGGAGTTCGCCAACGCCGTCGAGCGATACATCGAGGCGGGTGTCACCCCAGCCGCTGGACTTGCACTGGCAGAACGCGGTGACGTGCTGAGCATCCTTGGACAGTTCGATGCGGCCGAGGCGGCGTATACCGAGGCGCTGGAATACGGCCACGAGCCGCAACCAGGCCTGGC
Source organism: Mycobacterium sp. DBP42 (assembly GCF_005924235.1). NCBI lineage: Bacteria > Bacillati > Actinomycetota > Actinomycetes > Mycobacteriales > Mycobacteriaceae > Mycobacterium > Mycobacterium sp. DBP42. Next base: position 18,361 of record NZ_VCMY01000038.1, read on the forward strand.
TCTGCTGTGGCTGGCCCGAGGCCGCGTCGCTGCAGCAGTCGCGGCAATCAAACGGCTGCTGGCCGAGCGGCGCGACTCGGTGCACCGTTCGCAGTTGCTGCCGGGTGCGGTGGATGTCCTGATCGCCGCCGACGAGACGGACATTGCCGCCGACGCCAGCAACGAATTAGCTGATATTGCACGAAATTTCGGCTGCGTAGCGCTTCGCGCCATGGCCTGCCGCGCCGTCGGTCACGTGGCTCTGACTCGAGGCGACCACGCGGGCGCGATCCCGGAATTGCGGCACGCGGACCGGCTCTGGAGGGAGCTCGACGCGCCATACGAGGCGGCGCGATGCACTGTTCTGCTCGGCCGAGCGCTGCGCGCCCTCGGCGACGAGGATTCGGCGGTCGCCGAACTGACCGCAGCGCGCGGCAGCTTCGCCGGACTCGGCGCCGTACCGGCTGAGCGGGAAACCGCGGCGCTACTGCATCCCCGCGCGCCCGGCGGGCTGAGTACGCGGGAGATCGAGGTGCTGCGTCTGGTTGCCGCGGGCCAGACCAATTCCGAAATCGCGGCCGCGCTGTTCCTGAGCGAGAAGACTGTCGCCCGGCATTTGTCCAACATCTTCGCCAAAATCGACGTCGCCTCCCGTACTGCCGCCGCTGCATACGCATTCGAACACCGGTTGGTTTGACGGGATATCCGGGACCCGATGAACAAGCTATTCGGTCGCGGTGCGTGGCCCGGTGCCGGAGCTTGTCGAAAGGTCAGGCTTCAGCTGCCGGGCACGCTTGTGCAAGTTGCCAATCCGGTGGAGCTGAGCGGTGAGATTGACGGCCGCCAGCATGGGTAGCACCCCGATGAACGTGGCCCAGGAAGGTGCGGCTCCGTGCAACTGGTCCAGCCTGCCGAACACGTAGAGGGAACCGATGGCAAAGAGTCCCGCGGGGATGGAGTAAGCCATGGGGGATCGACGCTCGGCGATGGTTTTTAGCGCGAAGTCCACCTCGTCGGCCGACATCGGTTCACCTTTACGCACCTTGTGCATAACCGATTTGACGCTGCCGATTCGTTCGCCCGCCGGAGTTGGTGGGCGCTGCAGCAAGCGTCGGACGAACACAGAGGCGACGGCGGCACACACCAATGCGGCCAGGAACGCGAAGCCCGCCAGCCAACCGAACACGCTCACATTCACGGTTTCGCTCCGTGGGGGGCGATGGTCTCGTCGTCGTCATCCCAGAGCAGCAGTTGGCGAACGGCGGGTCGGAGTCCGTACGGTCGCAGCATCGAACTGGCCGGCCGGGGACGCACGCGCTGGGGCCACCAGAACCAGCGGCCGAGCAGCGTCGCGATTGAGGGCGTCATGAATGCACGCACGATCAGCGTGTCGAACAGCAGCCCCAGCGCGATGGTGGTCCCGACCTGTCCGATCGCACGAAGATCGCTGAACACGAAAGAGGCCATGGTGGCGGCGAACACCAAGCCGGCCGAGGTGACGACCGAGCCGGAACCGGCCATCGCGCGGATGATGCCGGTGTTGAGTCCGGCATGGATCTCCTCCTTGAACCGCGAGACCAGCAGCAGGTTGTAGTCCGACCCCACCGCCAACAGCAGGATCACCGACAGGGCCAGCACGATCCACAGCAATTGGATCCCAAGGATGTGCTGCCACACCAGCACTGACAGACCGAACGAGGCGCCTAGCGACAGCACGACCGTGCCCACGATGACCAGCGCGGCCACCAGGCTTCGGGTGATGAACAGCATGATGAGCAGAATGAGGCTGATCGCGGCGATACCGGCGATCATCAGATCGTATTTCGCGGCCTCGCTGATGTCCTTGTACGTGGCCGCCGCACCACCGATGTAGATGTCGGCGTTACCCAGCGGCGTGCCCTTGACAGCGTCCTTGGCCGATGCACGGATGGCGTCGATATGTGAGATGCCTGCGAGGGTCGCGGGATCGCCGTCGTGGGTGATGATCATGCGGGCGGCTTTGCCGTCCGGTGACAAGAACAGTTTCAGTCCCCGCCGGAACTCGGGGTTGTCGAAAACCTCGGGCGGCAGATAGAACGAATCGTCGGTTTTGGCGGCGTCGAACGCCTGACCCATCGCGGTCGCGTTGTCCAAAGATGCCTCGCTGTTGGCGGCGATCCCCGACTGCGTGGCGTAGTTCGTCATCGCCAGTTCGCGGTTGACCTGCTGGCTGGCGATCTGGTTCGGGATGAGCGCAAGCAGTTGCGGCTGCAGGTTGTTCAGCTTGTCCAGGCTTTCCGTCACGTCCCCGAAATGCTCGGTGAGCGCATCGATTCCGTCGAGAGCGTCGAACACCGAGCGCAGCGCCGAGCACATCGGTATGTCGAAACAGTGCGGCTCCCAGTAGAAGTAGTTGCGGATGGGTCGGAACTGATCGTCGAAGTTCGCAATCTTGTCGCGCAGGTCCCTCACCGTGGCCACCGTGTCGTGAAACGCCTGGGTCTGATCGGCGGTGGCGGCGACCGCCTGCTGCTGCAGTGCATACTGCTGTCTCAGGGTGGCGATCGACTTGTCGATTTCAGCGACCTGTTTGAGCAGGTCGTGGGCGCGGGCCTGTTGGTACGGCAGGTTCTGGATCTGCCCGACGCTCTGGGCGCTGATCTGAAACGGGATCGAGCTGTGGTCCAGCGGGGTGCCCAACGGCCGGGTGATCGACTGCACCTGCGCGATGCCCGGAGTGTGAAAGACCGCTCTGGCCACCCGTTCCAACAGGATCATTCCGGTCGGGGTGCGCAGGTCGTGGTCGGTCTCGATCATGACGAGTTCGGGGTTCAGCCGGGCTGCGGAAAAGTGTCGTTCGGCGGCGGCGTATCCGAGGTTGGCCGGGGCGTCCGCAGGCAGATACCGACGCATGTCGTAGCTGACCTTGTAGCCGGGCAGGGCCAGCAAACCGACCACGGACACTGCCACGGTCGCCACCAGGATCGGGCCGGGCCAGCGCACCACCGCGGTACCGATGCGCCGCCATCCCCGAGTCTGTACCGCGCGCCGGGGGTCCAGGAGGCCGAAGACCGAGGCCACCGTCACGATGGCCGGCGCCAGGGTCAGCGCGGCAGCCAGTGCGACCAGCACACCGATCGCACCGAGCGGACCCATGCTTTCGAAATACGGCAGCCGGGTGAAGCTCAGACAGAACACCGCCCCGGCCACCGTCAACCCTGAGCCCAGGATCACGTGCGCGGTCGATCGGTACATCGTGTAGAAGGCGGTTTCGCGGTCCTCGCCGGCGTGGCGCGCTTCGTGGTAGCGGCCCAGTAGAAATATCGCGTAGTCCGTGCCCGCGGCTATGACAAGCAACGTGAGCAGATTTGTCGCGAACGTCGACAGTCCGATGATCCCGGAGTTGGCGAGCAGGGCCGCGACCCCCCGGGCCGCGCTCATTTCGATGATGACGGTCAACAGCACCAGGGCCACGGCCACGATCGATCGGTAGATCAGCAACAGCATCATGATGATCACTCCGATGGTGATCAAGGTGACTCTCACCAGACCTTCGCCCCCGACCTCGATCTGATCGGCGAAAAGCGGTGCGGCGCCGGTGACATAGGCCCCTACCCCCGAGGGCGGCGGGGTGTGCGCCACGATGTCGCGCACCGCAGCGACCGACTCCAGGGACAGCGAGTCACCCTGATCTCCGGCGAGAAACACCTGCGTGTAGGCGGCCTTGCCGTCGTCGCTCTGGGAGCCTCCGGCCGTCAGCGGGTCGCCCCAGAAATCCTGTACGTGCTGCACGTGGGTGACGTCCGCCGACAGCTTGTCGATCAACGTGTCATAGAACCGGTGAGCGTCGGCACCCAACGGTTCCTCACCTTCGAGCACGATCATCGCCGAACTGTCCGAGTCGAACTCGTCGAACACCGTGCCCATGCGCTTCATCGCTTGCAATGACGGCGCGTCCGGAGAGCTCAGGCCAACGTTGTTGGCTTCGCCGACTGTCTCCAATTGCGGCACAAAGACGTTGGTGAACACCGCAATGAGCAACCACGCCACCACGATCGGCACCGACCACCATCGGATGGTCCGCGAGATGCTGTACGCCACCGAACTGTCCTCGACGCGATGCTCACTCACCCGGACTTCTCCAAACAATAGGTGTAGGCGTTCACCGTGTTGACCGTTCTTTCGTCCCTGACCTCGCCGTCGATTGTGATGCGGCAGCCCAGGGAATCGCTGTCGCCCTGGGCAACCACGTTGACGAACACCCCGGGCTGGGTGGTGGTCACGTCATAGGACCAGGGCAGGGGCGCGTCATCGACGCGTTGCGGTTGCGCGTCGACGTCTAGATAGTTGATCGACGCCACTGCGCCCGGCTCGCCGAAGACCTCGATGACGACGTGCTTGGGGTTCAGTGAGACGGCTTCGTTGGGCAACTCGCCGCCGGCCGAGACGTCGTGATCAGACCCGAAGATGCCGTGCAGGCGGTACACGGCGAACGCGGCCAGCGCGACAACCACCACCGCGACCAGCAACAGCCACCTCCGGAGGAGGAGACGACCAACCGCGATTCGGGTCAATGGCTCAGCTCCTCCAGCAGATAGCGCTGCAACGTGGCACCCAGATCGGCGGCTACCAGCTCACGTGGATGAGTGGCGAGCGGTTCAATCCCGACTATGTAGCGGGCCAGCGTGAACCCGACGATTTGGGACATCGCCAGCCCGGCCCGGTATTCGGGATGGTCGGCCTCGAGCCGCTGTGCGATCGGCAGAAGCATGTTGCGGGTCAAGAAGTCCCGAACAAGCCGGGCGGCTTCGGGTTCGGCTGTCGCTGCGCGGATCATCCCCATCATCGGGCGACGGCGCACCTCGTCGTCGAGAACGTCCAGCACTGCATTTGCCAACCGCATACCGGCACCGGCGGCGCCACCGCTGACCACCCGATCGATCAGTGCAGTCGGGTCGATCGGCAACTCCACGACAGCCAGGAACAGATCCAGCTTGGTGCCGAAGTAGTGGGACACCAGCGCCGGATCGACCCCGGCCGCCAACGCGACCTGCCGCATCGAGGTGCGGTCGTAGCCGAAGGCGGCGAAGTGCTTACGGGCGGTGTCGGCGATCCATTCCCGGGTGACGTTGGGACCCGGCCGACGCCCGGTGTGCTTGACGACAGGTCCGGCCGGACGGCTCATCCGTGGAACCAGATTTCTGTACACAATGAATTCCACACGAATTGAAATATAGCGGCAGGACGGCGCCAGGACCAGACTCCCGAGCGCAACATTTTGTGCCGCAGGATGCCGTCAACGAGACGACAATCAAGGGGGCCAGGAACCGGGAAATATGAGAAACGAAAGGGGTGGGCGCGATGGCGACACTCGACGGAAGCACGACGCCGCCCATCGACGAAGACACCGAACAGTTTGCTGCTCGGATGACGGGGGCGATCGACAGCGCCTGCCTGGCCATCCTCGTCAGCCTCGGCCACCAGACCCGACTGTTCGACGTGCTCGCCGAACTCCCGCCGGCCACGAGTTCCCAGATCGCCGAGACCGCCGGCCTCAACGAACGCTACGTGCGGGAATGGCTCGGCGGCGTGGTCGCGGGTGAGATCGTCGACTACGACCCTGCCGCGGCGACTTATTTTCTGCCGCGCCACCGCTCTCCGGTGCTGACCCGCGCCGCCGGCCCCGACAACCTGGCGCGGGTCGCGCAGTTCATTCCGCTGGCAGGCGAAGTCGAGCAGAAGATCATCGGCTGCTTCCAGCACGGTGGCGGCCTGCCCTACAGCGACTATCCACGCTTCCACGCTCTGATGGCCGAGGAAAGCGGAGAAGTGTTCGATGCCGCACTGATCGATGACATCTTGCCGCTTGCCGAGAATTTGCCCGAGAAGCTGCGCGCCGGCGTTGATGTGGCCGATTTCGGTTGCGGCAGTGGACATGCCATCAACCTCATGGCACAGGCATTCCCGGCCAGCCGGTTCACCGGCGTGGACTTTTCCGAGGAAGGCCTGGCCGTCGGCACCGCAGAGGCCAACCGGCTCGACCTACCGAACGCCCGGTTCGAGCGGGGTGACCTTGCCGAACTGGACATGACCGACGCCTATGACGTGATCACGGTGTTCGACGCGATTCACGACCAAGCCCATCCGGCGCGGGTGCTCGCCAATATCCATCGGGCCTTGCGTCCCGGCGGCACCTTCCTGATGGTCGACATCAAGGCGTCGAGTCAACTGGAAGACAACGTCGGCGTGCCGTTCGCCTCGTTCCTCTATACGATCTCCACGGTTCACTGCATGAGCGTTTCGCTGGCCATGGGCGGCGACGGGCTGGGCACGGTGTGGGGACAGCAGTTGGCCATCGCGATGCTCACCGAAGCCGGCTTCCGCGACGTCGACACCCGCGAGATCGAATCCGACCCGCTCAACCTTTACTACATCGCGCGCAAGTCACCCGAGTAGTTGATAGCTGGGTTCCTGTCTTCCACCGGCTCGACGTCACCAGCCGGACGGCCGCCGCCGCGACCCGGTACCCTGCCCCATAATCAATTGCCGCCGGTCGCCTCGGCCACGGCTTGAAGTCCGGCGCACAGCGACGGTGTCGGGGGCAATCAGCCACTTGAGGGGGATCGACCGGCGATGGCAGACGAGATAACCAGGACCGAACCGGACAGGTCCGAGAAGAAGCCGGCCAAGCACGGCTACCAGCGCCGGGGATTCAGGCTGGCCACCCCGGTCGGCGACATCGCCATTGCCATCCGCACACCGCGCAACCCTCGCCCGCTCGTACCCAAGCGGTTCGATCCGTTCGGTATCGCCGACCGTGCGGTCGACGCCGCGAAGACCAGCATGAAGCTGGCTGCCTGGGGCGAGGAGCAGCTGGCCACCCTGGTGAAGAACCGGCTGGAGGCCCTCGACTCGGCGCCGAGGCCCGTGACGATCGCCACGCCCGAAGAACCGACAGCCGAATCGCTCAACAACAAGATGGACCGCCTGCTGGACCGGGCCCTGGACCAGAGCACCGCAGGCAGCCAGGTAGAGCTGTACCACCGCCTGCTCGATCAGTTGGTGGCCGACGAGGCGCGGATCATCGGCGCACTCTCCGAGGGGGCGACGTCACCGCTGGTCAACATCCACACCTGGACCCGGGCCCGCACGCCCGGCCAGGCGGTGTTGGAGAACGCCTGTCTGATCGGCCGAACCGCGAATGTGGCGTTGCCCGGCATGGTTCCGCAGTACGTCGGTCATCTGCTCTCCCTCGGCCTGGTGGAGACCGGGCCAGAGGATCCGTCTCAGAAGGCCGAGTACGAGGTGCTCCTGGCCGAGCCCATGGTGTTGCGGGCGATCAAGAGCGCATCGCGCGGGCCGCTGGCCGCGAAGGTCGAACGGCTGACCCTGAGCTTGTCGGGCCTGGGCCGCGGCCTGTGGGAGGCTGCGGTGGAACGAGACGGTTCGTAACCGCATGAGCGGCAGCGAGACCGTTCTCGCGATCCAGACCTGGCAGGAGATCAAAGCAGATTTCGGCGTCAACTGGCTGATCTATCTGTCCATGCCGTTCGTGGCCGCCTTCGTCGGGTGGAGCACCAAGATCGTCGCGCTCGAGATGCTCTATCGACCGATGGAGTTCAGGGGCGTCGGTCTGCTCGGTTGGCAGGGCATCGTGCCGCGGCGCGCGGGCAAGGTGGGATCGAAAACCATTGAGCTACTCACCCAGAATCTGCTGAAACCCGAAGAGCTGCTGGCGAAGGTCGACGCCAAAGAAGCCGTCGAGGCGTTGCGCGAGCCGCTGACCCAGGCGGTCGACGACATCTCCCGCGACATCGCCGAGCAGATCCGCCCCGGATTATGGGATTCGCTGCCCGACGCCGCGCGAAACGCGATCCAGGCCCGCATCCACGACCAGACGCCCAAGGTCGTGGAGAAGATGCTCAACGAGATGCGCGCGGACCTCAACCGGTTCGTGGACATCCAGTACCTGGCCGTGACGACGCTGGTCCGCAACAAGGACAAGCTCAACAGACTCATGCGCGGGCTCGGCGACAACGCGATGGCCTTCGTCCGCCGCAGCGGCATCTACTTCGGGCTCGTGATCGGCGTGGTCCAGATGGTTGCGTGGGCGTTGTTCCAGAACCCGTGGATCATGCCGGCGTTCGGCTTCGGGGTCGGCCTGATCAGTGACTACATCGCGCTCAACATGTTGTTCCGGCCGGTGCAGCCCACCAAGTACCTCGGCTTCATCCCGTTCCAGGGCCTGCTGCACGCTGAGCGCGACAAGATCACCGAGGACTACGCGCGGATTCTGTCCGAGGACCTGTTCTCACCCGAGATCCTGTTCGACGGCGTGCTACGGGGTCCAGGCTCCGACAAACTGTTCGCGCTGGTGGGCAAGGAGGTCGAAGCGGCGATCGATGCACAGACCGGTATTGCCACCCCGCTGGTCAAGCTCGCCGTCGGCACCCAGCGGTACAACGCGGCCAAGGACCATCTGGTCAAGGTCGTGCTCGAGCGGCTTCCCACGACATTGGTCGAGGCTCAGGACTACGCCATGAACGCGCTGGATCTGGAAAAGACCATCATCGACAAGATGAGTCAGCTCACCAACGAGGAGTACGAGTCGATCCTGCGTCCGGTGTTCAAGGACGACGAACCGACCATGATCGCCGTCGGAGCGATCCTCGGTGGCCTCGTCGGCGAGATCCAGGTGCAGGTCGTCGAGCACTTCGGCAACGATCCCGAAGCCGTCGCGTTGCGCACTCTGCTGCATCACTAGCAATCGACGACATTGACCGCGACGGCGAGCCCACCCGTCGAGGTCTCCTTGTACTTGACGCTCATGTCCATCCCGGTGGCACGCATGGTCTCGATCACCTGGTCCAGGCTGACGCGGTGGGTGCCGTCGCCCCGCAGCGCCATACGTGCCGCATTGATCGCCTTGCCGGCCGAGATGGCGTTGCGTTCGATGCACGGGATCTGCACCAGCCCACCGATCGGGTCGCAGGTGAGGCCGAGGCTGTGCTCCATGGCGATCTCGGCCGCGTTCTCGACCTGTCGCGGTGTGCCACCAAGGATTTCAGCCAGGCCCGCGGCGGCCATGGAAGCGGCGGAGCCGACCTCGCCCTGACAGCCGACCTCGGCACCCGAGATCGAGGCCCGCTCCTTGTACAGCGATCCGATGGCCCCGGCGGTGAGCAGGAAGCGGACGGCGGTGTCGTCGGGGTCGGCGTTTCCGGCCGGGGTGTAGTGCACTGCAAAGTGCAGCACCGCCGGGATGATTCCGGCCGCGCCGTTGGTCGGCGCGGTCACGATCCGGCCGCCCGACGCGTTCTCCTCGTTGACCGCGAGCGCCACCAGGTTCACCCAGTCCTCGGCGAAGGCCGGATCACGCTGTGGATCCTCGGCTTCGAGTCGCACGAACCAGTCCTTGGCGCGGCGCCGGACCCGCAGATTGCCGGGCAGGTCACCGTCGCGGGACATCCCGTTGGCCTGGCAGGCGACCATGACGTCGCGGATGTGCAGGAGGCGCTCCCGCACCTCGACTTCGGTTCGGGCGACACACTCCTGCCGCAGCATCACCTGGCTCACCGACAACCCGTTCCGCTCGGTCAACGCGAGCAACTCAGCCGCGGAACGGAATGGGGCTTCGGCGTCTTCTCGCACCGACGCTTGCGGCTCCGCGCGGGATTCAGAGCGGGATTCAGCGACGACGAAACCGCCACCCACCGAAAAGTAGGTGTCGCGATAGACGGTATCGCCGCCGGCCGAAAACGCCGTCAGGGTCATGGCATTCGGGTGTTGTGGCAGCCGACGGCCCGGGTGCAGTTGAATGTCGGCTTCGGTCAACGCGATCACCACCCGGCCGGCCAACCGGATCTTGCCGTCGGCGCGAATCTTGGTGAGCCGCCGTTCCATCTCGTCGGTCTCGATGGTCTCGGGCCGACAGCCCTCCAATCCCAGCAGGATCGCCGGCAACGTGCCGTGTCCGGCACCGGTCGCCGCCAGCGAACCGAGCAAGTCCACCGTGACCTCGGCGACGCGATCGACCGCATTGCGACTGGCAAGTTCGTCGACGAACATGCCCGCGGCCCGCATCGGGCCGACGGTGTGTGAGCTGGACGGGCCGATCCCGACCGAAAACAGTTCGAAAACACTGATCGTCATGACTACAACTCCGGGTATGTGTGGTGACATCTCCCCGCTCTGTCCTGAAACCTGAGAGATTTGGCGCGTCGCGCCTTTCACCTTCGGTAAGCGCGTGAGACCGCGCTGTTCTCCAGAGTTGCCTCGACACTGCGGTACTGGGCCTGAGAGATTCCCGGGGAGGATTTGCTCCTACGGCGCCTCCCAAATCGGAGGTTCTCCCGCAATGCGTCATCGACGTATTGAGTTATGTGACGGATGCTACTCGGCCGGCGGTGTCAGCCGGTCGGAATAATCCCGGCCTCGTCCCAGTTGCACAGGCCATCATCGTAACTAAACTGAACGTACAGTTCAGATAGCTCAGAATAGGTGGTCACAGACATGAGCGTTTGGTTCATCACCGGGGCGTCCCGCGGATTCGGATTGCAGATCGCCCGCGACGCATTGGCCCGCGGACACCAGGTGGTCGCCACCGCGCGTGACGCCGCCGCCGTCACCGCCGCACTCGGCGAGGACGACAACGTGCTCGCCGTCGCCCTGGACGTCACCAACGAAGCGCAGGCACAACAGGCCGCGCAGGCCGCGGTGGAACGCTTCGGCCGGATCGATGTACTGATCAACAACGCCGGACGCGGCCTGCTCGGAGCCGTCGAGGAGGCCACCGACGCCGAGGTACGCGCTGTCTACGAGACCAACGTCTTCGGCCTGCTGACCGTGACCCGGGCCGTCACCCCGGTGCTGCGGGCCCAGCGGGCCGGCACCATCGTCAACATCTCCTCGGTCGGCGGATTCGTCGGCTCGCCCGGTTGGGGCGTCTACGCATCGACCAAGTTCGCCGTCGAGGCACTCTCCGAAGCGCTGCACGCCGAACTGCAGCCGCTCGGCGTCCATGTCATGGTGGTCGAGCCCGGCTACTTCCGCACCGACTTCCTCGATTCGTCGAGCCTGCAGACCCAGCGCAACATCATCGACGACTACGCAACTGGCCCCGCCGGACAGATGCGCGGCGCTGCAGCAGAGCGCAATCACGACCAGCCGGGCGACCCGGTGAAGGCAGCCAAGGCGATCATCGACGTCGCCGAAGCCGAACAGCCCCCACTGCGTCTGATGCTGGGCAACGACACCATCGCGGCGGTCGAAGGCAAGATCGCGCACGTGCAAACCGAGCTCGCGCAATGGCGAAGCGTCTCGGAATCAACGGATTTCGATGATGTCGCCGCGAGCTGAGGCGATAGCCGGTGGGGCGGGCGAGGATTTCGTCCGCCCCACCGGCGCACGCAGCGACCGCGTCCATCAGTCCATCCTCGACGCCACCGCGACATTGCTCGACGAGGGCGGATACCCTGCCGCCACGGTCGACGCGATCGCCGCCCGATCCGGCGCCAGCAAAGCCACCATCTACAAACACTGGCCATCGCGGACCGCCATCGCGGCCGAAGCCTTCGGCACCATGATGGCCGAATCACTGCCTCTGCCCGATACCGGCACCACCGCAGGCGATCTCGTCGAGCAGGTGGTACGTGTATCGGCGTTCTACGCCGGTGCTCGCGGCGAGGTATTCGCCCAGTTGCTCGCGGCCTGCGTCGAGGACCGAACGGGCGCAGCATATTTCCGCGAGTACTTTCTCAGCGGTCGGCGTGCGGCGATCACCGAGCTATGGCAGCGTGGTGTGGCCCGCGGTGATGCCGACGCCGCCGTCGCGATCGACGACGTCATCGACATCCTGTTCGGTCCACTCATCTTCCGCCGGCTGACCGGACATTGCGCGCTCACCGAGGCACACGCCCGTCGGCTCGCCGAAACAGCGCTGCAGGGGTTGATGCGCGATACCGGCTGAATGCAACACTCCAGATCGCCGTCTGTCGTCTTCGACCAACGACAACCACACTTTTCAGCTCTTCACGACAAGCCGGCGTCGAGCGGCCTTGGCTACCGTTCCGCGGAGTGAACACAGCTACGTCCAGCAGAACGCGGCGAGCAGGCGCACGACTCTCAGCGCACGTGGCCCAGCGCCTGCTGCCGCTCGTACCCACCCCACGCAGTTTCGGTTCCGCGACCCAACGGATCGACCCGCCCGAAATCGTCGACGTGGCCACACGTCACGGCGCGGTCCGGTGTTTCATCTACTCACCGCACCCTGATGCCCCGCTCGCCAAGGCCGGCGCGGACGGGCCGCCGGTCAACCTGCACCTACACGGCGGCGCCTTCATCGTTCGCAATCCACGGCAAGAGGAGTACCTCGCGCACTACATCGCGGCAGAGGCCGGTGCAGTGGTCGTCTTGGCCGACTACGCCACGGCGCCGCAGGTTCGATACCCGGTCGCCGAACAACAATGCTTCGACGTCGCGTTGTGGGTACGCAGTGAGGCCGGCCGCCGCGGCTGGGACGCGGCCCGATTATCGGTGACAGGTGCGAGCGCCGGCGCAAAGCTCGCAATCAACGTGTGTCAGCAGGCATATCTCACCGGCGAAATCAGTTTGCGGGCGGCGGTATTGGCGTTTCCCGTCGTCGACCTCAGCCGTGCCGACCGCACTTCCGGCAAGGCACGTCCGCGCATATCGCGAAGGATCCAACGACTTGTGATCGACGCCTACCTAGTGGATACGGACCGCTCACGAGAACCGCTGGCCTCTCCTCGCTTTGATGACGACCTCGCTGACGCGATGCCGCCGACGTTGGTTCTGACCGGCGCCCTCGACACCTTGGGCCCCGAGGGCGACGAGCTGGCGGCACGATTGTCCGACGCGGGTGTCCTGACCACTCACCATTGTTTTCCGGGCATCGACCACGGCTTCACCAGATCAGAGGTGGCCACCGCCCATGACGCGACGAAACGCATTGCCGCCCATCTCGTCCAGCACCTGGGGTGAACGCGGCCGATTGGCGCGTTGCGACAACCGGCCGCGTACACGTTGGCTCATCGGCACGAGCGGGCGGCCACGCCGTGTCCATAGCGTCGGTGCATGCCCATAACTGGACCTCGATTCAAGACCGCTGACCTGACCGATCGGGTGGTGGTCATCACCGGCGCCGGCAGCGGTATCGGCCGCGAACTGGCCCTGTTGTGCGCCCGGCGCCACGCCCACCTGGCCCTGTGCGACGTCGACGAGGCCGGCCTGTCCGACACCGCTGACGCAGCCCGCGCCCACGGTGCGCAGGTTCTGACCTCGTGGGCGGACGTGTCCGAGACCGAATCGATGACACGATTCGCCGACGCCACCGCCGAATATTTCGGCCAGGTGGACCTGGTGGTCAACAACGCCGGAGTCGGCCTGGTGGGCGGATTCCTGGACACCGACAGTAAAGATTGGCAATGGTTGATCGACGTCAACCTGATGGGTGTGGTGCACGGCTGCAGCGCATTCCTGCCCACCATGATCGACGCGGGTCGCGGTGGACACGTCGTCAACCTGTCCTCGGCGGCCGGCCTCCTGGCCAACCCGCAGCTGACCGCCTACAGCGCAACGAAGTTCGCAGTACTCGGTTTGTCCGAAGCGCTGCGCATGGAACTCAAGCCCCACGGCATCGGCGTCACCGCGATATGTCCCGGCATCATCAACACCGCCATCACGCAGAACAGCCTCATCCGCGGCAGCGGGGACGTTGACGCGCGGCGCAGACATCTCGAATCGACGTACCACAAGCGCGGGTACACCCCTGAGCGCGTGGCCAAGAACATCCTGCGCGCAGTCGACCGCAACCGCGCGGTCGCTCCGATCGCCGCCGAAGCGCACGTGATGTATGTGCTCTCACGGTATGCCCCGCCACTGGCGCGGTGGCTCGGGGCACGCGTCGCCGAATTATCCAAGTAATCAACCACATCCGAGGACGTGACATGCAACTGAAGGGCCGTAGCGCGCTGGTGACCGGCGCGACGGGTGGAATCGGCCGGGCCATCGCGTGCGAACTCGCCGGGCGTGGGTGCTCACTCACGGTGACCGGCCGGCGCGAGCTGGCGCTCAAAAAGCTGGTCGGTGAACTCGGCCCGTCCGCGCGTGCGTTGACCGCAGATCTGACCGACCTGGACGCGGTGCGGGATCTGATGGACCGTACAGGCGATGTGGACATCCTCGTCGCCAATGCAGGCGTCGGCATCCCACAGGACCTCGCGATGCTCAGCGACAGCGAGATCGAAGACGCCGTGCGTATCAACCTGCTGGCCCCGGCGGCGCTTGCCCGTGCGGCGGTGACGTCGATGCAACGCCGCGGCCAGGGCCACATCGTCTTCATCTCCTCGGGAGCCGGACTCATCGCGACACCGGGGAACGGCGCGGTCTACACGGCGACCAAATGGGGCCTACGCGGCCTCGGCCTGGCCCTGCGACAAGAACTGCACGGCACCGGTATCGGGGTTTCCACGATCTTTCCCGGCCCGATCCGCGATGCGGGGATGCTGGCGGACACCGGCGTCACCGTTCCGCGAGGATTCGGCACGAGTTCACCCGAAGATGTCGCCCGGGCAGTGGCCGGGGCCATCGAGCGCGGCACCCCGGAGACCACGGTCGCCTCGGTCGGCGTGCGGCTACTCGCCGGAATCGGTGCCGTCGCACCCGTTCTGATCGGCGACCTGGCGCGCCTCGCCGGCGTCGGACGGGTGCGCGACGCGATGCTCGGCCGGGTGTGACCGGGGGGTGGGTCAGTCAGTTGGCCGGCCGCAGAGAAGCGGACGTCGTTGCGGAATCGGAGGTCTCGGCGACCACATCGGCCAGGGCCAGCGCGACACGCAACTCGAGGGTGCGCCGCTCCAACGACCTGCCCAACAGTTCCTCCGCCTGACGAATCCGGTACGCGACGGTGTTGTCGTGGACGTGGAGCCGCTTGGCTGTTCGTCCGCGACTGCAATTCTCGTCGAGATAGGCGCGCACCGTGGCGGCCAACCGCCGGGTGGTTTCGTCCGTCGCCCCGAGCGGTCCGAGTTCGCGTCGCACGAAGTCGCGCGCCTGGTCGACGTTCGCGGTCGCGAGGGCACGCAGCGCCACATTGTCGTAGCGGGTGACGCTGCCGACGGCCCGGCCGGCCAGTCGTGCGACCCTTTGTGCCTCGACGGCTTCCATGTAGCTGGACCGAAAACCCCCGATTCCGGAAGCCGGCTCGCCGATCGCAACCCGCACGCCTGGCGCCTTCGCAGTACGAAACCGCAACTCGTCCAAAACTTTCGACGGGATGTGGCTGTGCGAGCTGATCCAGGCAGCCGTGGACAGGATCCCCAGCGGATGCACGAGGGGGTTCTGATTGCCGATGGCGGAGGCGATATCGCGGATCGCCGCTTCGAGGACGGCTTGCGTATTGCGGCCTTCTTCGTGGGATTCGAGCCAGGCGATCGCTGCGACATGGACCCGGCGGACGTCGTGGCGAAGCCGCCGGGTGGCCACGTCGGTGTCGATGGGTTCACCGGCCAGGATCGTGGCGATGGTTTCTGCTTGGCTGGCGGCGGCGCTGCGCAACCATCGATCGCGTTCGGCGGTGTACACCTCCTCCACCAGGCACAGCGCAGCGTCGACATAGGCGAACATCCACGCCGACCCCAGCTCCGAAGCCAGCTGCAGCTCTTCGGCGCTGCCCGCGTGGTTCTGCAGAATCGCGTTGAAATGAGTCGCGGTGGCGGCGTGCGCGAGGCGATAACTGCGCATCAGCGTGGTCAGCGGGATGCCGTGTTGCGCTCCGTCGCGCGCATAGTCGAGTGTCGGCGACTGCAGCTGCACCGCCGCCAGCGGATCGTCGCCGGCGGCCAACACCTGTGCAAAGTCGCGAATGCTGGCCTCGGTACTCGCCCGGTTGACCTCCAGCGCCTGCTCGTCGACCAGCAGATCGCCCAGCCGCGCCCGGGTGTAATCGTTCACCGCATCGGAGATTTCGCGGGCCCGCTCGGTGAGTTCGGCGGCAGCCGGCCGCAACACCGCCGACCACACTCGCCGCTGCTCGTCCTCGTGCACGCCCGCCCAGGCCGGCTCCATGCCCTGCACGGTAGCGCCGCTCCCGCCCGGCGGTAGGCAAATTGGACAACCACCGCGCACTGCGTTGGCGCAGGCAGACAAGAGAATGCGGACGCTGCCGGCGGACGATCTTCACATGCGACAACTGACCAGCCTCGACGCGCAGTTCCTGGCCATGGAAAACGACCGTGTCCAAGGGCACGTCAGTGTTCTCGGCATCTACGACTCCCACACCGCATCGGGCGAGCCGCTCGACGCCGCCCTCGTTCGCGGGGTCATCAGCGAACGCCTGCACCTGCTGCCCACCTTCCGCTGGCGGCTCGCCCAGGTGCCCTTCTCCCTCGACTACCCGTACTGGGTCGACGACGGCTCCTTCGACATCGAGTACCACGTCCGCGAGCTGGCCCTGCCCACACCGGGCGACGAGCGACAGCTGGCCGAGCAGGTGGCTCGGATCATCGGCCGCCAGCTCGACCGGGCCCGTCCGCTCTGGGAGGTGTACGTCATCCACGGACTCGAAGACGGCGGGGTCGCGGTGCTGACGAAGATGCACCACGCCGCGGTCGACGGAGTGTCCGGTGCCGAGGTGATGAGCATCCTGCTCGACGACACCACCGGACGTGAGCGCGAAGCTGCACCCACGATCGTCGCCGAGAAGTATCCGTCCGAAGTGGAGATGCTGGGCCGCGGTCTGGTCGGGCTGGCCGGCCAGCCACTGCGGGTTCTGCGTGCCGGGCCGACCGCGCTGCCCCACCTCGACGATGTTCCGACCATCCGGCATCTCCCCGGAGTAAAGGCGATCGCGCGCAGCAGCCGGCTGGTCAAGCGAGCCGTGAAAGCCGGCAGCCCCGTGGCCGCACTGCGGGGCAGCGACGTCACCGCTCCCCGGACCCGGTTCCAGGCCCGCGTATCGCCGCACCGCCGCGTCGCTTTCGGCTCGATGCCGTTGGCCGAGGTCAAGGCGATCAAGAACGCGCTCGGCTGCACGGTCAACGACGTCGTCCTGGCGATCTGTGCGTCGGGTCTGCGGTCCTGGCTCGACAAGCAGGGCGAGCTTCCCGCAGAACCCCTCGCGAGCTTCATCCCCATGTCGGTGCGAACCCCCGAGCAACAGGGCACCTTCGGCAACCGGGTCTCGGTGATGCTCACCCAGCTGCCCACCGATGAGCCCGATCCCGTCGAGCGCGTGCGCCGGATCAACGAGGCGATGAACGCCGCCAAGGAGCGACAGCGCGCGCTGCCGGCCTCGCTGTTGCAGGACGCCAATCACTTCATCCCGCCTGCCCTGTTCGCCCAGGCCGCCCGATCCCTGTCGCGCCTGGCAGGGGTGCGCGGGCTCAATCAGCCGGCGAACGCGATGATCTCGAACGTCCCTGGGCCGTCGACGCCCCTGTATCTCGGTGGCGCAAGACAACGTGCCCAGTTCCCGGTCTCGGGAGTGCTCGACGGGATCGGCATCAACATCACCGTGATGAGCTACCAGGATTCGCTCGAGTTCGGGATCGTCGTCGACCGGGAGTTGGTCGATGATCCGTGGCCGATCCTGGCCGCACTCGGCGACGGTCTGGCAGAGCTGCGCAACGCCACCGAAGACACGAGCCCGAAGAAGGCGAAGTCGTGACCGGAAACATGTTGGGCAGCAACAGCATGGACGACTACCCGCTCACCCTCACCAGCATCGTCGAGCGCGCCGAACGATTCCACAGCGGCACGGTCGTCGTGTCGCGCCGCCCTTCCGGTGCGGTCACGCGCACCACCTTCGGCGAATGCGCGGCCCGCGCCCGACGCCTTGCGAATGCGTTGAGCGCCTTGGGTGTCCGCGAGGGCGATCCGGTGGCAACGCTGTTGTGGAACCAGAGCGAACACCTGGAGGCGTACTTTGCGGTGCCCGCGATGGGCGCGGTCATCCACACCCTCAACCCCCGGTTGTTCCCCGACGAGCTGGCGTTCATCGTCGGCGACGCCGACGACCAGGTGATCATCGTCGACGAGTCCCTGCTGGACATTTTCGACGCCTTCCGCGCCGGGCACGACTTCCGGCATGTCATCGTGGTGACCCATGATGGGGCCGTCCCCGAGGGAACACTCGATTACGAAACTCTGATCGCCGGCACCGAACCAAGGGTGTGGCCCGCGCTCGACGAACAGCGCGCGGCCGCGATGTGTTACACCTCGGGCACCACCGGCCGTCCCAAAGGAGTCGTGTACTCGCACCGAGCGCTGACCCTGCACTCACTGGTCGCGGCCCTGCCCGACCAGCTCTCCGTATCCTCCAGGGACACAGTCCTTCCCGTCGTCCCCATGTTTCACGCCAACGCGTGGGGCCTGCCCTACGCCGCCGCCCTGGCCGGCGCACGTCTGGTCCTGCCTGGCCCGCGCCTGGACCCGGAAAGTGTCCTCGACTTGTGTGCCCGCGAGCGGGTCACCATGACCGCCGGTGTCCCGACGGTGTGGATGGGCATGCTCGCCGCGCTCGATGCCGACCCGAGCAAGTGGGACTTGTCCGAGCTGGACCGGCTGATCGTCGGGGGCGCGGCGGTGCCGCGGTCGATGTTCGAAGGATTCGACCGTCACGGACTGACCGTCGTGCAGGCCTGGGGAATGACCGAAACCGCTCCCTTGGGCGCGGTGTGCCGCGCGCCGGCGCACCTCGACGCGGGTGAGCGGGACGAGCAGTACGACTACCGCATGCGGCAGGGCCTCGCCAGCCCGTTCTTCGACATCCGGGGTCGTGACGAGAACGGCGATCTCATCGCGTGGGACGACGCCGCCATGGGCGAGCTCGAAGTGCGCGGACCCTGGGTGGCGGGCAGCTATCACAGTGGCCGCGGGGCGGAAAGTTTCACCGCCGACGGCTGGTTCCGGACCGGCGACGTGGTGCGCATCGATCCGCATGGCAGCATCCGGATCTGCGACCGCTCAAAGGATTTGGTGAAGTCCGGCGGCGAGTGGATCTCTTCGGTGGACCTGGAGAACCAGCTGATGTCGCATCCGGCCGTCGCGCAGGCCGCCGTGATCGCCGTGCCCGACGAGCGCTGGGGCGAGCGCCCGCTGGCCGTGGTGGTGCTTCACGACGGTGGTCACACCTCCGCCCAGGCCCTGCGCGACCACCTCGCGCAGGACTTCGCCAAGTGGCAGCTGCCGGATCGATTCGAATTCGTCGAAGCGCTTCCCTGCACTGCCACAGGCAAATTCAAGAAATCCGAACTCCGAACCATGTTTCTCACAGCCTGAAAGGAAACCAACAAATGAGCCGCTACGACATCACCCAGACCAACCGAGCCGTGGAGCGCTTGATCGAGACGACGGACAACCCCCGCCACCTCTACATGCTGCACGCCTACAACCGGCACCGCTACCTCGAAATGGCCGGCCGCTACGAGGAGATCTTCGCCCCGGACATGACCGTCGAAAAACCGGTCTACCACTTCAACATGCTCGGCAAGACCGTCACCGTGGAAGGCACCGACGCGGTCAAGGGGCTCTACCACGCCTGGAAGGACACCGCCCAGTGTATCTTCTACGCCGATGACGAGAAGCTGGCCATCAGCGATGACATGATCGTGTCGACGTCGTATATCTATCAGCAGACTCCGGGCGTCATCCTTGCCGCCGAGGGCATGGCCGCTGATCCCGAGGCCACCTATCTGGTGAAGACCGCCGAGCACATGATCTGGCCCTACGACAACGGCCTGCTGGTCGGTGAGGACGTCTGGGAGTACGACGAAAGCGCGCGGGAGTTCATCCAGCTCGACCCGGCTGACGTCCTCACCGTCGAGCAGTCGGCGAAGCTGCTCGATCCGCTGATCAAACCGCTGCCTGAGCACAACCCGTTCCTCGTCTGACCGGGCATCGGGCAGGCTGCGCGTCTCGGCGCGTCATAACCCATCGTGATCACCCGCGATGCGTAGCCTTGGCCCGGTGAAGGCCTGGCGATCCGTGGGCAGCCTGCTGGCTGTGGGTGTGCTGCTGTCCGGCTGCCAGTCGAGCATCGACGGCACGCCGGCCACCAGCCCGCAATCGCCGACCGAGCCCAGCTTCCCGACCGCACGGCCTACCCGGTCGAGCCCGGCGCCCTCGCCCAGCACGACGGCCTCGGCGCCACCGAGCACCTCCCACGCGCCGGCCGGCGCCACCCCACTGGAGCCGGAGAACGGATACGTTTTCATCGAGACGAAATCGGGCAAGACCCGTTGCCAACTCTCCAAGCAGGACGTCGGCTGCGAATCCGATTTCACCGACGCACCGGTGATCGACGGGGAGCAGGCGAACGGAGTCAGGCTCACCCCGGACGGCCAGATCAAGTGGGTCGTGGGCAACCTGGGCGACATTCCAGTGGTCACCCTCGACTATCGCAAGTACAGCGCAGTGGGTTGGACCATCGATGCGAATGAGGACGGCACCCGGATCAGCAATGACGCCAGCGGTCACGGCATGCTCATCGCTGTCGAAGGAGTGAAAACCTTCTAGAGTTGGCGGCATGACTGTCGCTCGGCAAGAACGCGCCGCCCTGGTCGAGTCCATGCGGGCCGCGGGTCCTGATGCCCCGACCCTTTGTGAGGGTTGGACTGCCCGAGACCTGGCCGCCCACCTGGTGGTGCGTGAGCGTCGCCTCGACGCCGCCCCCGGCATCCTGGTGCCCCAGCTCGCCGGCTACACCGAGCGCGTGCAGCAGAAGATCACCGAAAGCACCGAGTGGGACGCCCTCATCGATCAGATCGCCGCGGGCCCGCCGCTGTATTCGCCGTTCAAGCTGCTGGACCCGCTGGTCAACGTCAACGAGATGTTCATCCACAACGAAGATGTACGCCGGGCCCAACCTGGCTGGGAACCAAGAGATCTCGATGATGCGACGGTGTCGGCGCTGTCCCGCGGGATCGCCACGATGGCCAAGATGGCGATGGGTAAGTCCCCGGTCCGGGTGGCATTGACGACACCGGCGGGCAAGACATTGGCGACCGTCGGCACCGGACCGGAGGTGACGGTCACCGGAGAGCCGGGCGAGTTGCTTCTGTTCGCCGCCGGCCGAGAGCCGGCCCGGGTGACCTTCAGCGGCGACGACGACGCGATCGCCAAGCTGCGCGGCGCCAAGCGCGGGCTCTAACGCACCGGGTGGTACCGGCAGGCGTACTCATGGAATTGCTCGCCCACCCGAGATGGCCGATAGGCTGGCGGGCGTGGATTTCCGTGTCTTCGTCGAACCCCAGCAAGGTGCTACCTACTCCGACCAACTCGCAGTGGCCCGCGCCGCCGAAGCCCTCGGCTACTCCGCGTTCTTCAGGTCGGACCACTATCTGGCGATGAGCGGTGACGGCCTGCCCGGGCCGACCGACTCCTGGGTGACGCTGGCCGGCATCGCCCGCGAAACCTCGACGATCCGCTTGGGCACCATGGTCACCTCCGCGACCTTCCGTCATCCGGGCCCGCTGGCCATCTCGGTGGCGCAGGTCGATGAAATGAGCAGCGGCCGTGTCGAATTGGGCCTTGGTGCCGGTTGGTTCGAAGCCGAGCACCAGGCATATGCGATCCCGTTCCCTCCGCTGGGCGAGCGTTTCAACCGGCTCGAAGAGCAGCTGCGCATCCTCACCGGCCTGTGGAAGACGCCCGTCGGCGAGACGTTCGACTTCACCGGCAAGCACTACACCGTCGTCGACTCGCCGGCGCTGCCCAAGCCCTCCCAGGCCACGCTGCCGATCGTCATCGGCGGCCAGGGAGCCAAGCGCACACCGGCGCTGGCGGCCGAGTTCGCCGCTGAGTTCAACGTCCCGTTCGTGCCCCTGGACACCCTCAAGACCCAATTCGCGCGGGTGGCCGACGCGGTGACCTCGGCGGGACGCGCCGCGGACTCACTGACCTACTCGGCGGCGTTCGTGCTGTGCGCGGGCCGCGACGAACCGCAGATCGCCCGGCGGGCCGCCGCGATCAACCGCGAGGTCGATGAGCTGCGCAGCAATTCGCCACTGGTCGGCACACCGGCCGAGATCGTCGACAAGCTCGGACCTTTCCTCGAGGCCGGAGTACAGCGGGTTTACCTGCAGATGCTGGACCAGTCCGATCTGGATCACCTCGAGCTGTTCGCGGGTGAAGTCGTCCGCCAACTGAGCTGATCGAGACGCGCTCGAAGGCCGGGCATAGTATCGGTGCCCGTGACCGGTGACGACGACGACCAGGGGCAGCCTCCCGAGGCTCCCTGGCATCACTCGACGCCGGCAGTCGCAGGGGCCAGCGCGGCCGCCCTCGCCGTGATCGGCCTGGTCCTGTGGGCTGCGATCTCGTTGACCAGCTCGAGCGGGCCCGAAGATGCGCCGATCGATTTCGTCCCGCCGACCTACACGTCGACTTCGATGAAGACCACGAAGTCCACCACGACCCGGACAACCAGCAGCAGCCTCCCGGTCACCACCGAGTTCGGCTTGCCGGGCGAGTCAGAAACCACCACGACCACGTCGTCCGACACGTCCGAAACCTCGACCACGACCGAGACGTCGCCCACGTCTACGACCACGACAACCACCACCACCACCACGACTGAGTCGAGCAGCGCCGGCTACGGCGAGTACCCGACCACGACGCGCCACCGGCCGCGCACCAACGTGACACGCACGCTGTATCCACCGCCGGGCGGCTGAACCCGCCTACCATCGGCGAGTGTCGAACTATTACGACGACGACGAGCCCACTGAATACGCCCCGAGCTACGGCGAGTACGCCGAACCGCCCGCTCCCGAGCCCGTTCCCTGGTACCGCAAGCCCGCTGCACTGATCGGCATGGGCGCCGCCGGCGCGGTCATCGCAGCGCTGGTCATCTACGCCCTGGTGCAACTGTTCTCGTCGGACTCCCCCTCGACGACAACCACCACCACGACATCGACCACCACGACATCGGTCGCGACGTCGGCCCCGGTTGTCCCGGCACCAACCCATACCGTCACCGAGACGGTCGTTCCGACCACCACGGTTGAGGAGACGACCCCCACTACCACCGAGACCACGACGACAACCGAGACCACGACCACGACCACGACGACCGCGCCGACCACAACCACCACCACTGCGCCGGTGACGACGACTGCGGAGCCGCCTGTGGACAACCCCTAGCCCGGCCGGTTATCCACAGGTCTTCGAAATGCTTCTGGCCGCCATCGCGGCTGTCCACGAGTATCGAGTCGGTGGACGTCGGCAACGTGCTTCGCCAACAGGACGGGGTGATATCGCGTCAGCAGGCTTTGGGCGCGGGCCTGCGCGAGCACGAGATCCGGCGACTGCTCAGACGCAATGAGTGGGCCCGAGTCCACGGGGGCGTGTACGTCGACCACACCGGACCGCTGACTTCGTCGCAACGCGCCTGGGCTGCAGTGCTTTACGCGGCCCCGGCGGCGCTGTGCTTCGAATCGGCGCTGGGAGCCGACGCGTTGCCCGTCCACGTCGCGGTCTCGCGACACCGAACAGTACTGGCTGAACCCACGGGAGTCCGCATTCACCGTGTCGCGCACCTCGAGGACAAAGTGCTGTGGAACGTCAGCCCACCGCGGATGCGTTACGACGAAGCGGCGATCGACGTCGCGTGCCGCGCCGCGTCCGAACTCGATGCCATCGCTGTCCTGGCCAACGCCTGCCAATCGCGGCGAACCACCGCCCATCGGCTGCTGCAAGTGCTCGATTCTCGGGCACGGGTCCGCCGTCGCCGGTGGTTGCGCGCGGTGTTGGTCGATATCGCCGACGGCACCTGCTCGGTTCTTGAGCACGGCTATCTCGTTCGCGTCGAGCGACCGCACGGTTTGCCTCGGGCCATGAGGCAGAAGCGGGCCGCGGCATCCGTCGGTGTCTGCTACCGCGATACCGAGTACGGCGACCAGCTCATCGTCGAGCTCGATGGCCAGGCCCATCACAATTCCACGATTAGGCGTGATGCCGATTTCGAACGCGATCTCGATGCTGCCGTCGACGGCCGTTCGACAGTCAGGCTCTCCTACGGGCAGGTCTTTGACCGGCCGTGTCAGACCGCGGGCAAGGTCGCTCAAGTGTTGCAGCGGCACGGAATCGCCGTAAATGGCCACCCTTGCGGGCCTGGATGTGACTTCACCCGACTCGATTGCGCCGCCTAGCCATCAAGGTGTCGGATTTCAGTCACGATCAAGCAGTAACCCGACACCTAGACAACGCGCAGCGTCAAGGTGACGGCGCAGCTGAGGTCGGTGTGGGCTCGGGCGCCGCAGTCGGCTCAGGCGTAGGCGTGGGCGTAGGCGTGGGCTCAACCGTCGGCTCTGGGGTCTGTGTCGGCTCCGGCTCCGGCTCCGGCTCCGGCGAAGGTGAAGGCGTAGGAGTCGGCGACGGCGACGGGCTGGGCGAAGGCGTTGGCGGGTTGAACGTCGGGATCGGCAACTGTGGCAGCGCCACAGGCGGAAACGTCAACGGCGGCACGGGAATAGGTGGCAGCGCCGGTGGCGGCGCAGGCAACGGAGCAGGTGGCGGTGCTGCCGGCCGAGGGCGGGGCGCCTGCGGCGGCGGGGCGGCCCGCTGCGGGGCCCGGGCAGCCGGTGGGGCCTGCCTGCTCTGCACCAGCCGCGGCGCTGCGGCCGGCCGCGGTGCAGCTGGCACCTGCGCTCCGGCACCAGGTCCCGGCCAGGACGGGTCACGCACCACCACGGTCCGGGTCGGCGGTGCCGGCACGTTCTGAGCCAGTGGGGACTCGGCCGGAACGTTTTGCGGCGCCAACATGCTGGATCCGGTCGCGGCGGCATCGAGCCGATCGGCCCGCGCCGACAACACCATGCCGGCCGTGCCGACGACAGCCAGGAACACCGCCGCGTAGGTCACCACTCCCCCACGCCGATACCAGGCAACACGAGCGGGAGCAGGCGCCGCCGGAGGCTCGGAGAACATGAAATCCGGCCGGGCCGAGTCGTCGGTCACCGATTCCGGGACGAACTCGGCAACCTCGGCCGCGGAGTCTTCCACCGACCAGGCCATTGCGGAGGCCGCGACCGTGCCCGTGCCTGTGCCCGTGACAGGAAGCGATGCAGGAGCCACCGCCACCTGCGTCGCGGTCTCGTCGGCTCCACGGCGGCCGATCAGCGCCGCCCCGACTGCCGCAATCACCTGGGCCTGCGGCACCGTGGTGACCGGAATCCGGAAGGCAGATGAAAGCCGTTGGGTGACAAGGGGTATCCGGGCCCCACCGCCGACGGTAACCAGTGCGGCCAGCTGCGCCGGGTGAATACCGTTGCGGCGCAGCAGGTCCAGCAATGCCTCGATCACACCACCCAGTGGCTGATCTACCACCGTGTCCAGTTCGGCGCGGGTGAGCCTGATCACTGCACCCGGGGCCGCCAGGGTGGTCGAGCTTTCATCGCTCAACCGCTCTTTGGCGGCCCGGCACTCGTCGCGCAGCTGGGCCAACGCGGCCACGGCTGCCGTGCCGGCTGGTTCGGCATCCAAATTGCTCAGGACGTGTCGCAGCACTTCCTGGTCGATCAGGGCGCCGGAGAAGTCCGGGTACCGCACCGTCTGCCCGATGGTCGTGTAACCCGCGGCGGCGTCGACAAGGGTCAGGCTGGTGCCGGAGCCGCCGAAATCGCACAGGGCGACGACGCCCCGGGCGGGCAGACCCGGATGCGCCTGGATGGCCGTCAGCGCAGCGACCGAGTCGGGCACCACCCGGACGCCGGGCATCGCGCCCCGCACAGCGTCGAGAGCGGCGGCACTCCAATGTGCGGGGACAGCCAGCACGGACACGTCAGGGCGATGCGCTGGGCTGGCCTCACGCGTCAGCGCCTCGACAGTGCCGGCCAACAACCGGTCGGCGCTATGCGTCGAACCGTCGCCGGCAACGAGCGGCACCGGGTCACCGACCCGTTCCACGAAATCGGTGAACACCAGTCCGCCGGGCGCAGACAAGGAGGGCGCGCCGACCACGGCCCCATGTTGCGCGGACACGGTGAGCACCGCCCGCCGCACCAACGGCGCGTGATCAGCGATCGCCACCAGATTGGTCGCCCCCACAGACAACCCCAGGCAATCACGCATACCTGTATGTCGGCAGAGCGGCCTAATTCGTTAGGCCGCGCGATGAATACTCGGCGACCAGCGCCTCAGCACTGCGCACCGCGGCCCGGCAGGCCCGCGTGGTGAACGGGTCGTTGAGCGGATGCTCGGCCCGCCGTCGCCAGCGCTGTGCTGCGGCAAAGGCCGAGCGAGGCCCGTCGAACGGCGCATCGGGCTGTAGTCCGAGCCGGCTGGCCGCATCGGTACCCGAACCGCCGATGATGCGGCGCAGCGAGGCCATCTCGTCTTCATTCAGCGTCGTGGGACGCGAGCGCAGCAGGCTGAGCAGCCGCAGCTCTTCGAAGGCATGGGTGTCGGCCAGCAGCGGGTCGATGTCGGCCAGAATGTATGGGGTCGCGTAGATCGGGTTGTGCTGCACGAACTGCCGCAACGACAGCAGCGCGGTGTGCGCCTTGAGCAGCTCCGAGCGTTGCGCGAACTGCTGGTCGATCACGTCACGCAAGGCAATGAGGCCGCTGCGTTCCAACAGTTCGTCGGCCAGGGCAACGGAGTCCGACACTCCCGCGTGCATCACCGCGATCGAGATTCGGATGCCGAACATGCCGAACCGGTCCAGCAGCGCCGCGCGGGTGGCCGCGTCGACCGGCAAGGCACTGTCCTCACGCACGAACCGGTCCACCGAAAGCATCGCTTTCGTCAGTTGAGCAGGTTCGACGCTGGCCAGCTTCTGCAGTGCGACGAATTCGCTCTGCCGCAGGGTGCGGGCGGTCAGGGCCAGCAGACCGGACACCGGGACGACGGCCTGGCAGATCCCGGTCTTGTCCATCTCCTCGGTGAACCGCTTGGCCACGTCCTTGGCCGACATCATCGCGTCGATGCGACCGGCACCGATTTCGTCGGCCCGGGAGGCCACACCGATCACACCGAGCGCGCCGGACGAGCCACCGACGAGTTCACCGATCTGTTTGAGCAGGGCGATGTCGGCGGCATTGAGAGTGCGCAGCAGGAACACGACGGCATCGACGCGCGGCACGCCGTCCTCGGGCACCAGGAGCCGGTGGGTGCGCATCGACACGTCGCGCGACAGCGACGAGGTGCCCGGGGTGTCGATGATCGTGGTGTCGACGAGCTCAGCTGCCGGCCATTCGACGTCGAGGTCCACCACGTCCTCGGGGTTCAGCCCGGTGAAGCTGAAGGTCAGACCGCGGTCATGCGGATCCCGTGCGATCGGCACATTGGCCCGCCGCCCGCCGCGGTGATTGGCGGTCACCTTCGGTGTGGGACCGTGCCGGAACCAGGTGACGATGCGCGTCGCCTCGGTGGCGTCGGTAGGCGCGATGTCCTCCCCGACCAGGGCGTTGACGAGCGTCGACTTACCCGCCTTGAGCGTGCCGGCCAACGCGATGCGGATCGGCTGGTTGAGCCTTCGTCCGATGCGGTCGAGCTCGTTGTGCACATCGGGCCGATTGCGGTAAGCCGGATCACCCCGGTATGCGTTGATGGTGCCGCCCAGAATTGAGCGCACCTGATCGGCCGTGCTCACGCTGCGGAGTCCAACCCTTCCAACCAGAAAACGAAATCGAAGCTAACTGTTGGAGCCTAGTGGGGCTTGGTTGGCCAGGTTCTTCGCGTGGTCGACCACCTGGGTCAGGATGTTCTTCTGACGTTCCAGTTCCCGGACGCGGTTGTTGCGTTCATTCGCTTCGGTCTTGGCCGCGGCGAGCGTGGCCTGCAGCGACTCGTTGAGCGAGCGGGTGGTCTGGTTGGCGATCCCCCGGTAGTGGTCGCGCAGTTGCCGTTGGATCCCTTTGAGCCGGTCCCGGGATTCCTTGCCGACCACGAATGCGACGTCGTCGATGAACTTGCGCATGTTGGTCTTGGCCTCGCTGCGCACCCGGAGCATGCGGTTCTCCATGTCCTCCTTGTATGCCTTGCGGCCCAGCACCAGGCCGGCACCCAGTGACAGCGGGTTGAACATGCCGAGTCCGGCGAAGGATGTGAGCATGCCGAACATCAGCACGCCGCCGTAGGAACCGCGCATGCCCGTGATGACCTTGTGCCCGGCCTTGATCGGTTTGGCCTCCAGCTTGGCCAGCGATTTCATCTCTCCGAACCCGGCGCCCATGTCGCGGGCATCGATCTGCGGCAGCTGCACGGCTTCCAGCCCCGCCTCGGTGAAGGTGCGGGCCACCTCGGCGGCCAGCGCCTCAGCGCGCTGGTAGGCCCAGACGAAGTTGTCGCCGACGGCGGTGGCCACGGCTTCCTCCAGCTCCGAGCCGATCTCGGCCCAGTTCAGGGTCGGATCGCCGGTGTCGATCACCTTCTCGGCGTGCTGGGTGATGTTGCGGAACCGGTTGCGCAGATCGTGTTCGACATCGGCGGTCAGGTCGGTGATGCCGTCGTTGAGCACCTGCTGCCACAGCGCGGTCTGCTGCAGGGCGTCTTGGGCTTCTTGCTTGCGCCGTTCCAGCTCGGCGGTGAGTCTCTCTCGCTCGTTCGGATCGGTGAAGGCGGACAGCTCGGACTCCACGGCCAGCAGAAGATGTTCTGCCGCCGAATGGATTTCGGCGACCACCTGATCACGGATCCGGTCGCTCTCACGGGTCAGCACCCGATCGGACAGGAACTTCACGATGGCCGGGAAGTTCGATTCCTCGTTGAGTTCTTTGTCGTTGAGCTGGATCGCGTGGCTGCGCAGCACG
Organism: Mycobacterium sp. DBP42; assembly: GCF_005924235.1. Taxonomy (NCBI): domain Bacteria; kingdom Bacillati; phylum Actinomycetota; class Actinomycetes; order Mycobacteriales; family Mycobacteriaceae; genus Mycobacterium; species Mycobacterium sp. DBP42. The sequence goes on from NZ_VCMY01000038.1 coordinate 47,091, forward strand.
GAAGAAACGGGGGTGATCGGCGTCGATATGCCCGCCCGTTGCAGGTGCGCGGTATTGGCGCCGACGATCTCGCGCCAATGTGGGTACAGGTCGGTCTTGGTCGCGACAATCGTTGCCACCGGGCAGATTTCGATTGCCTGCCGAATGAAGGTCATCTCCGGTTCGGTGAATTCCTGGCTGGTGTCACTGACCATCAGGAGCGCATCGGCGTCGGGCAGCAGGCCCAGGGTCGCCGAAAGGTGCGGCTGCCCAAGGCCGCCGACGCCGGGGGTGTCGACGAAAGCCAACCCGCCTTTGAGTAGCGGGCTCGGGGCGGTGACCTCGATGCGCAGCACCTCGCGGCCGCCTGCCTGCGGGGCCCGACGCAGGTCGTTGGTCACCTCCGAGGGCGGGATCTCGATCAGTTCAGGTTCGGCGCCGTCGGGCCGCGCCACCACCAGGCGGGCCGACGGCTGTTCGCCGTGGGAGACAACGGTGGCCAGCACTGTGGATTCGTCATCGCCGACGCGGGCCACCGGAATGTTGAGCAGCGAGTTCAGCAGCTGGCTCTTACCCTGCTTGAGCTGGCCGGCGATCACCACCCGGATCTGCGGGTCGCTGATGCGCACCTTGGCAACGCGCAGCCGCTCCACCAGGTCGCCGCGGTCATAAGTGGCGGCGATCGTGCTGGTGTGGTCGATGAGTTCGGCGATCACCTTGACCGGTCTGGCCGGCCCGTTCGCCGTACTGGGTTGCGTCATCAAAGTTCCCTCCTGCCGAGCTCAACCGTAGGCGCGCCAATGGGACGGGGACCACCCGCGTAACGGATGGTCCCCGCCCCTTGTGGGATCGGATCAGAAGGCGTCGAACCCGGTGTTGGTCGAGTTGCTCGACGCGACATCGGTGTCGGACTGCGACTCGAAGCTGTTGCCGGAGCCGAATGCCGAGCTGCCGTCATAGCTGTTGCCCGAGCCGAACGCCGAGCTGGTGTCGTAGCTGTTGCCCGACGCGAGCGCGGTGTTGGTCTCGTTACCCGAACCGAGGGCGGTCTCGTTACCCGAGGCGATGTTCGACTCGTAGGACGACGAGTTGTCCTCGACGCTGGAGTGCGTCTCGGTCTCCACCGAGGTGCTGACGGAGTTGTCCTGGGTGTTGTCGCTGCCGTAGTCGCCGTCGACCGAGGTCTGGTTGCCGCCCACGGCAGTGGTCGAGGCGTCGGTCAGGATGATCGAGCCGGCGTTGCCACCGTCGCCACCGGACGCACCACCGCTTCCGATACCGATCAGGCTGTCACCACCGGACGCACCACCACCGTGGCCACCGCTCATGTCGACGTCGCTGATGACCGGGCCCTCGTTGTCGGAGATCAGGTCGCCACCGGCGGTCTGCGAGTTGTCCTCGATGTCGTTGTCCTTGCCGACGGCAACGTTGGAACCGGCACCGGCCCAGATGTCGCCGTTGTTCATGGTGTTGCCGTCACCGAGCACCGCGCCGTCACCGCTGACGATGTCGCCGTCGTTGTCGCCGTCGACCACCACGCCGCCGTTGGTGGCGGTGTTGGTGCTCTTGTCGCCGAGGGTGATGTCACCGAAGCCCAGGTTGAACGCACCCTGCTGGGCGTTGGCGCCGGCGTCCTGGTTGGGGCTCATGATCGGCGTGTGGTTGTTGCTGGCGAAATCGGTGTCGTTGTGGCTGGCCCAATCGGTGGTGTTGTTGCTGGCCACCTGGGTCTGCGGCGAGAAGGGCGAGGCGACCTGGTTGCCGAACGAAGCCGGGATGCTGTGGTGGTCGGCGACTGCGCGCTGCAGGCCGACGACCGGGTTGCCGCCGCCGAGCAGGACACCGGCCGGGGCCGCGGTGGCGGCGACGGCGTGCAGCTGGGCCGCGGTCACGTTCGGCAGGCCTGCGTCACGCAAGCTGCCGTCCGGATCGGCGATGAACGAGGCGGCGGAAGCCGGGCTGCGGAACAGGTCGAGGATGAAGTCGATCAGAGAGATTGCCATTGCTCCAACCCTTTCGGTTGTTGTCGGGAAATTCTTTTTCCGAAGTCCCCCGCCGGGCTCTCCGGCGATCTGGAGACCAATCTATGGATCGGCGGCGGCCCCGGAAACGGGGTCGATTCCCCTCCCCGTATCGCCCCTACTCGGGGTACAGGGGGCGGCCCCAATAGGGGATTAGGGGATCGGTAGGGGTGGCGGGTTCGGCCCAAGGACTATTGACGTTTTCGCAGGTGAACGCAAAAAACGCACGACCACAAGGGTCGTGCGTTTCGTGACGTGGCGAGAAGTCAGTCGAAGATGTCGAATCCCGCGCCACCGTCGGTGGGGTGTTGGTCATCGATGACCGGCTGGGCCCAATCAGGCGCCGACGCCGGATCGACGATGGGCGCATCCTCGATAGCGGGCTCGTTGAGCTGCAGCGACAGATCATCGAGCGGGTGATTCGCCAGGCCGCCGTCATCGATGGCCGACCCTGACGACACCGAGGTGGCGAGATCGTCCAGCGAGCCCGGCTGGTCGATGACGTGGCCGGCCGTGGCATCCCAGGCGTCGTTGGGGGAATCGAGGGGCACATGATCACCGAAGGCGTCGAATGCCGCGGTCGCCGCACCGCTGGCCCACACGTTGCCGCCCGCGTCGGCGGCACCGAGATCGCCGAACCCGCCACCGGCGCCGGTCGCCGAGAGCGACTCCGACACGACAGGAATCAGGTTGTTGACATCAGTGCTGGTCACATCGGTCAGATGGGCATCGGCGATCGCCTGCGCCGGGTCGGCGGCATAGCGGGCCGCGGCATCGGGGTCGCGTACCAGCGCCATCACAAAGTCCAGCAATGTGTTCGCCATGCTCCACCTCCTCAACAGTTCGATTTGAATGCTAGCCAGCTGCACGGGCGCTGGGATCGGTGCCGAACCCACCCCTTCCGTCCACGTATTAGGGGGCTGGCCATTAGGGGATTGACGCCACTAGGGGATCAATCACCGGCTCGGCACGCCCCAGCGGCTAGGGTGAGGTTCGGCCGAGACAACAGGAGTGACGCCTGATGACCGACTCACTGGGATTGTCGATCGGGATGACCAACCTGGTGGCAGCCCGCGAGGGTCGCCAACCGGTGATCCGCCGATCGATCCTCACCCTGCACAACGACCGTGCCCCGGACGTGGGCGATTACACAGGCCACGGGCTGCCGCTGGCCGGCTTCGTGGAGCGGGTCGGTGACCCGGTTCCACTGGTCGCGGCCGACGGGTCCCAGCACCGCGGTGAGCTGGTGCTGGGCGAGGCGCTGGCCGCGATGGCACGCCTGGCCGGTGGCGGGACGCCGGTGGTGATCGCGGTCCCGGCGCACTGGGGTCAGAACACCGTCAGCGCCCTGCGCGATGTGCTGCCGCGTTATCCCGCGCTCGCCCCCTCCGGTGCGGCGCCCGGCCTGGTGCCGGACTCGCTGACCGCACTGGCGGCCCTGCAGGCTGATCCGGGGTTGCCCACCGAGGGTGTCGTGGTGTTGTGCGATTTCGGCGGCAGCGGCACCAGCGTCACGCTGGCCGACGCGGGCGCGGCGTTCGCCACCATCGGCCCGACGGTGCGCTATCCAGACTTCTCCGGCGACCTGATCGACCAGGCGCTGCTCAACCATGTGCTCAGCGGAGTCGCCGCGGCCGGCGATGCCGATCCGGCAGGCACCGCCGCGGTGGGCTCGCTTGCCCAGTTGCGGTCCGAATGCCGCCAGGCCAAAGAGCGGTTGTCGGCCGATACCGCCACGGTGGTTCACACCGAGCTGCCGGGGTTCAACTCCGATGTCCGGGTGACCCGCTCCGAACTCGAACAACTCATGTCCGCACCGCTGGCCGGCCTGCTGGACACCATCGAAGACACGTTGCAGCGCAACAACATCGCGCTGTCGAGCGTGAACGCGGTAGCCACCGTCGGCGGGGGTGCGGCGATTCCGCTTGTCACCCAACGGCTGTCGGAACGGTTACGCTCTGCGGTCGCCACCACCGCCCGCCCGCAGTTCAGTGTGGCGGCGGGGGCCACGCTGGTGGCCGAACGGGTCATCGACGCGGGCGCGCCCACCGGGATGGCACCCATCGTGGCGGCCGCCGACGCACCAACGGGTTTGGCTCCCGAGGTCGCCGCCGCCGACGCTCCGACCGGCATGGCCCCGACGGGACTGGGCCCCTCTGCCAACGCCGACTCGGGAAACTTCGGGGCGCTGGCCTGGTCCCAAGACGACGCACCCGGCAACGAGCCGGTGCCGTATGCGGGCAGCGAGTACGAGACGCCTGCGGGCAACACGGCGGCACGACCACCCGTCGAGTTCAGCCACGACGAAGAGATGTTCGACTCCGGCCCGGCTCCACTCGCCTGGTACAAACGCCCACCGATCCTGTTCGGGGCTGCGGCAGCGGCCGCCCTGCTGGCTGCCGGCGGCCTCGCGGTGACATTGACCAGCTCCGAAGGGGATTCGACTCCGGTCACCGAGACCAGCACCACCTATTCGATGGGCCCGTCTCCGGAAGGGCCACCGCCTGAGCCGATCACGACCGTCACCGAGGGTCCCGACGGGGTCAAGACGACCACCGTCGTGGCGCCGCCCCCGCCGCCGCCGGAGACGACGACATCCTCGGAAACCACCACGACGAGCAGCCCAACCACCACAACGACCACGACGACCACCACGGCGCCGACGACCACGACCACCCGCACCACGACCACCACGACGCAACCGCCGACGACGACAACCCAGCCACCGACAACGACACAGCCGCCGACCACCACCCAGCAGCCGGTCACAACGACTGCGGCGGAGGGCGACGGCGGCGCCTAGGCGGACACCGATGACCGCACCGGAGCCCGTTCCGGAGCTCGCATTGGCTGCCCGGCCGGCGATCGAGGCCGTACTGGCCGGCCCGACCGCACCGGTCAAGCTGCTGGTGTCCGGTGGCATCGGAACTGGAAAGAGCACCGTGCTCGCCCAGCTTCGCGGGGTACTGCGCGCGGCCGACCGGGTTGTGTTGACCCGGGCTCCCCGACCGGACGACGCACCCGAAGCGGCGTTCGTCATCGACGATGCGCATCTGCTCGATGACGGTGAAATCGACTGTCTTGCAGAGAAAGTCGCCGATCCGGGAGCGACTGTCGTGGTGGCGAGCGAGCCGTTGGCACACCGCCCGGCACTGCTCGCGTTGGCCACCGCATTGGAACGGGAAAACCCCCCGGTACGGCTGGGCCCGCTGCCCCCCGTCGAGGTGGGCCGGGTTCTGAGCTCAGCGGTGGGCACCCCGGCCACCCAGGAGACAGTCAAGTCGGTCCTGGGCGTGACCGCGGGGTTGCCGTTTCTGTTGGCGGCGGCAGCCGCGGCCGAGGCGCCGGCCGACGCGGCCCGATTCGCCCTGCTGCAGCGGTTGCGCCGCGTTGACGAGGACGCCCGCGATGCCCTGTTGATCCTGTCGTTGAGTCACGACCTCGGCCCTGACGACGTGGCGGCCGCGCTGCGGTTGAGCAGCGCCGAGGCGTCGGCGCTGGTGGATCGGGCCCGGGCCGCCGGATTGGTGGAGCCGTCGCACGATCGCCGGTTCGTGCGCATGGTTCACGAGTCACTCGCCCAGATCGCCGGCGCCGCTCGTCACCACGAGATCGAGATGTCCCTTCTCGCTTCACAACTCGAACTGTCCACGTTGTCTGCCGACCTCGCGGTGCGGCTGGCCGAACACGGCCTGCGTGACGATCGGCTGGCCGAGGCGCTGGCCGAGCACGCTGCTCACAATCGCGCCCGGCCTGCGCGCGCGGCACGCCTCTACCGCGCCGCGGTCACCGCGGGCGCGGCGGCGGTCAGCACCCGGCTGGCCGACGCGCTGGCACTGGCCGGCGATTGCACCACCGCGGCACGGATGGCCGATGAGTTGCTCGGCTCCGAAGACTCCGATGAACGGGCCACCGCGGTACGGATCGCAGCCAGCGTCGCCATGCACGACGGCAGCGCGGCCCAGGCCGCCGATCTGTTCCGGTGGCTCGGCCCGTACCCGGACATCTTGGTCAGTTCAGCGAGCACGACAGCGTTCCTCGCGGCCGGTGACGCGGACGCGGCCCGGGCGTCGTCGAGCACCGAGGCAGCCGGGCCGCCCACCTCGACCGCGCGCGCGGCCCGCAGCCTGGCCGAAGGTTTGGTGCTGTCGCTGGATCAGCCGTTCGCCGTGACCGTGGCGCGGCTGGGACAGGCGGTCACGTCCGAGTATCAGGCCGGCGGCGTCGGCCCCGACACGCCGGCGGCGTTGGTCACCCTGGCCGCGCTGCACGGCGGCGACTCGGTGCGGGCACGCAGCGTGATCAGCCGGGCGGTGCGGGCCGGCGGCCCAGATGAGGCGTTCAGCGCGGCCCGGCATCGTCTGCTGCTGGGCTGGGTGAAGATGCAGGACGGCCAGCTCACCGCCGCCGGGGCCGACGTCGCCGCCGCCGAAGCGGGTGAGGATCTGCACCGGCGCGACGCGTTGTGGGCTGCCGCCTTACGTACGGCGATCGCCCGGCGCAGCGGTGACAGCGGCGCGGTGCAGAAATATTGGTATGCCGCGGTGGAGGTGCTCGCCGAGTATTCGATCGACCTGTTCTCCCTGTTGCCGCTCGGTGAGTTGTGGGTGGCCGGGGCTCGTATGCGGCAGGTAGACCGCCTGGAGCACGCGCTGGCCGAGTCGTGGGAGCTGCTCGCAGCGCTCGGGACTCCGGTGTTGTGGTCGGTACCCCTGCACTGGGCCGGCGTGCACGCCGGGATCCTGGCCAACTCGCCTGGCGCCGTCGCCCCGCACGGGCAGGCGCTGACGGCTGCGGCCGGGCAGAGCGCCTTCGCCCGGGCGCTGGCCAACGGGGGGCGCACCTGGCTGCGGGTGTTGGCCAACCATGTCGACATCGATGAGGTGACCGCCGCGGCCCGGGCCCTCTCGCAGTTCGGCCTGACCTGGGATGGCACCCGGCTGGCCAGCCAGGCCGCGCTGCAGACTCCGGACGCGCGGGTTTCGCAGGCCATGCTGCAGCTGGCCCGCGATCTCAAGCAGACCACTGCGGTCGAAGAGGCGGACGGCACCCCGGCGGCGTCGGCCGCGCCGCCCACCGCACCCCAGGCCGCCTCCGCCGCGTCGTCGACCAAGTTGTCCGACCGCGAGCGGGAAGTGGCCGAACTGCTGCTGCTCGGGATGCCCTACCGCGACATCGGCGGTCAATTGTTCATCTCGGCGAAGACCGTCGAGCACCATGTGGCCCGCATCCGGCGGCGTCTAGGTGCCGAGTCACGCACCGAAATGCTGTCGATGCTGCGGGCGATGCTGGCCCCGCAGGGCTGAGAGCTATACCACAGTGCGCTCGAAGTTAGGTAAGCCTCGGTAGCGGTACGAAACACCTAAATGTCACTATGAGCTGAAGGAAGCTAAGTTACCGACGGGTAACTATGCCCAAGTTACCCGCGAGTAACTCGCGAATGGAGGCGTTTCTGTGGAGAGTCTCGAACACACACTGGCTGTGTCGCGGCTGATTCTCGGTGTGCTCGCAACGCTCGTCGTGCTGGCGTTCGCCGGCAAGCGTGTGTTGTGGCTGACCAAGTTGATCAGCTCGGGACAGAAGGTCGGTGACGAGCGCGGCCGCAAGGACCATCTCGTCACCCGCTTCCTGAACCAGAACAAGGAAGTCTTCGCGCAGTCGAAGCTGCTGAAATGGTCGATCCCCGGCCTCGCGCACTTCTTCACCATGTGGGGCTTCTTCGTCCTGGCGACGGTGTACCTCGAGGCCTACGGCGTGCTGTTCGACCCCGAGTTCCACATCCCGCTGGTCGGCCGCTGGGCCGTGCTGGGCTTCCTGCAGGACTTCTTCGCCGTCGCCGTGCTGGCCGGCATCATCGTCTTCGCGATCATCCGCATCCGGAAGAACCCCGAGCAACTGGGCCGCGATTCCCGCTTCTACGGCTCGCACAACGGCGGCGCCTGGACGATCCTGATCATGATCTTCCTGGTCATCGCCACCTACGCGGTGTTCCGCGGTGCGGCCGTCAACGTGCTCGACGAGGATTTCCCCTACCAGTCGGGCGCCTTCTTCTCCGATGCGATGGCCGCGCTGCTGGCCCCGCTGGGCCACACCGCCAACGTGTGGCTGGAGACCATCGCGCTGCTGGCCCACCTGGGCGTCATGCTGGCCTTCCTGCTGATCGTGCTGCACTCCAAGCACCTGCACATCGGCCTGGCCCCGATCAACGTCACCTTCAAGCGTCTGCCCGACGGCCTCGGTCCGCTGCTGCCCATGGAATACAAGGGCGACAAGATCGACTTCGAGGATCCTGCCGAGGACGCGGTGTTCGGCAAGGGCAGCATCGAGGACTTCACCTGGAAGGCCAACCTCGACATGGCGACCTGCACCGAGTGTGGTCGCTGCCAGTCGCAGTGCCCGGCCTGGAACACGGGTAAGCCGCTGTCTCCCAAGCTCGTGATCATGAACCTTCGCGATCACCTGTTCGCCAAGGCTCCGTACATCATCGAGGGCAAGCCCATGCCCGAAGAGGGCTCGGTGGACTTCGCCAAGCTGGGCGACAGCCTGCACGGCCACGGCGTGCCCGAGGACGGCTACGCGCGTATCGAAGGCTCCGGCCCCGAGCAGGCGCTGCGTCCGCTGGTCGGCACCGCCGAGCAGGGTGGCGTCATCGACCCCGACGTGCTGTGGTCCTGCACCAACTGTGGTGCCTGCGTCGAGCAGTGCCCCGTCGACATCGAGCACATCGACCACATCGTCGACATGCGCCGCTACCAGGTCATGGTCGAGTCGGAGTTCCCCGGTGAGCTCGGCGTGCTGTTCAAGAACCTGGAAACCAAGGGCAACCCCTGGGGCCAGAACGCCAAGGACCGCACCAACTGGATCGACGAGGTCGACTTCGACGTGCCGGTCTACGGCGAGGACGTGGAGAGCTTCGACGGCTTCGAGTACCTGTTCTGGGTCGGTTGTGCCGGCGCCTACGAGGACCGGGCCAAGAAGACCACCAAGGCCGTCGCCGAACTGCTGGCGGCATCCGGGGTGAAGTTCCTGGTGCTGGGTACCGGTGAGACCTGTACCGGCGACTCGGCTCGCCGGTCCGGCAACGAGTTCCTGTTCCAGCAGCTGGCCGCGCAGAACGTCGAGACCATCAATGAGCTGTTCGAGGGTGTCGAGACAGTCGATCGCAAGATCATCGTCACCTGCCCGCACTGCTTCAACACGATCGGCCGCGAGTACCCGCAGCTGGGTGCCAACTACACCGTCGTGCACCACACGCAGCTGCTGAACCGCCTGGTCCGGGACAAGAAGCTGGTGCCGGTCAAGTCCACCGGCGGGCCCGAGGTCACCTACCACGACCCGTGCTTCCTGGGTCGCCACAACAAGGTGTACGAGGCTCCGCGTGAGCTGGTCGAGGCCTCCGGCGTGACGCTCAAGGAAATGCCCCGCCACGCCGACCGCGGCCTGTGCTGTGGTGCCGGTGGTGCGCGGATGTGGATGGAAGAGCACATCGGCAAGCGCGTCAACGTCGAGCGCACCGAAGAGGCGATGGACACCGCCTCGACCATCGCGACCGGCTGCCCGTTCTGCCGCGTGATGATCACCGACGGTGTCGACGACGTGGCCGCTGCCCGCGACGTCGAGAAGGCCGAAGTGCTCGACGTGGCTCAGCTGCTGCTGAACTCACTGGACAAGAGCGCCGTCACGCTGCCCGAGAAGGGCACGGCGGCAAAGGAATCCGAGAAGCGGGCCGAGGCACGCGCCGAGGCAGAGGCCAAGGCCGCCGCGGCGGCACCGGCACCGGCCGTCGAGGAGGCCCCGGCAGCTGAGGAAG